>DASQZW010000256.1:0-39876 GCA_035638495.1 Terriglobales bacterium
GCCGGGGTCGTCTGCGACTTGACCAGGTACTCCAGGGCCCCCAGACGGAGGCCGCGGTCCACCAGTTCGTGCTCGCTGTAGTTGGACAGGATGACGACCGGCACCGCGCGGGTGCGCTCGTCGCTCCGCAGGGCCTCCAGGACGCCCAGGCCGTCCATCTTGGGGAGCCTGATGTCCAGGAAGATCAGGTCGGGCGGGTTGCCCACCGCCATCTCGACGGCCTGCACGCCGTCGGCAGCCAGGTCCACTGCGTAGCCGTCCAGTTCCAGCTTCAGCTTGTACATGTGCGCCACGGCGGGGTCGTCCTCAACGAACAGGACGCGCACGTCGTCGTCGGTCATCGATCCTGTCGAGCTCATCCTCGGTTCCTCACGCGCTGCCGGCGGCGAAGCCGTCGCCGCACCCCGCATTCTCGAACTCGCGTCCGGCCAAATGTCATGCGTTTTTCGGTGGGCCTGTAAAGCCTCCCCGGCGACGCTCCGGCGATGGCGGGTACGCTGGACCGCGGGAACGGGAGGAGAAAGGTGCGCCGCCCCGGGGGTAGTCAGGGCGGCGCAGCCAAGGAAGGGGGTAGAGGGGGCCGGTTTCCCGGCCTCTTCCGTCTCACATAACGGTCGGGCGCCGGGAAAAGGCACGCTCATGACTTGTAAATCCGCCACGACCATCGCCAGAGTAGGGAGCCCATGTCGAAGTCCAGCGTCGCGTTCGTCTGCCGGGAGTGCGGGGGCGAGTCCATCCGCTGGGCCGGACAGTGCCCGCACTGCCGCGCCTGGAACACCCTCGAGGAGTTCAGGGCACCCCGCGGCGCCGGCCGCGACGCCCGCGGCCCGACCGCCGGACCGGCGCGTCCCGTGCCGATCACCGAGGTCGACGTGGACGCGGCGCCGCGGCTTCCGCTGGCCTGGGACGAGCTGAACCGCACGCTCGGGGGCGGTGTCGTGCCCGGCAGCCTCGTGCTGCTGGGCGGCGAGCCCGGCGTGGGCAAGTCGACGCTGGTGATGCACCTGGCGGCCCAGGCCGCGGCGGCGGGCCGCCGGGTGCTCTACACGTCCGGCGAGGAGTCGGCCCAGCAGGTCGGCCTGCGGGCCCGGCGCCTGGGCGTGGCCGCGCCCGGGATGCTCCTGCTGGCCGAGACCGACCTGGAGACGGTGGTGGCCGCGATCGAGCGCGAGGCACCGGCCGTGGCCATCGTCGATTCCATCCAGACGATGCACGACCCCGCCGTCGACGCGGCGCCCGGCAGCGTCAGCCAGGTCCGGGAGGCGGCGGCGCGGCTGCTCCGGGTCGCCAAGGCCACAGGGGTGCCGACGTTCCTGATCGGCCACGTCACGAAGGAAGGGGCGATCGCCGGCCCTCGCGTCCTCGAGCACATGGTCGACACCGTGCTCTACCTGGAGGGCGAGCGGGGGCAGGAGTTCCGCATCCTGCGGGCCGCGAAGAACCGCTTCGGCTCGACCGAGGAGATCGGCATCTTCGCGATGGGCGAGGACGGCATGTCCGAGGTGCGCGACCCCAGCGCGGTCCTGCTGGGCGACCACCGCTCGGTGCCCGGCACCGCGGTCCTGCCGGCCATGGAGGGCAGCCGGCCGCTGCTGGTCGAGCTGCAGGCGCTGGCTGCCTCCCTGCAGTACGGGCTGCCGAGGCGGGCCGCCAACGGGCTGGACCCCAACCGCCTGCACATGATCATCGCGGTGCTGGAGAAGCGGGCGAAGGTCGACCTGAAGGCATCCGACGTGTACGTCAACGTGGCCGGCGGGCTTCGGATCCAGGAGCCGGCGGCAGACCTGCCCGTCGCGCTGGCCATCGCGGGCAGCCTGCGGGAGCGGGCGCTGCCGGCCGAGACGGTCGTGATCGGCGAGCTTGGCCTGGCCGGCGAGGTCCGGCGGGTCGGCCGCATGGAGCGGCGCCTGCAGGAGGCGGCGCGGCGCGGCTTCGTCCACGCAATCGTGCCCCGCGGCTCGGTCACGGCGCCGCCCGGCCTCGAACTCATCGAGGTGGGGGAGCTCGCGGAGGCGGTCGAGCGGTTCGTTCCGGGACGGGAGGCGGCGCGAGCCGCGAGCTGAGAAATGGACTGGGCAAGGAGGAATCGCCTGTGGAGATCGGAGCCATCGTGGCGGCCGCGGGGCTGGGCACGCGCCTCGGCCGCGGCGCCAAGGCGCTCGTCGAGCTGAACGGGCGCACGGCCCTCGCGCGGGCCGTCGCGCTGTGTCTTGCCCTGGACGAGATCAGCCGGGTGGTGGTCGTCGGGCCCCCTTCCCGCATGGAGTTAGCCGAGCGCGAGGTCGCCGCGCTGGCGCCGGCCAAGCCGGTCGTCGTCCGGCCCGGCGGCGACACCCGGCAGCAGTCGGTCCGCATCGGCCTGAAGGCGCTGGAGGGCTGCGACTACGTGCTCGTGCACGACGCCGCCCGGCCGATGGCGTCCGCCGCGCTGGTGCGGCGCGTGATCGCGGCGGCCATCCAGACGGGCGCCGCCATCCCCGGCCTGCCGCCGCGCGACGCCGTCAAGCGCGTGGAGGGCGGCCGGGTGGTCGAGAGCCTGGACCGCTCGCGGCTGGTCCTGGCCCAGACCCCGCAGGGCTTCCGGTACGCGCTGCTGGAGCGCGCCCACTACGAGGCCGCGGACGCCGGTCTGGTGGGCGACGACGACGCCCAGCTGGTGGCGGCGGCCGGGCACGAGGTGGCGGTGGTCCCGGGCGACCCGACGAACGTGAAGCTCACGACGCTGGCCGACCTGGAGGTACTGGAGGCGCTCATCCGCGAACAGGAGGCGCCGAGGGCGTCCGCATAGGGTGCGAATCGGCATCGGATACGACCTCCACGGGTTCGTGGACGGGCGGCCGCTGGTGCTCGGGGGCGTGGAGGTCCCGCATCCCCGCGGTCTGCGCGGTCATTCGGACGCGGACGTCCTGACGCACGCGGTGATCGACGCGCTGCTGGGCGCCGCCGCGTTGGGCACGATCGGCGAGCACTTCCCGGACACGGACCCGCGGTACGCGGGCGTGTCGTCGCTCGTCCTGCTGGACGAGACCGTGCGCCTCGTGGCCCTTGCCGGCTATCGAGTGGTCAACGTGGACAGCGTGATCACGGCCCAGGAGCCGCGACTGCAGCCGCATCTCGGTACCATGGCGCACACGCTCGCCGGCCGGCTGGGGGTGGAGGCGTCACGTGTGGGCGTCAAAGCGACCTCACCGGAGGGCCTCGGCGCGATGGGCCGTCGCGAGGGCATCGCGGCCCAGGCGGTGGCACTGCTGGAGACAAGGGAATGACGCTGCACCTGCACAACACGTTGACGGGCCGCAAGGAGGAGTTCCGGCCGATCGAGCCGGGCGTCGCGCGCCTGTACACGTGTGGTCCGACGGTGTGGAACTTCGCCCACGTCGGCAACTGGCGCACCTTCCTCGTCTACGACCTGCTGCGCCGCCACCTCCGCGTCTCGGGCTACCGCGTGGAGCAGCTCATCAACATCACCGACGTCGACGACCGGATCATCGAGCAGGCGGCCGCCGCCGGCGAGACCATCTCCGAGTACACGAGGCCGTACGTGGAGGCCTTCCTGGAGGACGTGCGCGCGCTGCGGGCGCAGGAGGTCGAGGCCTACCCGCGCGCCACCGGGCACATCGAGGAGATGATCGCGCTGATCGAGCGCCTGATGGAGGAGGGCCACGCGTACGAGGTGGACGGCGACGTCTACTTCCGGATCGCCAGCTTTCCGCAGTACGGCGCCCTCTCCCACCTGGACCGGGCCGGCCTGCGCGCCGGCGCCCGCGTCGCGACGGACAAGTACGAGAAGGAGTCGGCCACCGACTTCGCGCTGTGGAAGCGAGCCAAGCAGGACGACGAGCGCGTCGGCGCCGCGTGGGAGGCGTCGTTCGGGCGCGGACGCCCCGGCTGGCACATCGAGTGCTCGGCGATGGCGATGCAGTACCTGGGCGAGACGCTCGACATCCACGCCGGGGGCATGGACCTGCTGTTCCCGCACCACGAGAACGAGATCGCGCAGTCCGAGGCGGCGACCGGCCGCCAGTTCGCGCGCTACTGGGTGCACTCGGCGCACGTGACCGACGACACCGGCGCCAAGATGTCGAAGACCGAGGGCAATTTCGCAACGCTCCGCGACGTGGAGGCGGCCGGCCACGACCCGCTGGCGGTACGGCTGTTCCTGCTCGGCAACGCCCACTACCGGTCGCAGCTGCGGCTGACGGACGAGGGCCTGGTGGGCGCGGCGGCACAGCTGGCGCGGCTGCGGGACTTCGCGGATCGGGTGCGGCGCCTCGAGCCCGGGCTGCGCTCGGACGACAGCGGCCTGTTCCAGTCGGTGCAGGACGCGCGCGACGGGTACCGGGACGCGCTCGACGACGACCTCAACCTCCCCGAGGGACTGGGCATCGTGTTCGAGGTGGTGCGCGAGGCGAACGCCGCCCTGGACGCCGGCCGGGTGGGACCCGCCGGGCGCGAGGCGCTGCTGGGGCTGCTGGAGGACCTCGACGCGCACCTGGACGTCCTGCGCGAGGAGGAGGTCACGCTGGACGCCGCGGAGGAGCGCCTGATCGCGCAGCGCGAGGAGGCGCGGCGCAGCCGCGACTTCGCGACCGCGGACCGGATCCGGGACGACCTGCGAGATCGGGGGATCGTGCTCGAGGACTCCCGCGAGGGCGTCCGCTGGAAGGTCGCCCGGCGGTGAGCGGGTGAAGCGCCGGCAGCCGTCCGGCGGCAAACCCTCGGACGGCAAGCCGTCCCGCCCGCAGGGCGGCGCCCGGCCGCCGCTGCAGCAGGGCGCTCGGCAGGAGGCGGCCGGGCGCCGGCCGGCTCAGCAGCGGCCGGCGGCGCGCCAGGCCGCTCCCCGACAGCAGGCACCGCGGCAGCAGCCGCGGCGGCCGCCGGCCGTCCAGCGCGAACCGCGCGAGGCCGGCCCGGCCGAGACGAGACGTCGCGACGACCTCATCTACGGCCGCAACGCCGTGCTCGAGGCCGTCCGCGCCGGGCGGGTCAAGCGCGTCCTCCTCGCCGAGGGACTGGACCCGGACCCGCGTCTGGACGAGCTCCGGACCGCGGCTCCGGTCGAGGAGGTGCCGCAGGCCCGCATCGCCGCCCTCGCGCAGGGCGCCCACCAGGGCGTCATCGCCGAGCTGAAGCCGCGCACCTTCCTGACCCTCCGGCAGCTGCTCGACGCCGAGCCGCGGCTGCTCCTCGCACTCGACGGCATCGAGGATCCGCAGAACCTCGGCGCCATCCTGCGCAGCGCCGAGGCCGCCGGCGCGGACGGCGTGGTGCTGCCCGAGCGGCGATCCGCGCCGCTGTCCGCGGCCGCGGTCAAGGCCAGCTCCGGCGCCAGCGAGCACCTCCGGCTGGCTCGCGTGGCCGGGCTGCCGTCGGCCGTCTCGGAGATCCGCCGTGCGGGCATCTGGTGCGTGGCGCTCGACCCCCGCGGGGAGCTGCTGCCGTGGCAGTTCGACCTCACCCAGCCGGTGTGCCTGGTCGTCGGCGGCGAGGGCCACGGCGTGCACCGCCTCGTGCGGGAGCGGTGCGACGCCCGCGTCCGTCTCCCGATGGCGGGCCGGCTCGCCAGCCTCAACGCGTCGGCGGCGGCCGCCGCCCTGCTGTACGAAGTGACCCGCCAGCGCGCCTGATGCGGCGGACGAGGATCGTCTGCACGCTCGGGCCGTCGAGCGCGTCGCCGGCGGTCGTGCGCCGCCTCGTCACGGCCGGCATGGACGTGGCGCGGCTCAACTTCTCGCACGGTGACGCCGACAGCCACCGGCGCACGGTCGAGGTCGTGCGCCAGGCCGGCCGTGCCTGCCGCCGGTACGTGGCGCTGCTGCAGGACCTGCAGGGGCCGAAGATCCGCACGGGCACCTTCGACCCGCCGCAGGTCCGACTCGCCCGCGGCAGCCGCGTGACCCTGACGGCCCGACCCGTCACCGGTGGCCCCGACCTGGTCCCCGTGAGCCACCCCGAGCTGATCGCCGCGCTGCGGCCGCGGGACCGCGTGCTGCTGGCGGACGGCCAGGTCGAGCTCCGCGTCCACGAGACAACCGCCGACTCCGCGGTGTGCACCGTGACCAGGGGCGGGCCGCTGGAGGCGCTCAAGGGCGTGGTCGCGCCCGGCCGGCCGCTCGACCTGCCCGCCCTCACCGACAAGGACCTCGCCGACATCCGCCTCGGCGCGGGCCTGGGCTTCGACTACGTCGCCCTGTCCTTCGTGCGCGGCGCCCAGGACGTCGAGGCGTGCCGGCACGCCCTGGCGGCGTGCGGGCTGCGGACGCCGGTGATCGCCAAGCTGGAGCGCGCCGAGGCGATCAGGCACCTGTCCGAGATCCTGGGCTGCGTCGACGCGGTGATGGTCGCCCGCGGCGACCTCGGCGTCGAGCTGTCGCTCGCGAAGGTGCCGGCCGTGCAGAAGGATGTCATCGAGCGCTGCAACCGCTCGGGCATCCCTGTCATCACCGCGACCGAGATGCTGGAGTCGATGGTCAGCTCCACCCGCCCGACCCGCGCCGAGGCCTCGGACGTGGCGAACGCGATCTGGGACGGCACCGACGCCGTGATGCTGTCGCAGGAGACGTCCATCGGGGCTCACCCGGTAGACGCCGTGCGCGCGATGGCGGGCATCTGCCTGGCTGCGGAGGCGCACCCAGCGTACCTGCGCTCCCGCGACGCACTCCGCGAGCCGGGCTCGACGGGCACCGCGATCGCGCGCGCGGCCGCTGCCATCGCCGAGCAGGTGGGCGCGCGCGCCATCGTCGCTTTCACGGAGTCGGGCGCTACTGCGCGCCGGGTGAGCAAGGCGCGTCTGGTGGTGCCCGTGATCGCGGCGAGCAGGTACCCCGAGGTGCTTCGGCTGACCGCGCTGTACGCTGGCGTGGTGCCGCTTGCAGTGGCGCACGGCGCCGATACAGACGACATGATCGCGACGGGGACGAAGGCGGCCGTGGAGGCCGGGCTGGTACGGCAGGGGGACCGCATCGTGTTCGTCGCCGGCGTGCCCGTCGGCGAGGCGGGCAGGACCAACCTCGTCAAGGTGGAGGTGGTGCGCTGAGCGACCCCTGCGCCGACATCCTGCGCGTCCTCGGCCACGAGCTGCGCCGCCCGCTGACGGTGATCCGCGGCGCGTCGACCCTGCTCATCGACGACGCCGACGCCCTGCCTCCGCCGAGCCGGCAGCAGATGCTGGCGATGATCGATCGGAGCGCCGCGGAGATGTCGGAGCTGATCGACGACATGATGATCGCCGTCCACCTGGACATCGGCGACGTCCACTTCGCGGTGGAACCCGTCGACGTCCAGGGCGTGGTCGAGGAGGCGGTCGAAGCGGTCCACCGCGAGGAACCGGCGCGCAGGGTCGAGATCGGATCGGCGGACGGGTTGGTGGTCGAGGCGGACCGGGAGCACGCGGTGCGTGCCCTGCGCGCGCTGGTGCAGAACGCCCATCGCCACACGCCGTCCGGCGACATCCTGACCGTCACCGTTCGCGCCGAGGACGACATGGTCCGCGTGACGGTCCTGGACCGCGGCCCCGGGATCCCGCCCGACCAGCGGGAACGGGCATTCGCGCGGTTCTCCCGGCTGGACCCCAACGCGAGCGGCGCCGGCCTGGGCCTGTTCGTGGCCAGGGGCCTGGCTCGGGGCATGGGCGGCGAGGTCAGCCTGGGGGACCGGGAAGACGGCGGCACCGCCGCCTGTTTTACTCTCAGACGCCGTGGCTGAAGAGCACAAGAACGGAACGTACGAGCGGGTCCTGGTCGTGAGCGCCCACCCCGACGACCCGGAGTTCGGGTTCGGCGCCAGCATCGCGAAGCTGGCGGACGACGGCGCGGACGTCTTCTACGTGATCTGCAGCGATGGATGCCAGGGCGGCGAGGACCCGACCGTTCCGGACGCGGAGCTCAGCGCCACCCGGTACGCGGAGCAGCGCGCGGCCGCCGAGGTGCTGGGCGTCAAGGACGTCGTGTTCCTCGGCTTCCGCGACGGCTCGCTGGCGCCGACCGCCGAGCTGCGCAAGGCCATCGCGCGGGAGATCCGCCGATACCGGCCGGACCTGGTGCTGACCCATCTCCCCGTGCGGACCCTGGGCATCGGCATCGGCGCGTCGCATCCGGACCACCTCGCCGTGGGCGAGGCCACCCTCAGCGCCGTGTACCCCGACGCGCGCAACCCGCGGGCGTACCCGGAGCTGCTGGATGAGGGACTCGAGGCCCACCGGGTCAAGGAGGTCTGGCTGCCCGGCTTCGACAACCCGGACCACTACGTCGACGCGACCGGCCTGGTTGACCGGAAGATCGAGGCGATCCTGTGCCACCGCAGCCAGTTCCAGGGTCGGGATCTGGGCGCCGACGGTCCGGGCAAGTGGATCAAGGACCGCATGCGCCAGACCGGCGAGAAGGTCGGCTTCGAGTACGCGGAAGCGTTCAGGAAGCTCCAGACCGGCTAGCCCCAGGCCAGGTGCCCCAGGAACCGCACATCTGGACCGATGTGCGCTTCCTGGGCCGGCGCTCAGCCCCAGACCAGGCGGGCGGTCTCGGCCACCAGCTCCAGCTTGCGCCGCTGCTCGTCGACCGTGAGGACATTCCCCGGCGTGCTCGACGCGTTGGACGCGAAGCCGCACTGCGGGCTCAGGGCCAGGTCCTCGAGCGGCACATAGCGCGCCGCATCGTCGATCCGGCGACGCAGGTCGTCCTTCGCCTCCAGCTCGGGGAACTTGGACGAGATCAGGCCCAGGACCACCGTCTTGCCCCGGGGTACGAAGCGCAGCGGCTCGAACCCGCCCGCCCGCTCGGTGTCGTACTCGAGCAGGAAGCGGTCGACGTCGACCTCGCCGAACAGGCGCTCGGCCACGGGCTCGTAGCTGCCCTGCGCCATCCAGGCGCTCCGGTTGTTGCCACGGCACATGTGCAGGCCGACGGTGACCTCCGGGCTTCGGTCGCGTGCTGCGCGGATGAGCTGGTTGTCCACGCGGACCGCCATGTCCAGGATCGCCGCTGGCTCGACCGCTCCCCGCGCCCCGAGCTGGCCCCTGAACTGGTCGTCGATGACCTGGTTGTAGGCGAGCGAGTCGAGCTGGATCCAGCGGACGCCCTGGTCGATCAGGCCCTCGATCTCGCGCGCCTGGAGGTCCACCAGGTCGCGCATCATGTCGCCGACCGACGGGTAGGCGGACTCGCTGATTCCCGGCCTCCAGAGCAGCGCGCCCATCGACGAGCTCATCATCGTGATCTTGTACGGGCCGGGCGCGTGCTCGGCCAGGAACGCCGCCTCGACGCTGGTGAGGGGCACCCGCTGGCTCAGCTTCGAGCTCACCGCGACCGTGGCGAAGTCGGTCTCCTCGATGGGCGGGGCCTCGCCGCGGTCGCTGTGCCAGCCCACGCGTGCCGCCGTGACCTCGACCACGCCCCCCAGGGACTCGAGGATCCCGGCCATCCAGGTCGCACGCCGCATCTCGCCGTCGGTGAAGACCTCGACGCCCGCATCCCGCTGCAGCGCGATCGCGGCCATCACCGCCTCGTCCTCGACCTGACGCAGTCTCTCGTCGTCGAGCTCGCCGCGGGCGCGGGCGGCCCGCGCCTCCAGCAGCTCGGGCGGACGAAGCAGGCTCCCGACGTGCTCGGCGCGGACGTTCACGCGGACATCGTGCCAGATACGTGCCACAGATGGCTCAACCCGTCCCTGCCTGCGGAACGCCGGCCATCACCGGGCGAAACCGGCGGCGCGCAGAGCAGCGGTGTCGTGGACGTGGCGGATGCGGGTGATGCGACCGTCCGCGACCGCGAAGTGCTCCGCGACCCGGAGCTCGCCGATCGGGTCGAGCGCCAGGTCGTAGAGAAGGATCGCCTCGTCGTCGTCGCCAAGCTCGGCCAGGACGCTCACCCGCGAGGTGAGGCGGCGCGTTCCCCGGACGGCGTCCAGCCACTCGGCCTTCGATCGATAGCTGTTGATCGGGACGTCCGTCTCCAGGTCGTCGGCGAGGTAGCTCGCCGCGAGCTCGAAGTCGGTGCCGGTCCACGCGCGGTGGTACGCGCGGGCCACGGTCAGGGCGTCGGAACCTTCGGTCATCGTGTCTGCCTCCTGCCACCAACATACAAGTGATTACTTGTACAAGTCAACGCTTGAGCGCCAGGCGGACCTGCTGTCACACTGGTCGGATGAGCAGCGAGGCCGTGCTCCGGGCGCTGGCGGAGCCCAACCGGCAGGCGATGCTGCGCCTGGTCCGCGACGGGCCGCGCTCGGCGGGGGAGATCGGCCGGCACTTCGACATCACCCAGCAGGCGGTGTCCCAGCACCTGCGGGTGCTCGCCGACGCCCGGCTGGTGGGCGTCCGCCGCGATGGCAAGCGCCGTCTCTACGTCATCGATCCCCGCGGCCTCGAGGTGCTCGAGACGTTCCTCAGTGACCTCTGGCCCGGCGGCCTGGGGCGGCTCAAGGCGGCCGTGGAGTCCGATCCTGACCGCTGAGCCGTACCGGGATTCGGTCTACGTCGCGGCCCGGCCGCGCCTCGTCTTCGACTACTTCACCCGGCCCGAGGCACTGGTCCGGTGGATGGGCGACCTCGCGGTGCTGGACCCGCGCCCCGGCGGTGAGTTCACGATCTTGTTCGGGGGCAGCTCGGTCCGGGGCCGCTATCTGGAGGTGGATCCTCCCCGCCGTCTCGTGATCTCGTGGGGCCGGGGCGGCTCGGCGGAGTTCCCGCCCGAGGTGAGCACGCTGGAGGTCACGTTGCGGCCCGAGGGCGAGGGAACCCGCGTCAGCATCGTCCACAGCGGCCTCCCGGAGGCCGAGGCGCCCAAGCACGCGGCGGGCTGGCGCGGCTACCTGACCCGACTCTCGACGGTCGCCGGGGAGGCGGTCACACCGCCAGCCGAACCTCGCCGGCCTCCGGGACCCGGGTCGGCTGGAGGCCCGCCCGCCGGGCCAGCCCGGCGAACGTGATCGCGTCGCGCACCGCGCAGGCGCGGGCGTCGTTGTTGAAGTAGCAAAAGACGTCCGCACGGTCGTCCCACAGTGAGGCGATCCGCTCGGCCCACGTCGTCAGCGCACTCTCGCCGTAGCAGGGTCGCGGCGTCGACTGGCCCTCGTGAAAGCGCACGAAGCCCCACGCCGCCGTACGCCAGACGGGGGTGACGCGGCGCGGCGAGTCCGCCAGGCAGAGCGCGGCCCCGCGCTCCGCGAGCAGCGTCCGCAGCCCCTCATCGAACCACGAGTCGTCACGAGGCTCCACGGCGACGCGGACGCCGGGCGGGAAGCGGTCGAGCGCGCCGGCCAGGCGGGCGAGGTCGACCTGGAGGGTGGGCGGGAGCTGGAGCAGCACCGGGCCCAGCTTCTCGCCCAGCCCCTCGGCCCGCTCGAAGAACCGCCGCACCGGCTCCTCCGGGTCGCGCAGCCGGCGGACATGGGTCAGATAGCGGCTCATCTTGATGGCGAAGACGAAGTCGTCGGGCGTCGCCGCGCGCCAGGCCTCGAACGTCGCCCGCTCGGGCAGGCGGTAGAAGGAGTTGTTCACCTCCACCGCCGCGAAGCGGTCCGCGTAGTGGCGCAGCCATCCGGACTGCGCCACTCCTCGCGGATAGAAGCTGTCCCGCCAGTCCCGGTACTGCCAGCCCGAGGTCCCGACGTACAGCATGTCCCTGGTTTTACGCGCTGAGGGCCTCCGGCTCTTCCTCCTCACGCCCTGGTTCGGACTGGGTCCCGGACCTCCCGCGGGCGGCGCCGGCGACAACCGCCGCCGCTACGATCACGACGATCGGAAGGATCAGGGTCGGACGCATCGCGTCCACGAACGCGTGCGTGAACGTGCTGTGCGCGAGCAGCTGGAGCTGCTGCGCCACCTGTGCCGGCACACCGGCCGGGATCGGCATGCTGCTCCCCGTCTGGCCGGCGCCGATCTCCAGTCCGCCCGTCGCCGCGCCGCTGAAGGCGGCCACGAACCGGTCCTGGAACTGCTCCGGCAGCTGGCGGGCCGACACCACGGCGTGGTCGTGGAGCTCGGTCGCCAGCCGGTTCTGGAGCACGGCCCCGACGGCGGCGCTCGCCACCACCGCGCCCAGCTCCTGGATCGTGTTGAGGACGCCGGACGCCACGCCGGCCAGGTCCGGCCGCAGGTCGCGCGTGGCGAGGTTGAAGACCGGCGTCCAGATGAAGCCCATGCCGATCCCGCTGAGCACGAGCCCGGGCACGAAGTCCCAGCGGCCCGAGTCGGCGCGGACCGTCCAGGCGATGAACGCCGAGCCGGCCGCGAGCAGCAGGAGGCCCACGACGAGCAGGCGCTTCGCGCCGATGCGCGCGCCCGCCGGGCTGTTGGCGAACCCGGAGCTGAACATCATCGCCAGCGGCTGGACGGCCACCGTGAGGCCGGCAGCGATCGCGCTCAGGCCCAGCACCGACTGGTAGTAGATGGTCAGCGGCAGGTACAGGCCGACGACCGCGAACCCCATCGCGCAGAGCACGAGGGCCATCACCGAGAAGTTGCGGTCGCGGAACACGGCAAAGGGCAGCAGCGGTTCGCGGCCCTGGCGAAGCGCCTGGGTGCCAAGGAACACGAGCAGCAGCGCCACGCCGGCGCCGATGATCTCCGGGATCGTCAGGAAGCCGGTGACGGTGCCCCAGTCGTAGCGCTGGCCCTCGATCAGGCCGAACACGAGGCAGAACAGGCCGGCCGTCGCCAGCGCGACGCCGAGCAGGTCCAGGCGATGGCGCCGCCCGGGCCGGATGTCCGGCACCAGCAGCAGGGCGGCCACGACGACGGCGATGCCGACCGGGACGTTGACGTAGAAGATCCAGCGCCAGCCCACGTTGGTGACGATGAAGCCGCCCAGCGTCGGACCGGCCACCACCGCGAGGCCGGCCAGGATGCCGAACACGGCGAAGGTGGGCCCGCGCCGCTCCGGCGGGAAGATGCTGAGCAGGATCGCCAGGCTCTGCGGGGCGAGCAGCGCCGCGCCCACGCCCTGTGCGGCCCGCCCGGCGATCAGCTGGGTCGGGTCGTGGGCCAGGCCGCTGAACGCGGATGCAGCGGTGAAGACGACCAGGCCGGCGACGAAGAGGGTGCGGGGGCCGAGCACGTCGCCCAGCCGGCCGGAGGTGATGAGCAGCACGGCGTAGGCCAAGCTGTACGCGTTGAGCACCCAGAGCACCTGGTCGAGGCTCGCGTGGATGCCGTCGACCAGGCTCGGGATCGCGATGTTGACGATCGTGAGGTCGAGCAGCGTCATGAAGAGGCCGAGGGACAGCACCACCAGCACCGCCCACGGATTCACGCGACGAGACTGCATGATCGATCGCTCCTTATCGAGTGTGAACGAGGGCTCGCCCGCGGAGCGTGGTCCAGGTATGCTTGGCGGCGACGAGTGCCGGGCTGGACCCCGCTCGCTGCGGGACCGACTCGGAGGTGACCCCTGGCGGCGGGCGGCAACCCGCCGCCGGGCCTTCCGGACTAGGACATGGTCTGGTCCTCCCCGCCGCCATCGAGCACCTCCAGGCCGGTCGGGAGGTCGAGCGGACGGTCTTCGTCCTGGTCGCCCCACTCGGCCCGCAGCTGCTCCTGCGACCATGCCAGCCGGCCGGTCCGGAGGTCCTCGACGAGGGCCGACATCCAGGCGAGCTCGGCCCGGCGCAGCGCCAGGGCGTACTCGCTCTCGACCTGGAAAATCCGCGGCAGCACGTCGGCGAGGCGGCGCATCGTCGCCTCCAGGGCCGCGACCTCGCCCTCCAGGCGGAGGATGCGGATCTCGAGCTGCATGCGGACGTCGTCGACCTCCAGGAGCGGCAGCACGGAGAGCGCCTGCAACACCGGGGGGTATTCGTTGATCGGCTTCGAGAGCAGTTCCCGCATCCAGTCCAGCAGCTCGTCTCGACCGCGTTCGGTGAGGTGGTAGACGGTCCGCTCGGGGAACCTGCCTTCCCGGCTGGTCTCGACCGGCTCGACGAGCCCGGCCCGCTCCAGCCGCTCGATCGTCCGGTACAGGGACCCGGGCCGGAGGTCGACGAACTCGTCTTTCCCGCGATGCCGGACCTTGCGCCGGATCTCGTACGGGTGCATGTCCCGCTCGAAGAGCAGCGAGAGGATCGCCAGCGCCCAGGGACTTCGGTACGACGTGTTGTTCATTCGCAACTAGCTCCTCCGAAACTATAGTCGATAGAGCTAGCTCCGCGCAAGCGGTCATTCCGATCGGAAGACGCGTAGAAGGAGCGTACGGAGAGGCGAAGAACGACCGAAGCGAAGCGAGGGAGCCTTCCCCTCCCCCTCGCGGGGAGGGGGGAGGGGGTGGGGGATGAGCAATCCGGCGGCAAGTGCGCGGACAAGGCCGTCTCTTGGAGCGACCCCCCCTCCGGGCCGCGGCCGGCCCCCCTCCCCAGCGAGGGGGGAGGGACCGCTTACGCCTCCACGTCGGCCAGGGAGGTCCACACCTCGACCTTGGTCCGGACACGCCGAACGACCTCGTCCGCAAACTCGGTCGTGCTCGCGTGCCCGCCCAGGTCGGCCGTCTTGACCCCGTCCGACACCGCCTCCAGCGTCGCCTCGTAGATGGCCCGAGACGCGGCGTGGCACGCCCGCCCCGGCATGTAGTGCAGGACGCTCGCGACCGCCAGCAGCATGGCCATCGGGTTGGCGATGTCCTTGCCCTCCAGGGCCGGCGCGGTGCCGTGCGGCGCCTCGCTCATCGCCACCCGCACCTGGCCGGCGTCGTCGAACGCCAGCAGCACCGACTCCGCGCCGGCGATCGTGCCGAACATCTGCATGACCAGGTCGCTGAGGTTGTCCCCGTCACGGTTGAGAGCCGGGATGACGAGCGGCTCGCCCGATGTCGCCAGCAGCAGCGCATAGGTCGCGTCGATGAGCTGCGGCTGGTAGCGCACGTCCGGGTTGCGGCCGGCCGCTCGGTCCATCTCCTCCTTGAACATCCCCTCGTACACCGGGCTGACCGTCCACTTCGGCCCGCCGAAGACGCTCGCGCCGAAGCGCCGGGCGTGGGCGAACGCGTGCTCCGCGACGATCCGGCAGGTGCGCCGGCTGATGCGCTCGGTGCGGAACGCCCACTCCTCCAGGTCATCCCCCTCGCGCCACTCCCGGGCGCCGTAGGCGTCGTCGACCGCCATCCGGATGACCGAGATGGGCGCATACACCGCCGCGGGCGGCCGCACGCTGGGGATGCGGCGCCCCGTCCGCACGATCACCCGCCCGTCGACCGCGGCCCGCAGGACCGCGTTCGGGCTTCCCACGTCGCCGGGGTCCTCCGGGGTGATCGTGGCGGCCTTGATCCCGAACCCGGCCTCCCGCAGCGCCGTCGCGGCCTCCAGCACGACCTGGTTTCGAGTTGTCCGCCGGTGGGAAAGAGAAAGGTCGAAATGCCGCTGCGCCACGTCGGCGCCGATCACGTCCCGGTCGAAGAGCCGGAGCGCCTGGACGAGCAGCTCCTCTCCGGTCTGGTCCCCGTGCAGGACGGCTACGAAGGTCGAGTCGGGATGCGACATGGTCGGCATGTTAGGCAGGCGGGAGAGGCCCTCATCTGATACTATTGACAGCGCCTAGGACAACTAGGCTTCTTTTTGTCCCCCAGCCAGGAAGATTGACCTATGGAAACGATCATCACCCTCCAGTGCGGCGACTGCAAGCGCCGGAACTACACGACGGTCAAGAACAAGAAGAACGACCCCGACCGCCTCGAGCTGAAGAAGTACTGCCGCTGGTGCCGGCGCCATACCGCTCATCGGGAGACCCGGTAGGCGATGGCCATCCAGGCGCGGCGCCGTGTTCAGTCCGACCAGGCTCCCGGCGTCGTCCGCTTCCTGCGGGACACGTTCGATGAGCTGCGGAAGGTCGTGTGGCCGACCCCCCAGGAGCTCTACCGCTACACGCTCGTGGTGGTCGTGACCGTGGGCGTCATCGCCATGTTCATCTTCGCGGTGGACTCGGCGCTGACGCAGCTCACGCAGCATTTCATTTACAAGAAGTAAGGAAACAGAGTTTGGCGATGGCAGCCGAGAGAGCCGACGTCGCGTCGGCCCCCGCAGAGGCGCAGTGGTACGTGATCCACGCGTACTCCGGGCACGAGGAGAAGGTCAAGAAGAACCTCGAGAAGCGGATCGAGTCCATGGACATGCAGGACCAGATCCTCGAGGTGTTCGTCCCGATGGAGGACGAGATCGAGATCAAGGACGGCAAGCGCCGGCATGTCCAGAAGCGGATCTTCCCCGGCTATGTCCTGGTCAAGATGGTCATGTCGGACGAGTCGTGGTACGTCGTCCGCAACACGCCCGGCGTGACCAGCTTCGTGGGCTCCGGCAACAAGCCCGTCCCCCTGCAGGAGATCGAGCTCCGTTCGATCCTGAAGCAGGTCAAGCAAGAGCCGCAGATCCGCGTCGAGTTCCAGGTTGGCGAGAGCGTGCGCGTGGTGGACGGGCCCTTCGCGGACTTCCTGGGCAAGGTCGACGAGATCAACGCCGAGAAGGGCAAGCTGAAGGTACTGGTGAACATGTTCGGCCGCGAGACGCCGGTGGAGCTGGACCTGCTCCAGGTGGAGAAGGTCCACTAGCCCTGCCGACGGAGGCCAGAGGAGACCGATGGCGAAGAAGAAGATCCGGGCGACACTGAAGATCGAGCTCCAGGCGGGCAAGGCCACCCCGGCCCCGCCGGTGGGCACGGCCCTCGGTCCGCACGGCGTCAACATCATGGAGTTCTGCCGCTCGTACAACGAGCGGACCGCGCAGCAGGCCGGCGACGTCGTGCCGGCCGAGATCACCGTCTACGAGGATCGGAGCTTCACGTTCGTGCTCCGCACCCCGCCGGCGGTCAACATGCTGAAGAAGGCCGCCGGCATCGAGAAGGGCGCGCCGAAGCCGCGTCGCGAGAAGGCCGGCACGGTCACCCGCGAGCAGATCCGGGCGATCGCCGAAGCCAAGGCCAAGGACCTCAACGCATTCGACATCGCGCCGGCGATGAAGATGATCGAGGGCACGGCACGTTCGATGGGGCTCGAAGTCGTTGGCTAAGGGCAAGCACGGCAAGAAGTACGCCGAGGCCCTGAAGAAGGTCGAGGAGGCGCTCGGCGCCAACGGCGACGCCGGCCTCACGCCCGTCAGGGCGTGCGAGGTCATCAGGGACACGTCGACGGTCAAGTTCGACGCGACCGTCGAGGCGCACGTGCGGCTCGGGGTGGACGTCCGGCACGCCGACCAGATCGTGCGCGGCACGGTGTCGCTGCCGGCGGGCACCGGCAAGACCGTGCGGGTGCTCGCCTTCGTGGGCGGCGACAAGGCCCGCGAGGCGCAGGACGCCGGCGCCGACTTCATCGGCGGCGACGACCTGGTCCAGCGCATCCAGCAGGGCTGGACCGACTTCGACGTGGCCATCGCCACGCCCGACATGATGAGCAAGGTCGGCCCGCTGGGCCGTATCCTCGGGCCTCGCGGCCTGATGCCCAACCCGAAGTCCGGCACCGTCACCTTCGACATCGGCCGGGCGGTGCGCGAGGTGAAGGGCGGGCGCGTGGAGTACCGCACGGACAAGGCCGGCATCGTGCACGTGGCGATCGGCAAGGCGTCGTTCCAGACGGACGCGCTCGAGCAGAACCTGTCCGCCCTCGTGGACGCGCTGGTCCGGGCGAAGCCTGCGGCGGCGAAGGGCCAGTACCTGCGCTCGCTCTACCTGTCGACCACGATGGGCCCATCGGTCCCGGTCGACGTCAAAGAGGCGGCCAAGCTCACGACGGCGTGATCCGGAAACCCCTCCCCCCTCGCGGGGGAGGAGGGCCGGCCACGGCCGGAGAGGGGTCGCTGAGACGAGACCCTCCGCTCCGGGCCGTTCTCGTGCTCTGGGCAGTCGGGGTGTGAGGGCGTCCCTACCTTCTGCGCAGCAGGTACACCTGCGGGCGCTGGCCGCCCTGGAAGACCCGGAACGTCCGCTCGGCCTGCCACAGGTTTTTCGCGTCCTCCAGCGACGCGTCGAACAGCCGGATCTCGTGGGTGATGACGGCGAACCGGGCGCCCGGCGCCGCCATGCGGCCCGCCTCGTCGAGGAGCATCGGGTACAGCACCGAGTTCTCCCGGTGCGATCCCACCAGGTTGCCGTATGGCAGGTCGGCGCAGAGCACCGTGTACCGCGCCATGTCCAGGCCCGTCAGGACCGCGTCTGACTCCATCAACCGCGCCGCCCGCGGGCCCAGACCGGCCGCCGCCAGGTTGGCCCGGGCCGCACTCAGCGCCTCCCCGCTGATGTCCACTCCCAGCGCCTCAGCCGTCCGGCAGAGCAGGAGCCGCTCCACCAGCAGCGTTCCCGACCCGCACATCAGGTTGACAAAGTGGTCGTCGGGGCGGGGCTGGGTCAGGTCGATCATCGCCGCCGCGATGGTGGCGTTCAGCGCGCCGGGGTAGTTGGCCACCCGCCAGGCCCGGGTGGACAGCGGTCGCGGCGAGAGTCGCAGGAGGGCTTCCCAGCCGTCGTCCGGGCGGCCGCTGGGCCGGATGCGGATCAGCAGCTCGCCGTCGTCGGGGTCGTGCCGCAGCCCGGACTGCGACTCCAGGTCCTCCGCAAGCCGGCGGAACGTGGACGTGTCGCGGCCGGCGGCGCCGAACCGGAACGTGCACACCATGCCCGGCGGGTGCAGGTCGCGGATCACCTGGATCCGTTCGAGCAGCGCGCGCAGGTTCTGGTGCCCGAGCAGCGCCGTCGGCCGGCGGCCGCTGAACGCCAGCGCCAGGTACGCGGCATGCGCGGTCCGGAGGCCGAGCAGCTCGGAGAGCGAGCCCAGGAACGCGAAGCGCAGGCTGGCGCGGCCGGTGTCGGCCAGCTGGCCGACTCGGCCTCTGAAGCACCGGCCCAGCTCACGCGCCAGGATCGCCTCCATTCCGGGCAGGACGTCGCACTCTACGTCCCAGGCTTCAGCCATCCGTCTCCTTGTGGGTAATCGCCCAAGTCCCTGGTATAGTTCCAAACGCCGCAGACAGCAGGTGACGTCGCCCGGCGTCTCAATATCCTGCCGAGGTATATCGGAGCGAGGCTGTATCGCCTCCGTGCCCGTCTGCTGGCGCGGAGGTTTTTTGATGCCACGACAAGAGAAGGTAGAGCAGGTCGAGCTGCTCACGGAGAAGCTGAAGAGCGCGAAGGTGGCCGTCCTGACCGACTACCGGGGTCTGACGGTCTCCCAGCTCCAGGACCTGCGCGGGCGGCTGCGCGCGCAGGAGGTAGAGTACCGCGTCGTCAAGAACACCCTGGCGAGGCGAGCCGCGGTCGAGGCCGGGCACGAGCGGTTCCAGGACCTGCTGAAGGGTCCGGTCGCGATCGCGTTCGGCTACGGCGACCTGAGCGCGCCGGCGAAGGTGCTCGGCGAGTTCACCCGTCAGACCAGGATCCGCCTCGAGATCGTCGGCGGCCTGGTCGAGGGCAGGGTCATGGCCCCGGACCAGGTCCGGCAGACGGCCGACCTGCCCTCGCGCGAGGTGCTGCTGGCCCAGATGCTGGGCACCATGCAGAGCCCCGTGGCGCAGCTCGTTGCGACGATCCAGGCCCCGCTGCAGCAGATGATCGGCGTGCTCGAGGCCTACAAAGAAAAGATGGAGGGCGGCCCGCAGGCCGCATAGCGAGGAGCATTCAATGGCAGCGACCAAGATCAGCCCGAAGGACGTGGTCGAAGCGGTCAAGGACTGGAGCCTGCTCGACATCGTCGAGTTCGTGAAGGCCATGGAGGACACCTACGGCATCAAGGCGGCGGCCGCCGTGGCGGCGGCGCCGGCCGCGACCGCCGTGGCCGAGGCCGAGCCGGAGGAGGAGCAGACCGAGTTCACGGTCCTGCTGTCCGGGATCGGCGAGAGCAAGATCAACGTCATCAAGGCGGTCCGCGAGATCACCCAGCTCGGCCTCAAGGAGGCCAAGGACCTGGTGGACGCGACCCCCAGGAACGTCCTGGAGAACGTCAGCAAGGAGGACGCCGACAAGGCTGCCGCCAAGTTGCGTGAGGCCGGGGCGACCGTCGACGTCAAGTAGCGACGGTCACGACCGGGTGGGCGATCGAGCTCAGGCCAGCCGCCTGAACTCGATCTCCGCCAGGCCGACGGACGAGCTGCTTCCATCGCCCGGATAGGTACTCACGACGCGCACCGTCATGGACGTGACGCCGCGGGCGTGGATGACGTACGCGGTGGCCTGCGGAACGTCCTTGAGCGTCACCTGCTCCCCAGTGCCGTCCGAGTACGAGATCTGCAGCGTTTTCGGTCGTGCGAGGCGTGAATAGTCGGGATTGGGCGCTCCGTTGGTGACCACCAGCGCGTCCAGGTCGGTGGTTCCGTCGAACGTGACCGTGAGCGTCGGCTGCGGGTCGCGCGTCAGGTCGGCGGCCCAGTAGTCGTTGTTGATGAGGTCCGTCGCCAGCTGACCCGGGTGGCTGGTGACCTCCGAGCTGACGCTCGTGGTGACCGGGTGCACCTGGATGTAGCTGGGGTTGATCAGCCGCCGCAGGTCGGTCACCGCGATGTCGACCTCGCGGTTCACGGCCTGGCGGAAGCCCGGCAGCGCCAGGTAGGCGAAGATGCCGCCGATCAGCACGACGAGCAGCATCGTCACCAGGAACGTGCGCACCAGGGAGCCGAACGTGGTCTCCTCGCGGAACGGCCGGTCTCCCGCGGGGACGTCGTCCCGCCGCGGGAAGAGCCGGCGCCACCAGGGGACCCGATTCACCGCCGTACCTCGCATGAGCGGCGTTCCGCACCGCCGGCAGAAGTGCCGCCGCACGTCGTTGCCGGCACCGCACGCCGAGCAGTACGTGCCGACCTCGTTCACGTCCGGCACCATCGCGGGGGCCACGCGATGGACGGGCGGCGGCGGCGGCGCCTCCTCGGGCTGACGGGCCTGGGGCGCCTCGACCGCCGGCGCCGGAGCGTCCGGGCGGCGGCTCTGGGGCGTGCCTCCAGGCACCGTGGTCGCGTCCGTGGTGGTCTGGGCGACGACCGTCGCCGGCGGCACCCAGCCGCCGGTCTGCGGTCGCGGCGGCGCCTGGCCGGCCTCCATGCCGACGACGTTCTTGACGTGGTCGATGAACGTGGTCGGCGGCGGCGGAGGGGGTGGGGGCGGAGGTGGCGCGACTGGCGGCGGAGCGGGTTCCGGCTTCGCCTCGACGACCCGCTCACCGCTCCATTCCAGGAAGCTGCTGCATGACGTGCAGAACTGTTCCCGGTCGTCGTTCCGGTTACCGCATTTCTTGCAGATGATCACGCTCGGCCTCGCAGGGGGCGATGGTAACAGCGAACACGCGTCGGACGGAGGGCGTGGAGTCCCATTCATTGAACCATTTGTCCCAGGTGCATGGGACGGCTGTCAGTGTCACAATGGCGCAGCGGCGCATGCAGGCGACTGATGGCGTCACGTCGGGTGGGGCAGCGAAGCACTTCGATCGTGCCGATACGCGTCCGGCCAGTGCGGTGCTGGCGGCGAAGCTGCGTGCCCCGCGGGCTGAGGCGCTGCCCCGCGAGCGGCTCGACCACCTCCTGGAGGGGCTCTGGACCCGCCGGCTGGCGCTGGTCGTCGCGCCGGCCGGATCGGGCAAGACCACCCTGCTGGCTCGGTTCGCGGCGACGGCCGGCGTGCCGGTGGCGTGGTACCGGCCCGAGACGTGGGACGGCGCGCTGGACGTGTTCCTGGGCTACCTGCAGGCCGGGCTGCAGACGGCGCTGGGTGGGCTGCCCGGTACCTGGAACACCGTCGAGGAGGCGGCCCGGGCGCTGCAGACGTGGCCGGGCGGGCGCGTGCTGCTGGTCGTGGACGACCTGCACACGCTGGAGGGCACGCCCGCCGAGACGGCCCTCGAGCGGCTGATCGACTACGTCCCGTGGCTCCACCTGCTGGCCGCCTCCCGCGTCCTGCCTCACTTCAACCTGCCCCGGCTGCGCGTCTCGGGAAGCCTGCTGGAGATCGGCGGCGACGACCTCCGCTTCCGGTCGTGGGAGGTCGAGCGGCTCTTCCGTGACTACTACCAGGCTCCGCTGCCGCCGGTGGAGCTGGCGATGCTGGCCAGGCGGACCGAGGGCTGGGCCGCCGGGCTCCAGCTGTTCCATCTGGCCACGCGCGGCAGGCCGCCGGACGAGCGCCGCCGCGTCCTCGCCGGCCTCAGCGGCGGCTCCCGCTTCGTCCGCGAGTACCTCACGCGCAACGTCCTGGAGGAGCTGCCGCCAGACCTTCGCGGCTTCCTCGTGGACACGTGCGTGCTGCAGCGACTGAGCGGGCCGATCTGCGACGCGTTCGTGGGGCGGGGGGACAGCCGGGCCCTGCTCGGGGAGCTGGAGCGCCGCCAGATCTTCACGCAGGCGCTGGACGACGACGGGGCCTACCGCTATCACGAGGTGCTGCGCTCGCACCTCGAGTCGATCCTGGTCCAGGAGGTCGGCGAGGTGGCCGTCCGCGACCGCCACCGTCGCGCCGGCGCGGTGCTGGAGGAGGCGGGCGCACTGGCCGAGGCGCTCCACGCCCACTGCCGGGCCGAGGATTGGGCCGCCGTGGACCGCCTGCTGGGCCGGAGCGCGGAGCAGCTCCTGCAGGGCTCGCAGGTGTGGATCGACGCCCTTCCGGCGGCCGTGCTCGCCAACGACCCGTGGCTGCTGCTGGCGGGCGCTCGGCGCCAGCGCGCGGACGGCCTGTGGGAATCCGCGCTGGCCACGTACGTGCGCGCGGAGCGGAGCCTGGGCGCGCCGAACGCGGCCGAGGCCGCCCGTCGCGAGCGGCTCGCGCTCGCCGCCTGGCTGTCGCCGGGGACGGCGCCGGCCGCCGACGTGCTCGGGCTGCTGCGCGCCGCCACGCAGCGCGACCCGCTCGGCGTCCGGGCCCGCTCGAGCCTGGCGGGACCAGGCTCGGCCCACCTGGTCGCCGGCCTCTGCGCCCTGCTGGCGGGCGACGTGCGCGAGGCACGGCGCGTGCTTGCATTCGTTGCGGCCGACCCCGCGATGTCGGGCGCGTCCGCGGTCAGCGCCCGCCTGGGTCTCGGAGCCGCCGACCTGATCGCGGGCGAGGCCCGCGGCGCGACCGAGCTGGTGGACGCCATCGAGGCCGCCGAGGCGCAGGGCGCCGGCTTCCTGACCCGGATCGGGCACGCCTGCCGGGCGCTGGAGCCGGGCGGCGCAGACCGCGCGGCAGCGGTCCGGCTCACGTGCGAGCACGTCGGGGACGGGTGGGGCGCGGCGCTGGCCGGCCTGCTCGAGGGGTGGGCCCGCGCCCACGCCGAGGACACGGACGAGCTCGTCACGGCCGCGGCCGTGCTCGACGAGGCGGCGGACTGGTTCGAGCTGATGGACGCGCCCGTGCTGCAGGCCTGGGCGTCGGCCCTGCGAGCGCTCGCGATGGCGCGAGCGGGCGCGACGGATGCGATTCCCGTCGCGCTCCGCGCGGAGCGGCTGGCGCAGTCCCGCGGCGTTGCCGGCGCCGGTCTGTTCGCGGATGCGGCGCTGGCGACCGCGGACGTATCGAAGCGGTCTGAGCACCTGGCCCTGGCGGCGACGAGGCGGGCCGCGACCGGGATCGGGCCCGGCTGGGCGACGGTGTCGGCGGTTCGTCCCCCGGTCGCGCTCCGGCTGTTCGGCGGCTTCCAGCTGGAGATGGACGGGAGCTCGCTGGACCTCTCGGGCCTCAAGCCGCGCGTGCGGGCGCTGCTGCGACTGCTCGCCGTCCAGGGCGGCCGGCCGCTCCACCGCGAGGTGATCCAGGTCGCGCTGTGGCCCGAGGCGGCGCCGGACGCCGGCGCGCGCAACCTGCACGTCGCGATGTCCAGCCTGCGCCAGGCCCTGGAGCCGGGCGTCGCGCGCGCCGGGTTCACGCTGCTGGTGCGCGACGGCGACGCCTACCGGCTGGCGACGGGTCCCGAGCTGAGCATCGACCTGGTCGCCTTCGAGGAGGACGTCGCCCAGGGCCGGTCGGCCGCGTCGGTGGGCCAGACCGACCGGGCGCTCGCGTGCTTCCAGTCGGCGCTCGACCGCTATGTCGGCGACCTGCTGCCCGAGGACGGGGCGGCGGAGTGGATCGTCGACCGCCGCGAGCGCTGCCGGTCCGCGGCCGCCGAGGCGGCCCAGCGGCTGGCGGAGCTGCAGCTGGACCGCGGGGACACGGCGGGGGCGGCCCAGGCGGCGGCCAGCGGTCTGCGGATCGACCGCTACCACGACCCGCTGTGGCGGCTCCTGGCGAGCGCGCGGGCCCAGGCCGGCGACCACGTGGCCGCGAGCCGGGCGCGCGCCGAGTACGCGCGCGTCCTGGCCGAGCTCGGCGTCGATCCCGCCGCCGGTTAGGCGACCGGACCTCGCCGCTGGCCCAGCAGGCGTGTCCAGCGAACCCGAAGCGTTGCACTGCCGGCAATGAAACGTCTCGGCGCACGGTCGAGGCGTGCGATTGCCGGCAACACAACCTCTCCGGGCGGGACCCCGCCCGCCGCCGCGAGCACTGCACGTTGAGTCGCCGTTGACTGCCCGAAAAGTCCCCACCGCCAGACTGTGCGGGCAATGGAGAAAGGTGTGTTGGGCATGGCGCTGATCGCCAGCCAGGAACCAGCTCGCGAGCGGATCCCGATCTTCGTCTCGGCCTGCGACCCGCTGTCGCGAGACGGCGTCGCCAGCCAGCTGCGCGGGCACGGCGTCGAGCTCGTCGACGAGCGCGGACTGACCCCCGACGTGGTGGCCGTCGTCGTGGTGGACGAGATGGACGACCAGGCCGTGGGCGAGATCCGCTCGCTCCGCCGCCGCGGCGTGGAGCACGTGGTGGTGGTCGCGGCGCGGCTGGACGACGGCGGGCTGCTGGCCGCGGCCGAGGCCGGCGCCAGCGGCGTGCTGCGCCGCGCGCAGGCCGGCCCGCAGAGCCTCCTGGCGTGCATCCGCTCCGCCGCGGCGGGCGAGGGCTCGCTTCCACCCGACCTCCTGGGTCGGCTCCTCGGCCAGGTCGGCCGCCTGCAGCGCCAGGTGCTGGCGCCGCGCGGCCTCACCTTCTCCGGCCTGACCGACCGCGAGGTGCGCGTGCTGCGGCTGCTCGCCGAGGGGTTCGACACCGCCGAGGTGGGCCGCCAGCTCTTCCTGTCCGAGCGGACCGTCAAGAACGTCGTGCACGACGTCACCAGCCGGCTGAACCTGCGCAACCGAACCCACGCCGTCGCGTACGCCCTGCGCCAGGGGCTGATCTGACGCGCGTCACCGGCTGCGCCTGCCCGAAAGGGCACCGATTGTGCGCGCAGGGCGCTTGACTACCGGGCCCTCGTGAGCTGAGATTCTCCTGATGATGGATGCCCACGAGTACGAGCGGGTGGTCGCGGTGACGCGTCGGGCGTCCGAGCGACCGAGCGGGTCCGAGCCCGCGCCGCGCACCGATACGATGCCGGCAGCCGTGCTCAGCCTGCAGCGGATGGCGGGCAACGAGAGCGTCAGCGCGCTGCTCGGCCAGCAGCAGGACGAGGAGCGTTCGCCGGTCCACGACGTGGTCGGCTCGGGCGGCGGGAGTCCCCTGGAGCCCGGAGCCCGGTCCTTCCTCGAGGACCGGATGGGCGCGGACTTCTCGGACGTGCGCGTGCACACGGGCTCGAAAGCGGACGAGTCGGCCCGCTCGATCAACGCCCACGCCTACACGGTCGGCACCGACGTGGTGTTTCGCAGCGGCGCGTACGAGCCCGAATCGGCGAGCGGCCGTCACGTGCTGGCCCACGAGCTGGCGCACGTGATGCAGCAGAA
Organism: Terriglobales bacterium; assembly: GCA_035638495.1. Lineage (GTDB taxonomy): Bacteria > Chloroflexota > Dormibacteria > Dormibacterales > Dormibacteraceae > CF-161. The sequence goes on from DASQZW010000256.1 coordinate 25,666, forward strand.
GGCCGGTCCGGTGGCCGGCACGCCGGCGGCCGGCGGGATCAACCTCAGCCACCCCTCCGACGCGTTCGAGCAGGCCGCGGAGCGCTCGGCTTCCCAGACCATGGCCGGCGGCCAGGTGCAGACCATGCCGTCCGGCGCCGGCCAGGGTGTCACGGCTCAGCGCGCCACCGACGAAGAGCCCGAGGAGGTCCAGACCCTCGTCGCCCAGCGGGCGGACGACGACGAATACGAGAAGCCCGAGGAGGGGTCCTAGGCTCAGCCGCGGAGAGCGTCGGCCCTAACCGACGCTCTCCGCCGTCAGACAGCGCTCGTCCATCGTGGCCGCCTTGCCGGTCGCGCCGCTGACCCGCCAGTACGCCGTGATCGTGTGGCTGCCCGGCCCCAGCGGGATCACCGCCGTCGCGGCGCGGCCTTCGTAGTACTCCTGGTGATTGGCGAGGTTGGCCGGGCCGTACGCGTTCTCCTGGGCCGGTCCGCCGTCCACCGAATAGGCCACTCGCGTCTCCGCGTCCAGGTCGACGCCCATGTTGGCGCTCACGGCGACGAGTGCGGTTCGCGCCGACGAGCCGTTGTTGACGCTGACGGACAGGCCCGGCATCGGCTGGCCTCCGCCCGATGCGGTGGTCGAGACGGAGCCGCCCGTGCACGTCGAGGCAGCGGTCGCCGCGCTGCTCGCGCTCTCGACGGAGAGGCAGCGCCTGTCCATATACGCGGTCTTGCCGGCCGCGCCGCTGATCCGCCAGTACGCCGTGATCGTGTGGCTGCCCGGGCCCAGGGGGATCACGGCGGTCACCTCGCGGCCCTCGTAGTACTCCTGGTGATTCGCGAGGTTCGCCGGTCCGAACACGTTCTCCTGGGCTGCGGTGCCGTCCACGGAGTAGGCCACCCGCACCTCGGCGTCGATGTCGACGCCCAGGTTTGCGCTGATCGTGACCATCGCCCGGCGGGACGAACCGCCGTTGTTGATCGTGGTGGTCAGTCCGGGAATGGCCTGGGCCGCGTTCGGCGCGCTGTAGGAGATCGCATTGCCCGCGCACGTCGCGCTGGCGACGATCGGGCTGGCGTCGGGTGCCGCAGCGGCGACGTTCCGCACGGTCAGGCACCGCTTGTCCATGTGGGCGGTCTTGCCGGCCGCGCCGCTGATCCGCCAGAACGCGGCGACGGTGTGGGAACCGGGCCCGAGCGCGGTCACGGCGGAGACGGCCCGAGCCTCGTAGTACTCCTGGGTGTTCGCGAAGTTGGCCGGACCGATCGCGTTCTCCTGCGCCGGCCCGCCGTCGACCGAGTAGGCCACGCGCACCTCCGCGTCGACGTCGACGCCGAGGTTGGCGCTCACGTCGATCAGGGCCGTGCGCCCCACGGTGCCGTTGTCGAACGTCACCGAGAGGCCCGGGATCGCCTGGGCCGCGTTCGGGGCGCTGAACGAGATCGCGTTTCCGGCGCAGGCCGCCGCCGCCACGACGGGCGGCGCCCCGGTCGCGCCGGTGTCGTTCGTCCCACCGTTCGTCCCTCCCGTGCCCCTGGACGGCCCGGTGCTCGGCATGGTGGTCGGCGAGGTCTGGGCGACCGGAGACGCGGCGCCTGGCGACTGGCCCGGCGCTCCCACCTGGCTGGCCCGGTTGCCGGACAGCAGGTTCGCGGCCGCCGACTGGATCTCCGCGCCCCGGAAGTGCAGGACCGTGAGCGCCACCAGACCGACCGCGGCGACCGCGATCGCGCGGCGCGTCCAGCGGCCGATGACCGGCAGCTGCTCGAGCGCGCCCTGCATCTGGACGGGCTGCGTGTCCGCGGCCTGCGCGGTGACCTGGAACGCCCACTGCTTGGGGGCGGCGGTCCACGAGACGCTGGTGCACCGTGCCCGAACGCCCGAGCTGGCGACGGCGCCGGCGGGCACCGTCAGCGCGGGCGGCGAGAACGCGAGGTCCACGGCCTGTTCGGCGTCAGAGCCGGACAGGTGCACCGCGGCGGGGGCGTTGCCCCGGTTCGTCACCCGCACACGGTGCCGGCCGCTGAACCGCGCATGTGAGGTGCGCGGCAGCAGCTCGGCGGCCAGCTCGGTGAAGGGCGCGACTTCCAGCGATCCCTCCTCCACGATCGATGTGGTCATTCCGGCGTCCTGCGACCGCACCCGCACCGCGAACGGCAGCGGTCCCGCCAGCGCCTCCGGGGTGCGCGGCGGGCGGAACGTGAGCCGCGCAACGCCGTCCGCGCCGGGGAAGAGGGAGACCGACGCCGGCTCGACCTCGGTCCACGCGGCCGCCGCGCCGAGCACCTCCACGACGTAGGCGTCGACCACGTCGCCGGTGTTCCAGACGCGGACCGTGCAGACGGCCTCGCTGCCGGGCTCGACGGTCAGCTGTGTCGGTTCGAGGCGTATGCGATGCGCATTCATTCAGGTACCTGCCCGGGAGGGTAGTCGCCACATCACGGCGCTGCGTGGGAGAGATGTCCCGGTCGGGCCCGGGCGTTATCGCACCAGCGTGTAGTACCGGCCGAACTCCGACTCCACCACCATGCGCCCGAGCTTGCGGTACTCGCGCTGGGTGGCGCGCACCAGGTGGCCCATCGAGATCGGCGCCCCGTCCTCAGCCGCCGCGTACGCGGCGGCGACCACGATGTTGCGGATGTTCCCGCCCGAAACCTTGAATGCCCTGGCCAGGAACTCCAGGTCCAGGTCGTCCTCGCGCGGCGCCGCCGTGCCCAGGCAGCGCCGCCAGAGCCGCAGGCGGTCCGCCTCCTCCGGCTCTGGGAAGTCGATCAGGATGTCGAGCCGCCGCGCAAACGCCTCGTCGAGGTTCGACCGCAGGTTGGTCGCCAGGATCGCGATGCCTTCGAAGAGCTCCATCCGCTGCAGCAGGTACGCCACCTCCACGTTGGCGTAGCGGTCGTGCGCGTCGCTGACGTCCGAGCGCTTGCCGAACAGCGCGTCGGCCTCGTCGAAGAGCAGCACGCCGTTGACGCTCTCGGCCTCGGCGAAGATGCGATCGAGGTTCTTCTCGGTCTCGCCGACGTACTTGTCGACCACGCTCGCGAGGTCCACCACGTAGAGGTCGAGGCCCATCTCGAACGCCAGCACCTCGGCAGCCATCGTCTTGCCGGTGCCCGACGCGCCAGCGAACAGCGCGGTCAGCCCGCGGCGGCGCGACGACGCGCCCGCCATTGCCCACCGGCCCAGGACCAGCTCGCGGTGCCGCGCCCGGACGATCAGCTCGGTGAGGCTCTGCAGCACGTCCTCGGGCAGGATCAGGTCGGGGAAGCCGACGGCCGGAGCGATGCGCGTGGCCAGCCTCTCCAGGCCCGCGGCGTTCTGGGCACGTGCGCCGGCCCGCAGGTCGTCGGCGCTCACCGAACGTCCGGACGCCGCCGCCTGCAGCCGTGCCGCCCTGGCGGCACGGCGCACCTGCTCGCCCGTGAGGCGGAAGGGCCGCGTGACCTCGGCCGACTCCACCGTGGCCTGGCCGTCCAGCTCGGCGGTCCACAGCCGCTCGCGCTCCTCGGGGGCGGGCGCCTCCGCGTCGCAGCGGTACGGCACCTGCCGGGACCAGAGCGGGTCCCAGTTGGCGGAGCCGAAGAGGACGACCGGGACGGGGAGCTCCGCGATCGCGCGGACGGAGGCGGCGTCGCGTGCGCCGAGCGCGTCGAGCGGGCCGGCCAGCACCCCGGCGCCGGCCAGCCGCGCCTCACGGGCGCACAGCGCGGTCAGGCCGGCCAGGTCCTCGTCCTGCCGGACCCTGCGAAGGTCCAGCGCCAGGACGTCGAGGCCCGCCGTCCGCAGCGCCGCGGCGGCGAGCGGGCCGGCCGCCGTGCCCGGGCGTTCCCGCACGTACGCGAGCCGCGCGCCCGCGGTGAGGGCGCGGGCCAGGCCCTCCGCCAGGCCCTCGTCGTCGGGGCCGCTGGGGCAGTCGTAGGTCAGCTCGCGGACGGCCGCGTCGGGCACGTCCGCACCGAGCAGGAACGCGCTGACGCGGTCCGGGACCCGGAGCGCCCGCGTCAGGAACGGCCGCTCGGACTCCTCCACGAGCACCAACCGGCCCTCCACCAGCGGGGCGCCGGCCGACAGGGCCCGCCACGCCGCGGCGCTGGCGGGTTCCACGCCGCAGAGCTCCAGCCACAGCCCGACGCTCGCCCGGCGTCGCGAGACGTCGTCGTGCAGGTACCCGTAGAGCCGCTCGAACCTGCTGTCGAGGTCCGGCGCCAGCGTGATCAGCAGCAGCTCGACGTCGAGCTCCGCGAGGCCGAACGTGCGCGTCATGCGCCGGAGGCGGAGGTCGGCGCCCGCGGCCTCGGCCCGGTCGGCCGCGGCCTCGACGCGGTCCAGCAGCGCGGCCGCCTCCGGGTTTGGCGGCGTTGGCGGCGGGCCACCGGCCAGCAGCGTCTCGACCTGCGCCGGCGAGATGTGCAGGCCGCGGAACCGGTCGGCCGGGTCGGGGTCGGCCGACCGCCGCCACTCCACCGCGGCGGCGACGCGGCGGCCGACCACCTCCAGCCGCCCCAGCACGTGGGTCACCGATGCGGTGCTCGCGGGCTCGGTCACTTCTTGACGCGGAGCCTGACCGTCCGGCCCGGCTGGGAGGACTTGCCCGAACGGATCGTCTCGTCGGGCAGCATCGGCTCCTTCGCCCGCTCCCGCACCACGTCGCGGGCCTTCGCCCGTGCCCGATCGAGCGCCTCGGGGCTCGCGTCCGGCCCGGCGATCGCCGCCGCTTCGGCCTCGATCGCCGCTCGCAGCCTGGCCCGTGCCCGCACGCGGGCCTGCTCCAGCGCCTCCGGGCTTGCGCCGGGACCCACCTCCGCCAGCGCGGCGGCCTCGACGGCCGCCTCCTCCCAGTCGTCTTCGCCGGCCTCGGCGCCCCCGCCGGCGCGCCGCCGGCGCTGCGCGCGCTCGGCCTGTGCCGCTTCGTCCGCGGCGGCGGGGCTGGAGAACAGGAAGCGCGGCGCCTCCATGACCGGCGGCCCGGGGATCTCGACGCGCTCGACCGGGAGAGGGGCGATGATCACGAGGTCGAGGGAGGGCTTGAGCTCGCCGCCCAGCGCCGACCAGATGTCCGACAGGGGACGGTCGCTGGGCGGCGGCAGCGCGATGGTCGCGTAGACGGACATGGTGGCGAGCGCACCCGGTAGCACGTCGCCCGGCAGCCGCTCGTGGCGGACCAGGCAGGAGAGCACGGCGGACAGCAGCCGGTGCTCGTCCTCCGGCCGCTGCGTCCACGCGGTGACCAGGTAGGAGAGCTTGTAGTAGCGCGGCGGCGGCTGACGGCTGGACTGGAAGCCGTCCGCGTTGCGATACGCCTGCCACATGACCTCCCGTCGCTGCAAGTCCTCGCGGATGTCGTAGAGGTAGAGGTCGAGGGTCGGCGCGTTCCGCCGCGACGCCCAATCCCTGGTGGGGGCGTCGAAGGCCACGTCGACGTCGGCGCCCGGGATCGCTTCCCGGCGGACGAGCGTGCGCAGCGCCTCGTCGACGTCCTGGATCATCGCCGCCGAGCGTCACGTGCCCAAGGGGGTTGCAACAACCTGCGGGCGGGCAGTTCTTGGGGCGGCACCGGCTGCCCCTTCGGGCAGCGCGTGGTGTTCGCCGGGGCAGCGCCGCGATCGGGGGGCCGTCCAGGCGCTTGCACGGGCTGCCCGGAAGTGCCGGTCCGGCTGCCCGGAGGTACGTCCGGCAGTCCCTTGTCGCGCCCGCCGGGCGCCTGCGAGCCTGCGCTCCTGCGATCAATCCCGCTGGATCAAACCTGGAGGCTCACGAATGCCGCAGTACCTGTCACCCGGTGTGTACGTGGAGGAGGTCGAGGCCGGCTCCCGCCCAATCGAGGGCGTGGGGACTGCGGTGGCCGCCTTCGTTGGCCTGGCGGCCAGGGGGCCGTTCAACGAGCCGACGCTGGTGACCAACTGGAGTCAGTTCGTCCAGACGTTCGGCGAGTTCCAGGAAGGCTCGTACCTGGCCCACGCGGTCTACGGCTACTTTCTGAACGGCGGGGGCGTCTGCTACGTGGTCCGGATCGGTGGGAACGGTCCCGCGCCGAGCGCCGGGGCGGACATCCCGCTCGGCCGTGAGAAGGCGCTCCCGTACCGGGTCAGCGCGCTGGAGGCGGGTCCCGCCGGCAACGAGATCACCGTCGAGGTCCAGGACGCGTCCGAGCCGGCCGACGACAACTTCAAGGTGGTCGTCAGCCGCGGCGGACGGGTCGAGGAGGTCTTCGACAACGTCACCACCAAGCGCGGCCGCCAGAACGTGGCCACGGTGGTCAAGAACCAGTCACGGCTGATCCAGCTCGAGGAGATCAGCGGCAGCACGGCAATGGAGCCGGTGGCGGGCGCGAAGGTGTCGCTCTCGGGCGGCAGCGCGACCGTGCCCATGCGGGTCGCGGCTGAGGACTACGTCGGCAGCGCGGCCGACCGGACCGGCTTCGCCGGCCTGGAGGCGGTCGACCAGGTGACCATGCTGTCGGTCCCCGACCTGATGGCCGCATACCAGCAGGGCGCGATCGACCTCGAGACCGTCAAGGCGGTGCAGCTGGCCATGATCGCGCACTGCGAGCTGATGGGCGACCGCGTCGCGATCCTGGACCCGCCGCCGGACTACAACGCGCAGCAGATCCGCGAGTGGCGGATGGACAAGGCCGGCTACGACTCCAAGTACGCGACGCTGTACTGGCCCTGGGTCAAGGTCTTCGACCCGATGGCGGGACAGGGCGTGTTCGTCCCGCCGTCCGGGCACATGGCGGGCATCTGGGCCCGCAGCGACGACACGCGGGGCGTCCACAAGGCGCCGGCCAACGAGAACATCCGCGGCGCCATCGACCTGGGCCTGAACATCACCAAGGGCGAGCACGACCAGCTCAACCCGGTCGGCATCAACTGCATCCGGGCGTTCCCGGGACGCGGGATCCGGGTCTGGGGCGCGCGCACGCTGAGCAGCGACCCGGCCTGGCGGTACCTGAACGTGCGTCGGCTGTTCAACTTCATCGAGGAGTCGGTGCTCGAGGGCACGCAGTGGGTCGTGTTCGAGCCCAACGACATGGCGCTCTGGGAGCGCGTCAAGCGGACCATCAACGCCTTCCTCGTCCGTGTGTGGCGCGACGGGGCCCTGTTCGGGGCGACGCCGCAGGAGGCGTTCTACTGCAAGTGCGACTCGGAGACCAACCCGTCCGAGGTCATCGACGCGGGCCAGCTGGTCGTCGAGATCGGCATCGCGCCCGTGAAGCCGGCCGAGTTCGTGATCTTCCGCATCGCCCAGTTCTCGGGCGGCGCCTCGCTCACCGAGTAGTCCAAGGAGTAGACCGCGATGCCCGCAGCTCAGCTGCCCGGACTCGATACCGACGCACTGGCCTCGTACCACTATTCGATCGAGATCGACGGCGTCGAGATCGCACAGTTCATGGAGGTCGGCGGCCTCACCTCCGAGGTCGACGTGATCGAGCTGAAGGAGAACACCAAGCTCGGCAAGTACGTCATCCACAAGGTGCCCGGCAACCGGAAGCCGCCCTCGATCACCCTGAAGCGCGCCAAGAGCCAGTCGACGGACCTCTGGAAGTGGCACGAGCAGATCTTCCAGGGCAACATCGCCAGCGCGCGCAAGAACGGCTCGGTCGTCCTCTACAGCTACAACCACGCGGAGGTCGCGCGCTGGAACTTCATCAACGCGTGGCCCTCCAAGATCTCGATGGGCACGCTCAAGGCGAACGCCGCCGAGATCCTGACCGAGGAAGTCACGATCGTCTGTGAGGAGATCGAGCGGGTCAAGTGATGGCGGCACCCACCCGCGAGGGCCTGCGCACGGAGTTCGACTTCGTGCTCCCGCGCGGCTACCTCGACGACGGAGGGACGGTCCACCGCGAGGGGAGGATGCGGCTCGCGACGGCGCGGGACGAGATCCTTCCCCAGCGGGACCCTCGCGTCCGCGAGAACGAGGCGTACCTCACGGTCATCCTCCTCTCGCGCGTCGTCACCCGGCTGGGTTCGATCACCCAGCTCACGCCGGCGACCATCGAGGGACTGTTCGCGTCCGACCTGGCGTTCCTGCAGGACCTGTATCGCCGCGTGAACAGCGAGGGGACCACACACGTGGCCGTCACGTGCCCCTCGTGCAAGCACGAGTTCGCGGTCGACGTGGCGGGCGGGGGATGACGGCCCCCGCCCTCGCCACCCGCGTCACGGCGCCGCCCCCCCTGTACGACGGCGACCGGCTCTTCGAGGAGATCGCGTACATCGCGTACCACTTCCACTGGCCGCTGGACGAGATCCTGGACCTCGAGCACCCGCTGCGCAGGCGGTTCGTCGAGGAGATCGCCAGGATCAATCAGCGGCGCGCCGAGGAGGAGTAGGCGGTGCCCTGGCCGTTCGGCTTCGCCCAGGCCCTGGAGGGCCTGGGTACCCGCTTCGGCCGCTCACGGTCGGAGACCGCGAGCCCGGAGGCGCCGCCGCCGCCGCGGGCGACCGGACGCGACTGGGTGGACCTGCCGCCGATCCAGCGGGCGACCGGCGACCTGCCGCTGACCGCTTCGTCGCGCGCCTTCGCGTCCGGCCTGCCGGGCGCCGTGGGAGTGCCGCTCGCGCTGCAGCCGCTCGGCCACGCGCGTTCGCCGGACGCGCCGGCGGGACTGGTGACCGGTCTGGCGTCGCCGGCGCCGACGTACGCCGGCGGGGAGAGGCTCGTGTACGTCCAGCGGCGGCCGGCCGGCCAGCCTGGACTCCTCTGGCCGGCGTGGCGCGACGAGCCGGCCGGCGAGCCGGTCGAGGCGGCCGCCGTCGAGATGCCCGCGCTGCCCCCGGCGATCGCTCCGCGGGCCGTCCCGGCCGTGGCCGCGGTCCTGCCGCCGGCGTCGCTCACGGTCAGTCCGCCGGAGATAGCCCTGCCGGCCACCCCGCTGGTGGTCAGCCGGGCCGAGGGCCCCTCGCAGGCCGCGCCCACGGCGGCCCTGGACGTCCCTTCGGGCGTTGGCGTCGATTCGGCCGCGGAGCCCGCGCCGTCCCGCCGGCTGAACGTCGGCCAGTCGCGGCGGATCGGCCTGGGAGCGCCGCTGGCGCCCGCCGCCGGCCGGGCCGCGGTCCAGCGCAGCGCTGACGTGCCCGGACTGCCCGAGCCCTCCGAGGCGTCCGCGGGCGAGGAGGAAGACATCGGGCCTCCGGTACAGCGGATGGAGGCCGGCCCGCCGGCGCCCGTCGCGCCGCGCGCCACCGCCGCGCCGCCGGACCTGCCGGCCGAGCTGAGCCGCCCGATCTTCCGGGTGCAGCGCAGGTCGGCCGGTGCCCCGCCGGCGGGCGCCAGGGCCCACGCGACGCCGCCCGCGTCGGGACCCGAGCCGCCGCCGCCGGCGGGCCCCGACGCCGCACCGGTGTCCGTGGCGGACGATCCGGCGCCGCCCGCGCAGCGCGCGACCGCGCCGTCGTCCCTGCCTCCGGCGCCGGGCGGCCCCGCCGACCCGGCTGCGCAGCTGCCGGTCGTGCCGGTCCAGCGGATCGAGGCGGGATCGGAGCCGATGGTGAGCCCCTCCGCCGAACTGCCGGTCGTGCCGGCCAGGCCGCTCGATTCCGGCTCGCGGGCCGACGACGCCCCACCGCTCCCGCTGGTCCCGATCCAGCGGGTCGAGGCCGAGCCGCTGGACGTCGCTGACGCCGGCGCAGGCCCGGACCCGAGCGAAGTGGAGGGGGAGCCCGACGTCGCCGACCTGGCGGTCGTCCCTGCCCAGCGGCTGGAGGCGGGTTCCTCGCCGTCCCATCAGGCCGACCCGGCGGCGTTCGTCGCCGGCGCACTGCCCGTCGTGCCGCTGCACTCCGTCGACGTCTCGCGTCCGCGGGCTGGGCACGCTGCGCCGTCCCCGACCGCGACGCTCGCGCGGGCCGTGTTCGGCGGCGGCCCGGCCGGGCCAGCCACCGCGCCGGCGTTCGCCTCGCTGCCGCTCGTGGGCGAGCGGCCGCTGCCGGTGAGTGCCGGCGCCCCGGTGTCGCCGGCCGGCAGCCCGGCAGGGCTGCCCACAGCCGCCGACCCGGCGATGCCGCTCCTCGGCTACACCGAGCACGAGCCGACGGCGGTGTGGCCCGTCCCGACCGCGACGGAGGCCGCAAACGCGGCCCTCGCACCGGTGGCTCGGATGGCCCGGCCGGTGGTGCAGCCGATGCCGGAGACGCAGCCTGCCGCCGTTCCGCTGGACCTGCCGTACCTGCCCGCGGCCGGCTCCCGGACCTCCGGGGAGCCGCCCGTCCAGCGCGCACCGGAGGGCCAGCAGTACCTCGCGATCGAGGTCCCTGTGCAGCGCGCAGAGGCCGCATCGAGCGCGGCGTCCGCCTCGTCCGCGAGCGGCCCGGCGGCGGGAGGGGCGGAGGACGGCTCGCCGAAGCACTCCGAGAAGGAGCTCGACGAGCTCGCCCGCCAGCTCTACGAACGGCTCCGGTCCAGGCTCCGGATGGAGCTGCTGGTCGACCGCGAGCGCGCCGGCCTGATCACGGACCTTCGATGAAGAGGAGAGCGAGATGCCGGAGACCGCGCTGAGCCCGCGCTTCACGGTGAAGATCGACGGCATCGACATGGGCACCTGGTCCAAGTGCGAGGGCCTCTCTGTGGAGTACGAGGTCTTCGAGTACCAGGAAGGCGGGTTCAACGACCACGTCCACCGGCTGCCGGGCCGTCGCAAGTACACCAACGTCAAGCTGACCCGGCCGATCGACCAGGACTCGCCGACCATCGCCCGCTGGGTCTCGCAGATGGTCACGAAGGTGGAGCGCAAGCACGCCGAGATCGCCGTGCTCGACTCAGATGGCGCGGTCGTCTGCCGCTGGAACCTCACCGACGTCTGCCCAGTCAAGTGGACGGGCCCGACCCTCGACGTGTCCGGCAACCAGATCGCCAACGAGACGCTCGAGCTGGCCCACAACGGCTTCATGAACGCCGGGTAGGAGGACCCGAGACATGCCCAAGGCCACGCTGGTCCCGGACGACGGCTCGGCGCCGCTCCTGTTCCGCTTCAACCCGAAGGAGCTGTCCATCAGCAAGTCGGCGACGTGGAACCGGCCCACGAACAAGGCCGCCAAGCACACCACCAGGCCGGAGTTCGGAGGCGTCCAGCCCCAGACCGTCCAGATGGAGCTGTTCTTCGACGACTGGGAGGGCACGGGCAGCCTGGTCTCGGACATCGAAAAGCTGATCGAGTGGCTCAAGCCGACCAACAACTCGATCCACCAGACGCAGAAGCCCCAGCCGCGGACGCTGCAGTTCCACTGGGGCGCCGGGCCGCTGGCCAGTTTCAAGGGCTACCTGAAGTCGGTCAGCGCGAAGTACACGATGTTCAAGCCCGACGGAACGCCCGTGCGGGCCACCGCGCAGATCACGCTCGAGGAGATCCCGGACGAGCCCAAGGCGCAGAACCCGACCTCGGGCTCGATCGTCGGCCGGCGCACCCACGTGGTGGCCGCGGGCGACAGCCTGCACTCGATCGCGTTCCGCGAGTACGACGACCCGTCGCTGTGGCGCGGCCTGGCGGTGCTCAACGGCATCGACGACCCCCTGCGCGTTGCGCCGGGCAGGCGGCTGATGCTGCCGACCGCCGACGAGGCGGCGGCGCTGAGCTAGGCGGGATGGCGAACGATTCCCAGGCCGGCGTCAAGCCCAAGGTCGAGATCGACGGGTCGCCGCTGTCGGAGGGCCTGGCAGGGCGGCTCCAGCTGACGGTCGTGGACGAGCACGTGCACCGCCCGGACATGTTCATGCTGGCGTTCGACGACCCCCACAGGGACTGGGACGGGCTGTCGAGCCTCAAGATCGGCTCCAAGGTGAAGATCAGCGCGCCCTCGACCACCGGTGGCGGCGGCAACGAGCTCCTGATCGACGGCGAGGTGACCGCGCTCGAGGCCGACTACAGCGCGACCGGCAACCGGGCAGTCGTGCGCGGGTACGACGCTTCCCACCGGCTGCACCGCGGCCGTGTCACACAGACGTATCAGAACGTGAAGGACTCCGACATCGCTCGTACGGTCGCGCAGCGCGCCGGGCTGCAGACTGGCACCATCGACGACTCGCCGGACACGCACGAGCACGTCTCCCAGTTCAACGAGTCGGACTGGGCGTTCCTGAACGCGCGGGCCGTCGAGATCGGCTTCGAGGTCGCGGTGACCGAGGGCAAGCTGCACTTCCGCAAGCCGGTGTCCTCGCAGGGAGCGCCGGGCCCGGGCACCACCGACTCGACGAACCCGCTGCAGCTCCAGGCGAACGGCAACCTGCTGGAGTTCCGCCCGCGCGTCACCTCGTCCGAGCAGGTCGACGACGTCAAGGTGCGGGGCTGGGACCCGAAAGCCAAGCGGGCCGTGATCGGCTCCGCTCCCGCCGGCACCACGAGCGCGCAGGTGGCGGAGGCGCCGGCGGCTCTTGCGGGGAAGTTCGGCAGCCACACGTTCTCCGAAGTCGACCACCCACTGACGAAGCAGAGCGAGGTGGACGCCACGGCGAAGGCGGTCGCGGACCAGATCGGCAGCGCCGTCGCCGAGGCCGAGGGGGTGGCCCGGGGCCACCCGAAGCTCAGGGCCGGGACCGCCGTCAGCATCAGCGGGGTCGCCGCGGAGTTCAACGGCAGGTACACGCTGACGCACACGCGCCACGTGTTCGACACCCACCCCGGTACCGGCTACGTGACGCGTTTCGATGTCTCCGGCCGACAGGACCGGTCGCTGCTCGGGCTGATCACCAATGGCGGGCACGCGGCGGCGACGGGACCGATCCACGGCGTCGTCGTGGCCCTCGTCACGAACAACAACGACCCGGACGGGCTGGGCCGGGTCAAGCTCAAGTTTCCGTGGTTGTCCGACACGTACGAGTCGGACTGGGCGCGGATGACACAGTTCGGCGCCGGTCCGAACAGCGGCGCGATCTTCCTGCCCGAGGTGAACGACGAGGTCCTGGTCGCGTTCGAGTTCGGCGACGTGCGCCGGCCGATCGTCGTCGGCGGCCTCTACAACGGCATGGACAAGCCCCGGCTCGGCGACGGACTGGTCGACAACGGCAAGGTCAAGCGCAGGGGCATCGTCTCCCGCAGGGGTCACCGCTTCATCCTCTTCGACGATCCCGGCAAGTCCGGCATCGCGCTGATAACCAGCGACAGCGCGATCAGGGTCTCACTGAACGAGACCAAGAAGGAGATCCACGTCGCCTGCAAAGGCAAGGTGCGGATCGAGGCGCAGGACGACGTCTCGATCAAGTCCGACAAGAAGGTCAGCATCGAGGGGGACAGGATCGAGATGACTGGCAAGTCGGGGGTCAGTCTGTCGAGCAACAGCTCCATCGAGATCAAGGGCTCGTCGATCACGCACAACTGAGATGAATGACTCCAGGCATCGATCAACTGACGAGGAACGTGCGGGAAGCGCCAGATGAGTGAGGAGTTCATCGGAGCCGGCTGGTCCTTCCCTCTGCGCACGGACGCGACCGGCCGTATCGCCCTCGTCAGTCACGACCGCGAGATCGAGGAAAGCATCCGCCTGATCCTCGGCACGGCTTTCGGCGAGCGGCCCATGCGGCCCGACTACGGCTGTGCCATCCACGACTACATCTTCGCGGGCGTCGACTCGGACATCGCCGGCCGCATCGCAATCGCCGTGCGCGCCTCACTGGTCCGCTGGGAGCCCAGGATCGAGGTCACCGACGTGCAGATCCACTTCGACCGCGTGGACTCGTCGCTGATCTACATCGACATTCGCTACGCGGTGGGGGACACCAACGACCCCCGCAACCTCGTGTTCCCCTTCTACACCATTCCGGCGGAGGAGTGACGAATGGCGCTGCCGGTCCCGAACCTGGACGATCGACGCTTCCAGGAGCTGGTCAACGAGTCCAAGCGGCTGGTGCAGCAGAGCTGCCCCGAGTGGACGGACCACAACGTCCACGACCCGGGCGTGACGCTCATCGAGCTGTTCGCCTGGATGACCGACCAGGTGATCTACCGGCTGAACCGGGTTCCGGACAAGATGTACGTCAAGTTCCTCGAGCTCCTGGGCGTCAAGCTGTTCCCGCCGACCGCCGCCAGGGCTCCGGTGACGTTCTGGCTGGCCGCGCCCCAGGCGGAGACGATGCGCATCCCGGCCGGCACGCAGGTGGCGACGGTGCGCACGGAGTCCGAGGACGCGATCACGTTCGCGACCGCGACGGACCTCGACCTGATCCCGTGCGATCTCTCGGTCGTGGCCACGACGTCGGAGGGCGATACGCCCCGGCGGCGCGACGACGAG
>DASQZW010000257.1:0-19328 GCA_035638495.1 Terriglobales bacterium
AGCTTCTCCAGCACGTCGAGGCCGTCGGCCATCGCGGCCGCGGAGTCCTCCAGGCGCAGGCCGAGCGGCGTGAACTCGTACGGCGCGTAGCCGCGGCCGAGGCCGACCTCCAGCCGGCCGCCGGTCAGCTGGTCCGCCTGCGCGATGTCCTCGGCCACGCGGACGGGGTTGTGGAGCGGGAGCACGATCACGGCCGTGCCGATCCGGACGCGGCTGGTGCGCTGGCCGATCGCTGCCGCCAGCATCAGCGGGTTGGGGATCGCGCAGTAGTTCGTGAAGTGGTGCTCGGCCAGGAGCACGCCGTGGTAACCGAGGCGTTCGGCCAGCTCGGCCTCCTCCAGCAGGTTCCGATAGATGTCCTCGAACCCGGTCCGGTCGCTGGTGCGCTGGCCGATCAGAAACGTCCAGATCCTCATCGATCCTCAGTGTGCACGGAAGGAGGACGGCTTGCCCCCCGCCTACCCCGCAGCCGCCAGGGGGCGGTATATTGCACGCGCTGTTCCCCCACGATGGCTGAGCCGCGTCAAGACATCCGCAACCTGGCGATCATCGCGCACGTCGACCACGGGAAGACGACGCTGGTCGACGCCCTTCTGAAGCAGAGCAACACGTTCCGCGACCACCAGGAGGTCGGCACACTGATCCTGGACTCCGACGCGCTGGAGCGTGAGAGGGGCATCACGATCCTGGCCAAGAACACCTCGATCCGCTGGGCCGGCGTGACCATCAACATCATCGACACGCCCGGCCACGCGGACTTCGGCGGCGAGGTGGAGCGGGTGCTCAACATGGCGGACGGCTGCCTGCTGCTGGTCGACGCCGCCGAAGGGCCGATGCCCCAGACGCGGTTCGTGCTGCGCGAGGCGTTCCGGGTCGGGCTGCGTCCCATTGTCGTGATCAACAAGCTGGACCGGCCGCACGCCGACCCGCAGCGGGCGCTCGACCAGGTCCACGACCTGTTCCTGGAGCTCGCTGAGGACGCCGACCAGCTGGACGCGCCGGTCATCTACGCGGTCGCGAAGGAGGGCCGCGCCGGCCTGGATCCCGGCCGGCTGGAGCCCACGCTGGCGCCGCTGTTCGCCGCGATCCTGGAGCACGTCCCGCCGCCCGCCATCGAGGAGGGCGGGTTCCAGATGCTGGTCGCCAACCGGGGCCACGACGACTACACGGGGGCGCTGGCCATCGGCCGCATCTTCCGCGGCTCCATCGCTTCGGGGGACCCCCTGACCGTGCTCGGCGCCGGCGAGGTCCTGCGGCAGGCGCGCGTGGGCCAGGTCCTGCTCCACCGCGGCCTCGAGCGCGAGGCGGTGGCCCGGGCGAACGCGGGCGACATCGTGCTGCTGACCGGGCTGGGCGACGTGGCGATCGGTGACACGCTGGTGGATCCCGAGCACCCCGAGCCGCTGCCGAGGATCGAGATCGGTGAGCCGACCGTGCGCATGACGTTCGGCGTGAACACGTCGCCGATGGCGGGGCGCGAGGGCCGGTTCAGCACCTCCCGCCAGCTGCGGGCCAGGCTCTTCCGCGAGCTGGACGTGAACCTCGGCCTGCGGGTCGAGGAGACCGACTCGGCCGAGCGGTTCCTGGTCAGCGGGCGCGGCGAGCTGCACCTCGCGATCCTGATCGAGAACATGCGGCGCCAGGGCTACGAGTTCGAGGTGTCGCGGCCGGAGGCGATCGTCAAGCGCGTGAACGGCCAGCTCGTGGAGCCGGTCGAGCGGCTCACCGCCGACGTGCGCGAGGAGCACCTGGGCGCGGTGACCGAGGCGCTGGGCCGGCGACGCGGCGAGATGCTCGAGATCCGCTACGACGACGGAGGCGGCGTCCGGCTCGAGTACCTGATCCCGACTCGGGGTCTGATCGGGTTCCGCAATACGTTCCTGACGCTGACCGGGGGCATGGGCGTCCTCGGTTCCATCGCGACGGGGCACCGGCCGTGGGCTGGAGAGCTGCGCGACCAGCGCAACGGCGCGCTGACGGCGTCCGCGCCGGGCACGGCGGTGACGTACGGGCTGGCCAACGCCCAGGAGCGGGGGACGACGTTCATCGAGCCGGGAGAGGTGGTCTACGAGGGGATGATCGTGGGGCTGCAGCGGCGCACTGGGGACATGCAGGTCAACGTGTGCCGTGAGAAGAAGCTGACGAACATCCGGTCCTCGACCAAGGACATCGCGGTGCGCCTGTCGCCCGCCACGAAGCTGAGCCTGGAGCAGGCGCTCGACTTCCTGGTGGACGACGAGCTGCTGGAGGTCACGCCCGCGCACCTGCGCCTGCGCAAGCGCCACCTCACGGAGCTGGACCAGGCGCAGGCGCGCCGGCGCTCGGCCGCGTCCTAGCCGGGGCCGATCGTCATGCGGCGGGCCAGCAGCGTGCCGCCGGCGACCGCGCCCGGCATGCACAGCACGGCACCCAGCGGCACCAGGAACAGCACGAACGCGGTCAGCCCGAAGCCCAGCGCCAGCAGGCGGCGCCGCCACAGCAGCGCCAGCCGGTCGCCGAGGCCGAGACCGCGGCGCTCCAGCGCGACCGACGTCAGCTCGACCGACAGGAAGAAGCCGGTGACGCAGGCGCCGGCGACCGGCACCACCGTCTGGCCCAGCAGCGGCACGAACCCGAGCAGGAGGAGGACGAGGCTCAGGCCCGCCGTCAGCGCCACCAGCAGGAGGCCGTCGCGCAGCGCCCGCCCCATCGCTCGCCACGGCCGCGCGCCCAGGTCGCCGACCGGCAGGCCGCCCTCGCGGACGTCGATGCGCCGCGAGATGGCCTCGTAGAAGGGCTGGCCGATGGTCAGCGCGACCGCCGTGTAGGAGATCATCGCCAGCCAGACCGCGCCCACGGCAAGCACCAGTTCGACCAGCAGGCGCAGCGTGTCGCGGTCCGTCGCGTTCCAGCCGTTCGCGAACGGCGTGACCGCGCCCGCGATCGGCGGCAGTGCCGCGAAGAACCCGACCACCAGCACGACCAGCACCGCGAGCGCGAGCAGGGCGGGCACGAGCCCGAGAGGCCACAGGCCCGGCGTGGCGACGAACGCGCCGATTCCCCGGAGCAGGCAGGCGGCGCCGTCGAAGAGATCGCGCGGGCGCGGACGGTCGGAAGCGAAGAGCGGAGCCGTCATCGCCGGCTCAGCGTCCCCACCACCCGGTCCAGGAGCGCCGGCACCGCGGCCGGCGGGCCGATCACGAAGTCGGCCACCGCCGCCAGCACCTGCCCCGTCTCCTCGTTCACGACCGCGGCCCGGACGCCGGTGAAGCCCGGGCTGCGGCCCTCCCGCTCGGTCAGTGCCTCGAACGCGGGCAGGTCGGAGAGGTCGTCGCCCGCGTACCACGCCGTGTCCAGGTCGCCGGTCTCCTCGTCCAGGACGCTGCCCTTGTCGCGCCGGATCGGCGGCCGCAGCTCGACCACCATCCGGCCCGGCTGCGCCCGGACCCCGGTGCGGGCCACCTGCCGCTCCGCCCATGCCTCGACCTCCGCCCGGAGCTGCGGGGCCGCCCGGTAATGGAGGGCGACCGAGAGCGGCGTGTGCTCCACCCGCGTCTCCGGCGGAAGCTGCTCGCGGGCGCAGCCGGCCAGCTCCTGCAGGACCGGGATCCACGCGACGGCCGCCGGATCCGTGACCTCGGTGCCGCAGGGCGTCATGGACTGGAGCCCGTAGTGCCCGTGCAGGATCAGGCCGGGCACCTGTCCCAGCCGCGACCGGAGAAACGCGACGGGGCGCGCCGACACGATCTCCACCCGGCGGACGAGGCGGGTCAGCGCCGAAAGGGCGTCCACGATCCCCGGCGTCGGCCAGACCGCATCGGGGTCGACCCGGATCGGCGCCAGCGTGCCGTCGAAGTCGAAGAAGAGGCCGGCGCGGTCCGCCGTGCCGGCGAGGCGGTCGATTGCGGCGGCCTCGGGGAGCGGCGCCCGCATGGCGCCCTCCAGCCTACCGGCGCGGTCGCGCAAGAAACCGCACGAGATTCCCGACGCTTCGCACGGGCGGTCGACTACGGGCACCCAGGATGTGCACATGGCGGAGATACCGGACGGCCTGCAGGAGACGGCGGAGGAGCAGCGGCTGCGGGAGGCGCGCGAAGGGGTGCCGTGGCGGCGGTGGGGTCCGTACCTGAGCGAGCGCCAGTGGAGCACGGTGCGCGAGGACTACAGCGAGAACGGCGACGCGTGGAGCTACTTCCCGCACGATCACGCGCGCTCGCGCGCCTACCGCTGGGGCGAGGACGGCCTGGCCGGGATCAGCGACGACCGCCAGCACCTGTGCTTCGCGCTGGCCCTCTGGAACGAGGCGGACCCGATCCTCAAGGAGCGGCTGTTCGGCCTCACGAACGCCGAGGGCAACCACGGCGAGGACGTCAAGGAGTACTACTTCTACGTCGACAACGTGCCCACCCACGCGTACATGCGCTGGCTCTACAAGTACCTGCAGGCCGCGTACCCGTACCTCGACCTCCTCACGACGAACCGCCGGCGGAGCCGCGACGAAGCCGAATACGAGCTCATCGACACCGGTATCTTCCGCGATGACCGCTACTTCGACGTGGAGGTGGAGTACGCGAAGGCCGCCCCCGAGGACCTGCTGATCCGGATCAGCGTCCACAACCGGGGTCCCGAGGACGCGCCGCTGCACGTCCTGCCGACGCTGTGGTTCCGCAACACGTGGTCGTTCCCGCCGCACACGCAGCGGCCGCGGCTGTGGGCGGACCTCGGCGTCGTGCGCTGCGACCATCCCCGGCTCGGCGCCCGCGCCCTGTACGTCGAGGGCGGACCGGACATGCTGTTCTGCGAGAACGAGACGAACGCCGAGCGCCTGTGGGGCGCTCCCAATGCGACGCCGTACGTGAAGGACGGCATCAACGAGTTGATCGTGGCCGGCCGCACCGACGCGGTGAACCCCCAGCTGGTCGGCACGAAGGTGGCGGCGCACGTCCCGCTGGTGGTGCCGGCCCGGGGGAGCGCCACCCTCCGTGCGCGCCTGACGCCGGACGAGCTCGTGGACCCGTTCGATCGCTTCGACGCGACCATCGAGCTGCGGCGGCGGGAGGCCGACGAGTTCTACGACGTGATCACGCCGCCGCGCGTCGACGCGGAGCGCCGCACGGTCGTTCGACAGGCCCTGGCCGGGATGCTCTGGACCAAGCAGTACTACCTATTCGACCTGGACACCTGGCTCAGCGAGCACGAGGGCCACCCCTTCCGGCCGCCTCACCGCGAAGGCGTGCGCAACGAGCGCTGGTACCACATGCGCAACGACGACGTGATCTCGATGCCGGACAAGTGGGAGTACCCGTGGTACGCGGCGTGGGACCTCGCGTTCCACACGCTGGCCCTCTCGATGGTCGACCCCGACTTCTCGAAGAGCCAGCTCAAGCTCATGCTCAGCGAGGACTACCTGCACCCAAGCGGACAGATCCCGGCCTACGAGTGGAACTTCGGCGACGTGAACCCGCCGGTGCACGCCTGGGCCACGCTGTTCGCGTACAGCCTGGACCTGCAGCAGGGGACCGTCGACGTCGAGTTCCTGCGCGACGCGTTCAACAAGCTGCTGCTGAATTTCACGTGGTGGATCAACCGCAAGGACCCAGCGGGCCGGAACGTGTTCGAGGGCGGGTTCCTGGGCCTGGACAACATCGGCGTCTTCGACCGCAGCCACGAGCTCCCGACGGGCGGCCGTCTCGAGCAGGCCGACGGCACGGCGTGGATGGCCATGTTCAGCCAGAACATGCTGGAGCTGGCGCTGGTGCTGGCGGCGCACGACGCGGCGTACGAGAACCTGGTGGTCAAGTTCGTCGAGCACTTCTTCTGGATCGCGGCGGCGATGGACCCGGCCGGCGATCACCCCGACGAGCTCTGGGACGCGGAGGACGGCTTCTACTACGACGTCCTGCGCACGCCGGACGGCTCCGGCCACCGGATCAAGGTCCGCTCGTTGGTCGGCCTGCTCCCGATCTGCGCCACGACTGTGGTGCCGGCGGAGACCCTCGAGCGCTTCCCGGCGCTGACGCAGCGGGTGGGGCGCTACCTGGAGCGGAACCGCGACCTGCTCGGCGATATCGCGGATCCCTTCGTTCCCGGCGTGCGGGGCAGGCGGCTGCTGTCGGTCGTCAACGAGGGCAAGCTCCGCCGCATCCTGACCCGCATGCTGGACGAGGAGCGGTTCCTGTCGCCGCACGGCATCCGATCCCTGTCACGGTGGCACCTGCGCCAGCCCTACGTGCTGCGGTCGAACGGCCACGAGTTCAGCGTGGCATACGAGCCGGCGGAGTCCCGCAGCAGCCTGTTCGGCGGCAACTCGAACTGGCGAGGCCCTGTCTGGTTCCCGATCAACGTGCTGCTGATCCGTTCGCTGCTGCAGTTCTACCTGTACTACGGCGACGGGTTCCGGATCGAGTGCCCGACGGGCTCGGGCCGGCAGATGACGCTGTTCGAGGTGGCGCGTGAGCTGACGGACCGGCTGGTGCGCATCTTCCTCCCCGACGAGCGCGGCCGGCGCCCGGTCTACGGAGGGACGGAGGTGTTCCAGACCAACCGGCACTGGAAGGACCTGCTCCTGTTCTACGAGTACTTCCACGGCGACAACGGCGCCGGTATCGGGGCGTCGCACCAGACCGGGTGGACCGGGGTGGTGGCGCGTCTGATCCAGCTGTTCGGCCGGGTGGACGCCGAGGAACTGCTGGCAGGCGGCACGCATCCGATGATGACGCTGTACCGGGCCCGGCCGCCGGTATCCGCCGGCTCCTCATGAAGCGGGGGCACCCGCCGGCGGGAGCGCGCTGCTCCGGCGGGCGAGAGGTCGTTCCGCCGGCGGAAGCACGTCATTCCGGCGGCGAACGCGCATCGGCACCCATCCTGAATCCACCGCGTCGCAGCAGCGCGACGTCGCAGGCTGCGGCTGCCGCCTCCTCCGGGTCGTTGGTCTCGAACGCCCCGAGGCGCGCGGCGCCGATCGCCGAGATGGCGACGCGTTCCAGCACCGGCAGCTTCGCGGTCGCGCCGCAAGCGCAGCAGTCGAAGAGCAGCCACACGTCGATGCGCTTGCCGTTCGCGTTGACACGGAACTTGTTCGTACAGCGGAAGCGGCGCGGGCAGCGACAGCGCTGACAGCGCCGGACGAACTGACGGTTCTCGGTGGCCACGGAGGACGCCTCGCTCTGGTGGCCGTCCCCGAGAAGGCCCCGCTGCCCGGGGGCCGGCCGCAGATCACCGCTGGCCGCAGGGCACAGACCATCGCGGCCTGCTGCCGTGCGAAGCTCAGCGCGACACGGGGCGGCTCGAGGCTGAAGTCGTCCTCAGACCGAGGGGCCGTCGCAGGTCGAGATGACCGTTGTGGAAATGCGACGACCCGGACCGCAATTAGCGCAACTCGATTGACCCGCAGGGGTCCGAAGTCTCGACTTCGTGCCTCGAGCTACATGCGGTCAGGCATACGTGTCAGTGATCTTAGCCTCTTGGGAGTCAGAGGGCGATGCGCTGCCAGGCGCCCGGTTCAGGTGCGACTGCACCTCCCGCGTGGTCTGCAGCGGCCCCGCAACCGTCCAGTACCGCTGCCCCGCGACCAGCAGCCGCTCTGCCGGGAACCGCGTGATCACCTCGCAGCCGTCAGCCGTCACCACCAGCTGCTCCTCGATCCGCGCCGCCGACCAGCCGTCCGTCGACGGCCAGAACGTCTCCAGGGCGAAGCACATGTCCTCCTCGATCACCTGAGGGTGGTCCAGGGAGACCAGGCGGCTGAAGATCGGCTTCTCCCAGTGGGAGAGGCCGCAGCCATGGCCGAACTGCAGCGCGAACGCCGCCTCCTCGTCCGGGAACCCGAACTCCGCCGCCGCCGGCCACGTGGAGGCGACCTCCGCCGTCGTGACCCCCGGCCGGATCATGGCGATCGCGCGGTCGAGCATGTCGCGGCTGCGCGTGTACGCGTCCACCAGCGCCCGCGACGCGCTGCCGACCGCGAACGTCCGGTAGTAGCAGGTCCGGTACCCGTTGAAGCTGTGGATGATGTCGAAGTAGGCGGGGTCGCCAGGGCGCAGGTACCGGTCCGTGTAGACGTGCGGGTGCGGGTTGGCGCGCTCGCCGGTGATCGCGTTCACCCCGTCGACGAACTCCGACCCCATGTCGTGCAGCACCTTCGTCACGAGGCCCACGCACTCGTTCTCGCGGATGCCGGGCCGCAGTGCCTGGTACAGCTGGTCGTACGCGGCGTCCACCATCGCGCATGCGGTCGAGAGCAGCGTGAGCTCGTCGCGCGTCTTGATCAGCCGCACGTCCTGCATGAGCTGCTGGCCGTCGACGACCCGGATGCCCTCCGTCTGCAGCGCGAACAGCACCGGCGGCTCGACGATGTCCACGCCCAGCGGCTCGCCGAGCAGGCCGAGCGACTCCAGTTCGATCCGGATCTTCCTGGCCACGTCCTCGGCCCTGCCCATCTCGGGCGCGAACGACCCGCGCATCGTGGAGATGCCCGCGCGCGAGCGCCCCTCGCCCAGCCACGGGCAGTGCAGCTGGTGATGCCGCGCCGCCGAGCCGAAGTCCCACATGACGGGCTCGCAGCCCTGCGGCAGGAGCGCGAACCGGGCCGCCTTGTCCAGCGCCCACGTGCCGATGTGGGTGGCGGTCAGGTAGCGGATGTTGCTCATGTCGAAGCAGAGCAAGGCGCCGAGCGACGACTCGGCCAGCATCCGCTTCGCCCGCCCCAGGCGCTCCGTGCGCAGCCGCTCGAAGTCGACGCGAGCCTCCCAGTCCACGCCCATCACGCCGTACGTGCGCGTCCTCGTGCTCAAAGCTCGCCTCCGTCCCCGCGCACGTCGACCCCGGCCAGGGCCGCGAGCACGTCGAACACGATCGCGAAGTCGTGGTGGGCGAGGCCCATGCTCCGGGCCGCGGTGAGGAACTCGTTGGTGGCCGCGGTGGTCGGCAGCGGCACGCCGTACTCGAGCGCCGCCTCGAGCGCCAAACGCAGGTCCTTCTGCATCATGCCCACGTCGAACCAGGCCTCGGCGGGCTGGCGCAGGACGAACGGGCCGCGATACCGGACCATTGGCGACGCAATCGCGGAGTGCGTCAGCACGTGGACCGCGGTCTCCCGCGCGATCCCACCCTTCTCGGCCAGGAGGACGGCCTCGCTGAACGCCAGCATCTGCACCGCCAGGCCCAGGTTGGTGGCGATCTTCATCAGCGCGCCGTGGCCGTTCGGGCCCACGTGGGTGACGGTGGGCCCGACGTCGCGCAGGATCGGACCGACCCGCTCGAAGACATCCGGGTCGCCGCCGACCATGAGCGACAGCCGGCCTTCCTCCAGCATCGCGACCGAGCCGGAGACCGGCGTGTCGAGCATGCGCGCGTCCGCCTCCCGCACGCGCACCGCCAGTTCGCGGCTGGCGGCCGGGCTTACCGTGCTCATGTCGATGTAGACCTTGCCCTCGCCCAGGCCGGCCAGGAGCCCGCGCTCGCCCCCGGTGACGTCGTGGAGGGCGCGGGTGTCGGTCACCATCGTGAACGTCACGTCCGCGACCGTGGCCACGTCGCGGGGGCTGTCCGCCCAGCGCAGGCCGCGCTCGGTCAGCCACTCCGCCTTCGCCCGCGTCCGGTTCCAGCCGGTGACGTGGTGACCGGCCTCCAGGAGTCGCTGGGCGATCCGGGAGCCCATCACGCCCAGCCCCACGAAGCCCAGGTTCGTCACCGTGCAAGCTTAGGGTCGGACAATCGTTTGTGCAAACTCGCTGGTGAGGGTCGTGACCGGAGCGCGAGCGCTCGCCTCAGGCCCGGGCGGACGCCTCAGCGACCGCTTCATCGAGCGACAGGCGGCCGCCCGCCTCGTAGGCGGCCGTGAACCCGTCCGTGCCCAGCCGCTCCCGCAGCGCCGAGCCGGCGCGCGCGTGTGCGTGATCCTCGTCGTCCGCCGCCGCGGCGTCCGGCCAGAGCGCGTCGCCCGCCCCGTACAGCCTCGCCCCGGAGATCGCGTCGCCGTCCGCGCACGCCACCCAGCCCAGGAGCCGCAGGCACGCGGCCACGCCCTGGCGTTCGCCCGAGCGCGCGAACAGCTCGAGGCCCTCCCGGCAGCGCACCCCGGTCGCCGCGGCATCTCCCCGCGACCTGGCCACGTCCGCCAGGCCGACCAGCGCGGCGGCCACGTGGAACGGCGAGTCCAGCCGCCTGCCGATGGCCGCCGCCTCCTCGTGGCGGGCCTCCGCCAGCGCCAGCTTGCCGTCCGCCCGCGCCCGGTTGCCGAGGTTGATCAGGCAGTGCGCCGTGCTCAGCGCGTTGCCCCTGGCCCGGTACATCGTCAGGGCCTCCTCGTAGAGCGGCGTCGCCTGGTGCGGGTCGCCGTACCGGGCGACGTGCACCCCCAGGTTCAGGAGGGCCGACGCCAGCAGCTCGCCGTCGTCGAGCTCGCGCATGAGCGAGACCGCCTCCTCGAACCGCTCCCGTGCCTCCTCGTGGGCGCCCTGCCCGTCCAGTCCGATTCCGAGCCCCCGAATCGCATTGGCGATGCCGCGCGGATCCCGCAGCTGGCGGTAGATCTCGAGGCCCTCGCGCTGACGGGTCACCGACAGCTCGTACGAGCCGAGGCGCCACGCGAGCGACGCTGCCGTGTCGAGGGCCTCACCCCGAATGCGCGGATCGACCGGCCCCGGCGCGGCGAGCAGCCGTTCGAGCCAGACGAGGCCCTCGCGGCGGTGGCCGGTGAAGTCCCAGAAGGCGCGCAGCCCACGGGCCAGGCGGAGTCCGCGCTCGGTCCTGCCGTGGCCGGCGGCCCAGTCCAGCGCCGCCGTCATGTTGTCGTGCTCCCTCCTGAGCCGCTCCAGCCAGACGGACTGTGCCGGTCCCCGCATCTCGCCGGCCGCCCGCTCGGCCATCGCCACGTAGTGGTCCAGGTGCGCGTCCGCGGCGGCCTCCTCCTCGCCGGCGGCCACGAGCAGCTCCTGCCCGAACTCGCGCACGCTCTCCAGCAGCGTCACCCGCGGCTCCTCCGGATCGACCGACAGCCTGCGCACCAGCGAGTGGTCGGCGAGCACGGCCAGGTTCGGCAGGACGCCCCCGCCGCCTGTCCATGCCTCCGACGCGTCGCAGACCTGCTCCAGACCATCGACGGGGGCGCTGCCCGCGAAGACCGTGAGCCTTCTGAGAAGCGCGAGCGGCGCCGGCGCGAGCAGTTCGCAGCTCCAGCTCAGGGCGGCCCGCATCGTCCGCTGGCGCTCCGGCAGGTCGCGCGGACCGTCCACGAGCAGCTCCAGGCGCCGGTCCAGGCGTTCGAGCACCTCGCGGGGCGTCAGCAGCTTCAGCCACGGCGCCGCCAGCTCGAGCGCCAGCGGCAGTCCGTCCAGTCGCCGGCAGATCGACGCCACCGCGCCGGCGTTGCCGGCCGTGAGCCGGAAGTCGGGTGCCGCCGCCTCGGCGCGGTCCAGGAAGAGCCGCACCGACGCGACGTCGCGCAGCGCCCAGGGATCCGCGCCACCCCGGAGGTCGGCCGAAGGCAACTGCAGCGGCGCGAGCGGGAGCTCGTGCTCCGCGCGCAGCCGTAGGGTGGCCCTGCTGGTGACCAGCGCCCGCAGTCCACGGCACCTCGCCAGCAGGCCGGCCAGCTCGGGCGCCGCCGCCAGGAGGTGCTCGAAGTTGTCCAGGAGGAGCAGCAGGCGCCGGTCCCGGAGATGCGCCGCCACCGTCTCCAGCGGTGTGACGTCGGCCGCCTCGTCGAGGCCGAGCGCCTGGCGGATGGCCGGCAGCACCTGTGCCGGCTCGCGCAGCGGGCCCAGCGCCACGGCCCAGGCGCCGTCGGGGTAGTCCCCGGCCATGGACGCGGCCGCCTCCAGCGCCAGACGGGTCTTGCCCGCGCCTGGAGGTCCCGTCACGGTGACCAGGCGAACGCCCGGGCGCGCCAGTAGGGCGCACACGCGGGTCAGGTCCGCCGTCCGCCCGACGAACGGCGTCGCCGGCAGGTGGAGGTCGGGGGGAACGCGGAGTGCCGCCACCACTCGCGGCTCCGGCGCGAGGGGTGCCCATTCGCCGCCGGCCGGCCGGGCGTTCAGCGCGGGCCGGCAGCGGGCGGCGGCGACCAGGCTCCGGCGCTGCGCAGGGTCGAGCTTCAGGGTCGCGGCCAGGAGCTCGACCGTGCTCGTGCGCGGGCTCCGCCGCGCCCCGCGCTCCAGCGCGCTGATTGCCTGCGCGCTGAGCCCGGCTCGCTCCGCGAGCTCCTCCTGGGTCAGGTTGGCGGCCGCACGATACTGCCGCAGAAGAATCCCGAACGATGCCTCGTCGCTCATCTCCGTCTGCCCTCCCGTGGCCCCCGCGCCTGCCGGCATCCGCCTCCGACGGCTACACGCTCGCGCCCACCCGTGCCAGGAACTCGCCGACCACGTCGTTGTAGAGGCCCGCCGTCTCGTAGTACGCGTTGTGGGGCGCGCCCTCGATCACTGCCAGTCGCGAACCGGGCACCAGCTGGTGCAGGTGCCGCGCCGCGGCGGCCATCCAGTCGAGCTCGCCCACGACGACCTGCATGGGCGAACGGATGTCGCCCACCCTGGCCGCGAGCTCTTCGCGCGTCGGGTCGGACATCGCCGGCAGCCGTGGGTGGCGCGACGCCTCGATCCTCGTCGCCGTCGAGCGCAGCCGCAGGTACCGCTGGTAGGCGACCGGCGAGCGCTCGGGAAAGCCGGCGGTGAACCCGCCCTCCGAGTGCAGCAGCAGCACGTCCTCGGCCACCGGCTCGAGCAGCCGGCGAATGACCGGTCCTGCCGCGTCGTCGCCGGCCGGCGGCGCCACGCCCATGCCGGACGGGACCAGGGCCAGCGCCCGCTCCGGGTTGCGGACCGCCCAGCGCAGCACGGTGAGCGCGCCCATCGAGTTGCCTGCCAGGATCGGCCGCTCGATTCCGAGCGCGGCCAGGAAGCCCTCCAGCTCATCGGCGCGGTCGGGCTCCGGCTCCCCACGCGGCGAGCAGGACGAGTGGCCGTGGTTGACGCTGTCGTACGCGATCACCCGGAAAGTGGACGCGAATGCCGCCGCCTGCTGGTGCCACGCCTCGGCACACGACCCGAAGCCGTGCAGGAACACCAGCGGCGGGCCGGATCCCGCGTCCACGTAATGGATGTCGGAGCTGCCGACCTGTGTCCATGGCATGACGACATCATCATGCCTGCGTACTCCCGCCTCCTCGCGCGTTTCTGCTGTCGGGGGGAAGGGATCGACCGCGAACCGCCGCCGTATCGACCGGGCAGCCGGGAGGACTTCGACCGGCTCTATGCCGAAACGTACCAGCGCGTCTTCGGGACCCTGCTGGCATTGCTGCGCGACCGAGCGGCGGCCGAGGACTGCACGCAGGAGGCCTACCTGCGCGCCTTCCGCGCGTGGTCCACGTGGAAGCCGAGCGCGCCGGCGGAGGCATGGGTGCACCGCATCGCGATCAACCAGGCGATCTCCTGGCGGCGCCGAGAGCGCCTCCGCGAGGTGGGCGAGCTGATCCGCCGCTTCGGGGTGCCCGAGGAGTCCGACACGCCGGACCTCGCGCTTCGCTCGGACCTGGTGCGCGAGCTGCGGGCCCTGCCGCCCCGGCTGGCCGCCGCGCTCGTCCTGCGCTACTACCACGGCTACTCCAACCGCGACATCGCCCACGCCATCGGCGTGCCCGAACGGACGGTCGCGTCGCGGCTGATCCGGGCCAGGTCGCGGATGCAGGAGCGGCTTGCCGACGGCCACGAATGGCGTACTGCGCTCGCCACCGGCGTTCCTACTGACGAATGACATCCACTGGCGGCGAACCCGGCGCCGACTTCGACCGCTGGCTCCGCCGGCAGCTGTGCGCCGCGCTCGACCCGGAGCTGGGCCCGCGGCCCCATCCGGCCACCGCCCGGTATGCCACCGCCTCCCGGCGGGCACGAGACGGCGTGACACCCTTCCGCTTCAGCATCCCCGCAGCCCTGGGCGCCAAGGCGCTCCTGGGCGGCGCGATCGTGGCCCTGGCCGCCGGGACGGCTGGCACGGTCATGACCGGCAGCGTCAACCCGACCACCTGGGGCCAGCACATCTCCGAGTTCGTGGAGCAGTGCAAGGCCAGGGATGTGAACGTAGGCGAGTGCGTCAGCGACATGGCGCGGACGCACGGCCAGCAGGTCCGTGCGCAGCACAGTGAGGCCGTCGAGAACGCATCGGCGAGCCCGAAGCCCGGCCAGCGCGAGGGTCAGGACAACAACTCGGCCAGGGGTGGGAGCGGCGCGGCGGCATCGAACGGCCACGGCCAGAGCCAGGGCCACGACTCGGCGTCGCCGTCGCCCACCCCCTCGGACCGTGGCCATGGCCACGGCAAGCCCTCACCCAATCCCTAGAACCCTTCCACCCATGCGGCCCTCCCCTTACCCCGGGGAGGGCCTTTTTCGTTCCACGGCCGCGGGCTCGACACGTGCTTCCGCCGGCATTCGCACCGAACTCCGGGCCGCGATGCGTGCTTCCGCCGGGGGAAGCACGTCAAAGGGGCCTGTCAGGGGCGGGGCGGGCCCGCGCGCAGCCGGGCCTCGGCGGCCGCGCGGACCGCGGCGGGTTCCATGCTCGACCAGTCCGCCTCCAGCCACCAGGTCGCCCCGGCGTCCGCCCACCGCCTGACGACCGCGGCCGCGCCGTCGCCGTGCGCGGGGTCGGTCGTGCCCTCGGCCACCACGTCGTAGCCGTCCATCGTCAGACCCGCCGCGGCGCGCCGCTCCCGGAGCCACTCGACGCCCTCGCGCAGCACCTCCGGCGTCAGCTCCGCCTCCCCCTCCCTGGGCAGGTGGTATGGCAGCCAGCCGTCCCAGCGTGCCGCCCGGCGCATCGAACGCGGCCGCGGCCACGCCCCGACCACCCAGATCGGGACCCTTGGACGCTGGACCGGCGGCGGCGGCACCAGCCGCTCGGCTGGACGGGCCCGATAGTGCGTCCCCTGGAAGTTGACCGGCTCGTCGCTCCACAGGCGGGTCACGAGGTCCAGCCCCTCGTCGAGGCGCTCGGCGCGGACCCTCCGGCCGGGATCGTCCTCGAACAGCCACCAGCGATCGTCGGGCGCGCCCAGGCCGACCGACAGGATCGTCCGCCCGCCTGACAGGTTGTCCACCGTCGCCACCTGGCTGGCCACGTCCCACGGCATGCGCCGCGGCAGCGGCGTGAGCATCGTGCCCAGCCGGATCCGTTCCGTGCGCACGGCCGCGGCGGCGAGCGCGACCCAGGCGTCGATGCCCCACACGGGCTCCCACACGAAGAACCCGTCCCAGCCGTGCCGCTCCGCGAGCACGGCCAGGTCGGCGGCGGTTCGGGCATCGCCGTACGGCAGCACCCAGCCGAAGCGCACCGGCGTCAGCGCTCCATGCCCGTGAGGCTCCCACCGAGGGAGCGCGGGTCGCGCGGCTCCCAGCGGCCGGCCTCGACCGCCGCGACGAAGTCCAGCACCAGCTGGTTGAACAGGGCAGGCTCCTCCAGGTTGCACGCGTGACCCGTGCGCGGGAGCACCGCGAGCGCCGCCGTCGGGATCGTCCGCTTGAGCATCAGGTTGGGTTCCAGGCAGCCCTCGTCCTCGTCGCCGGTGACGAGCAGGAGCGGGACCTCCAGCCGGCGCAGCGGCTCGGTGAGTTCGTACAGGGACGGTCGCCGCATCTGGACCCCGCGCAGCGTGAGCGCCGAGCCCACGGCCGAGTGCTCGGCGAGCCAGCGCTTCGACTCCTCCCATCCGCGGGGGTCCTTGCGCTGGAACTGCACGCGTGCCGGCCCGACCATGTAGCGCTCCGCTGTGGCCGCCGCGCCCTCGGTCTCGAACGACCGGGCGCTCGCCTCCGTCTCGGCCTGCCAGCGCTCCCGGAGGTCGGGCTGCGCGCCGTAGCCGCACCCGGCGACTGTCAGCGACAGCGCCCGCTCCGGGTGGCGAAGGCCGAGATGCAGCGTGCAGAAGCCGCCCATGGACAGCCCGACGACGTGAGCCCGCTCGATGCCGAGGTGGTCGAGCACCGCGACCGCGTCCTCGACCGCCCGCTCCTGCGAGTACCGCTCGGGCTCCTCCGGCACGTCGGAGGGCGGGTAGCCGCGGGCGTCGTACGTGAGGCAGCGGTGGCGACGCGCCAGCGCGCGGACCTGCGGCTCCCAGCTCCGGTGGTCGCCCGCGAACTCGTGGATGAACAGGATCGGCGACCCCGTGCCCGTTTCCTCGAAGGACAGCCGCACGCCGTCGCCGGCGATCGCGTACCCCATGGGCTGCGATGCTACTCAGGTGCGCGGGTTCGACGTGGTGGTCGCCGGGGGCGGCAACGCGGCCCTCTGCGCCGCCATCGAGGCGCGCCGGCGCGGGGCATCGGTCCTGCTGCTCGAGCGCACGGCGCGCGAGTGGCGGGGCGGCAACAGCAAGTACACGCGCAACGTCCGCTGCGCCGGCGACGCCTACGCGGAGGACGAGTTCCTGGCCGACCTGGTCGAGGTGACCGGCAGCGAGCTGGACCCGGAACTGGCCCTGCTCACGATCGAGCGGTCGCGCGAGCTGCCGGGCTGGCTGGCCGCCCAGGGCGTCCGCTGGCAGCCCGCGCTGCGCGGCACGCTGCAGCTGTCGCGGACCAACCGGTTCTTCCTGGGCGGTGGCAAGGCGCTCGTGAACGTCGAGTACGAGACCGCGCGCCGGCTCGGCGTCGAGGTGCGGTACGGCGGCGCGGTGACCGGGCTGCGGCTCGCCGGCGGCAGGTGCGAGGGCGTCGTCGTCGAGTCGGCCGGCGAGCGGACGACGCTGCCCGCACGGGCCGTCGTCGTCGCCTCCGGCGGCTACGAGGCCAACCTGGACTGGTTGGCCGAGCACTGGGGCGAGGGTGCCCGCCGCTACCGCGTCCGCGGCAGCCGCTGGAACGACGGCCTGCTCCTCCGGCACCTGCTGGCAGCCGGCGCGCTGGCGCGGGGCAACCCACGCGGCTTCCACGCGATCGCCGTCGACGGCCGCTCGCCCCTGTTCGACGGCGGCATCGTCACGCGGGTCGACTCGGTGCCGTTCGGCATCGTCGTCAACGGCGATGGCGTCCGGTTCGCCGACGAGGGGGCGGACCTGTGGCCCAAGCGCTACGCGTCGTGGGGCCGACTCATCGCGATGCAGCCGGGCCAGGTCGCCTGCTCGATCTTCGACTCGCGTGCGGTCGGCTGCTTCATCCCCGCTGTGTACCCGCCGTTCCAGGCCGGCAGCGTCGCCGACCTCGCGGGCGCGCTCGGCCTGGAGGCGGCGGCGCTCACCCGAACCGTCGCCGAGTACAACGCGGCGGTGCGCCCCGGCCAGCACGACGCCGGTCGCCTGGACGGCTGCGCCACCGAGGGGCTCGACCCGCCCAAGAGCAACTGGGCGCTGCCCATCGACCGGCCGCCGTACTACGGCTACCCGCTGCGCGTGGGCGTGACGTTCACCTACCTGGGGGTGGCTGTGGACCGGGACGCGCGCGTCCTGCGCGACGACGGGGCGCCCTTCGAGAATGTCTACGCCGCCGGCGAGGTTATGGCTGGCAGCATCCTGCGCGAGGGATACCTCGCCGGGTTCGGCATGACGATCGGCGCGGTCTTCGGCCGTCTGGCCGGGGCGGCAGCGGCCGGCCACAGGAATGGAGGGTAGGAATGGCCAGCGACCAGGCGACGTACACCACCCGGCCGGGCGCGTTCACCGCTCGCGGCCACGAGCTGACCGCGCTGGGCGACGAGCTGAAGGTCGGCGACATGGCGCCCGACGCGGAACTGGCCGGCAAGGGTTTCGTGCCGGCGCCGGTGCGGATCTCGGACTACCGCGGGAAGGTGCTCATCCTGAGCGGTGTCCCCTCGCTCGACACGCCCACGTGCGACCGCGAGACGCGGCACTGGGAGGAGGAGCGGCGGGCCCTCGGCGGCGACATCGAGATGCTGACGGTCAGCATGGACCTGGGGTTCGCGCAGGCCCGCTGGTGCGGGGCCGCGGACGTGATGCACACGGTCGCCTCGGCGTACATGAACCAGCAGTTCGGCATCGACTACGGCATCCTGATCGAGGAGAACCGTCTGCTCGGCCGCGCGGTGTTCGTGATCGACCGCGAGGGCCGCATCCGCCATCTCGAGTATGTCCGAGAGCTGACGACGGAGCCGGACTACGCGGCGGCGCTGGCCGCCGCCCGCGAAGCGGCGAGCTGAACCGCACATCCGGACGGATGTGCGAAACAATCGGTCGGGTGAGCGTGCGCATCGGAGTCGACATCGGGGGCACGTTCACGGACCTGGTCCTGCTGGTCGGCGGCCGCGTGGCCGCCGTGGGGAAGGCGCTCACCACGCCGTCCGACCCGTCGGTCGCCGTCGCCGACGGCGTGGCCGCCCTGCTCGCGGAGGTCGACCCGCACAGCATCGGCGAGGTCGTCCACGGCACGACCCTGGTCGCCAACGCGCTGATCGAGCGGCGCGGCGCCCGCACGTGCCTGGTCACCACCCGCGGCGCACGCGACGTCCTGGCGATCCGGCGCGAGCACCGCTATGACCTCTATGACCTCTTCCTGGAGCTCCCTGAGCCGCTGGTGCCGAGACGCCTTCGCTGGGAGGCGGACGAGCGCGTCCTGGCCGACGGAACCGTGGACCGCCCGCTCGACGAGGCCGGCGTGCGCCGCCTCGCGCGCCGCGCGCGCCGGGAGGGCGTGGACGCGGTCGCCGTCTGCTTCCTCCATTCCTACCGCCACCCGGACCACGAGCGGCGCGCTGCCGCGATCCTCGCCGAGGAGCTGCCGTGGGTCCCGGTCTCCGCGTCCTGCGACGTGGTCCCGGAGCTTGGCGAGTTCGCACGGGCCAGCACGACCGCGGCCAACGCGTACGTCCGACCGCTCATGGACCGCTACCTGGCCACGCTCGAGGGATGGCTTGGCGCGGCCGGCCTGCGGTGCCCGCTGCACCTGATGCTCTCCACCGGTGGGCTGGCGACGGTCGACACCGGCCGCCGGTTCCCCGTTCGCCTGGCGGAGTCCGGGCCGGCGGCCGGCGCCCTCAGCGCGGCGTTCTCGGGCGCGGCGGCCGGCGAACTGGACGTGCTCGGCTTCGACATGGGCGGCACCACGGCCAAGGCCGCGCTGATCGAGGCGGGCCAGCCGCTGCTGGCCCGCGAGCACGAGGTCGCGCGGGTCTACCGGTTCGCGCCGGAGAGCGGGCTGCCGCTGCGAGTGCCGGTCATCGACCTGATCGAGATCGGGGCGGGCGGCGGCAGCATCGCCCGGGTCGATCGCTTCGGCCTGCCCAAGGTCGGCCCCGAGAGCGCGGGCGCCGAGCCCGGGCCGGCGTGCTACGGCAGAGGCGGCTCAGCGCCAACGGTCACGGACGCCGATCTGCTGCTCGGCTACCTCGACCCCGGCTTCTTCCTGGGC
>DASQZW010000258.1:0-8457 GCA_035638495.1 Terriglobales bacterium
CGTCGCGGGCACCGGCATCGTCGGGCTGATCGAGGGCGCTCGGCCCGGCCGGACCGTCCTCCTCCGCGCGGACATGGACGCCCTGCCCATCCAGGAGGAGTCGACCGCCGAGTACGCGTCCGCCAATCCCGGCGTCATGCACGCCTGCGGCCACGACGCGCACACCGCGATCCTCGTCGGCGCCGCCCGGCTGCTCCACGAGCGACGTGCCGAGCTCACCGGCCGCGTCAAGCTGATGTTCCAGCCCGCCGAGGAGGGTGGCGCGGGCGCCCTGCGCATGATCGAGGACGGCCTCCTGGAGGACCCGCCCGTCGACGCCGCCTTCATGCTCCACGTGGCCCACGCGCTTCCGGCCGGCCGCGTGGCCACGGCCCCCGGACCGGTGCTGGCGGGAGCGAACAGCTTCACCATCACCGTCGAGGGGCGCGGCGGCCACGCCTCGCGGCCCCATACGGCCGTCGACCCCGTCGTGGTCGCGGCCCACGTGGTCACTGCGCTACAGACGCTCGTGAGCCGGGAGGCACCGCCCGAGCACGCGGCGGTGGTGACGCTCGGCAGCCTCCACGCCGGCACGGCGGCCAACATCATCCCCGACCGCGCGATCATCCAGGGCACGATCCGCGCGTACGACGGCGACCTGATGAACTTGCTCGCGCGCCGGCTGGAGCAGACGGCCGCCGGCGTCGCGGCCGCCATGCGAGCCAGCGCCGGCGTGGAGTTCCACATGCACTACCCGCCCACGGTCAACGATCCCGCGATGGCGGAGCTGCTGTCCGGCGCCGGCCGCTCGGCCCTCGGAGCTGAGGCGGTGGGCGTCGTCCAGCCGGTCATGGCGGCCGAGGACTTCTCGTTCGTCCTCCAGCGCGTGCCGGGCGCGATGCTGTCCCTCGGCGTCCGCTCCCCGGGGTGGGAGGAGCCCAGGCCGGTCCACACGGCGCGGTTCGACGTGGACGAGTCGGCGCTCCCCGTCGGAGTCGCCTGCATGGCCTCCGCGGCCCTGGAGTTCCTCGGGAGCTAGGAGCCCTGCCTGGCGAGGGAGTCGGCGCGCAGGCGCTCGCCCATCGCCGCCATCACGCCGGCGAGCAGGTCGTCGTTCCCCTTGATCGCGTCCCGGAACTGCGAGTGGCTCATCACCATCAGCCGCACCGGCGTGACAGTGGTCACCGTCGCTGTCGCCGGTCCGCGGTCGAGCATGCTGATCTCGCCGAAGAAGTCGCCCGGACCCAGCGTCCGGCGCGGCTGGCCGTCGACCTCCACCGAGGCCTCTCCCTCGAGCAGCACGAAGAACGTGTCGCCCCCCTGCCCCTGGCGGAGCAGCCGGTGCCCGGCGG
The DNA here is from genome assembly GCA_035638495.1 of Terriglobales bacterium. Lineage (GTDB taxonomy): Bacteria > Chloroflexota > Dormibacteria > Dormibacterales > Dormibacteraceae > CF-161. Next base: position 1,332 of record DASQZW010000258.1, read on the forward strand.
CCAGTTCCACCTCGTCGGTGCGGCTCGCGACGAACTCGAGATCGCGCGGCCCGCAGTGGGCGAACAGCGCGACCCCGGCCAGCGCTTGTGTCTTGGCGTCTGCCATCGCGGCCAATGGTCGCACAACCACTAAACTTTCCGAACACGATGGACCTGCGATCCGTGGGACTGTTCGCCGGCATGCCCGACCGCGATCTCGATCGAATCGCGCAGCAGATGCGCGAGGTGCGACATCCGGCCGGCGCGACCATCACGGTCCTCGGCACCGAGGGCGTGGGCTTCATGGTGATCCTGGACGGCCGGGCCGAGGTGAGCACGCTGGACGGCCGCACCCGCACGCTCGGGCCCGGCGACCACTTCGGCGAGATGGCGCTGCTGGATCAGGGCGGTCGCAGCGCCACGATCACGGCGGCCACCAACCTCGTGCTGGCCGCGATCGCGGAATGGAACTTCAAGCCGTTTCTCATGGAGCACCCGGAGGTCTCGTACCGCCTGCTCCAGCAGCTCAGCCGCAGGGTCCGCGAAGCCGAAGCGAACTAGGGAGGACCCGGCCCTCCGGAAGGAGATGAGGTGCCCTCGGCGAGCGAGATGAACTGCACAGTCTGCGGTCGTCCGCTACCCGAGGGCGCCCGCTTCTGTCCCAACTGCGGGACCGCCGTCGGTTCGCTGCTCCGGACCGAGGAGCGCAAGATGGTCACGGTCCTGTTCGCCGACCTGGTCGACTCGACGGGCCTCGCTCAGCGGCTCGACGCGGAGCGCGCCCGGGATGTGCTGGGCAGGTTCTTCGACACGGCGGCGGCCGAGCTGCAGGCACTGCGTGGCCGGCCCGAGAAGTTCATCGGCGACGCCGTCATGGCCGTCTTCGGCCTGCCCCACGTCCACGAGGACGACGCCCTGCGGGCCATCCACGCGGGCCTCGCGATCCGCGGCCGGGTCCGCCGGCTCGGCAGGTCGCTGGGGTTGGCCGAGCCGCTCGAGGTCCGCGTCGGCATCGAATCGGGCGAGGCGGCCACCGGCGAAGAGCCGGCCGGCCAGCTGCTGGTCACGGGACCAGTCGTGAATGCGGCGGCGCGGCTCCAGAGCGCCGCCCGGCCCGGGCAGGTCCTGGTGGGGCCGACCACCCACACGCTGACCACCGACACCGTCACGTACGGACGCCGGCGCCGGGTCCGCGCCAGGGGCTTCGACGAGGCGCTCACCGCCTACCCCGTCGAGGGTCTGACGACCCAGTCCGTGCGCCGCACCATCCCGTTCGTCGGACGCGCCGGCGAGCAGGCCGTCCTCGGCGACGGCCTGGCCCTCGCCAGCTCGACAGGACGGCCGGTGCTGGTGACGGTCGTCGGCGAGCCGGGCATCGGCAAGACCCGGCTGGTCGAGGAGCTGGCCGCCGGCCTGAGCGCGCTGGTGATCTTCCTGCGCGGGCAGGCACGCTCCTACACCGACACCGCTACGTTCGCACCCGTGACCGCGATGGTTGCGGATCTCGCCGGCATCGACGGCGACGCGCCCCCCGACGAGGTCCGGCGCCGCCTGGGCGAGCTGGCAGCCCGCTGCTGCGACCCGTCGGAGGCCGCCCTTGTCGCGGAGCGGCTGGGACTGCTCTTCGGGACGACCGAGCGGCGGGAGGAGTCGACCCTGGTGCACAGCGTGCAGGCCGGCTTCGTCGCCCTCGTCGACGGCCTGGCGCGCGATCACCCGGTCGTGCTGGTGTTCGACGACGCCCAGGGTCTCCGCGCGCCGATGCTCGACCTGATCGAGCGGCTCGGCACTCCGGGCGAGCACGGGCCGCGCCGCGCCCTGGTCATCGCCCTCGCCCGCCCCGAGCTCCTGGAGGAGCGGCCGGCATGGGGTGCGGCCAGCGGCAGCGCGGCGCTGATCCGCCTCGAGCCGCTGTCGACGGACGCGTCGATCCAGCTGGTCCGCCACGCCGGCGGCGGCCACATCGATGACGCGCGCGCCGCCGAGATCGCCGTCCGGGCCGGCGGCAATCCGTATTTCATCATCGAGACGACCGGCATGCTGACCGTGGACGGCGTCGGCGACGCGGCGCCGAGCCGCAGAGCGCTGCCGCCAACCGTCCAGGCGGTCATCGCCGCGCGGCTGGACCACCTCCCGGACCGGCTGCGCGAGCTGGCGCGCCGGGCGTCTGCCTTCCTCGTCTCCTTCGACCTCCAGGACCTGGCCGTGGTCGACCCCGCCGTGAACGAGGACGAGCTGCGACAGCTGGAGCTCGCTGAGATCATGGTCCGCGACCGGCCTGGTGGCGGTGCGCCGATCTGGCGGCTGCGCCACGCGACGCTGCGCGATGTCGCGTACTCCAGCCTGCCCAAGCGCGAGCGGGCACGCCTCCACGAGCTGATCGCGGCGAGGCTCCTGCAGCGGGGCCACCCCATGTGGTCCGCCGACCACCTGGAGCTGGGCGCACTGGCCGCGGCCGACGTCGACCCGAATGATCGCGCACCGATGGAACGCGCTGCCGACGCCCTGCTCGTGGCCGGCGACCGGGCCCGGCGGCGCATGCAGAGCCGCACCGCAGTCGACTACTACGAGCGCACGCTCGCGATGGCCGGCGCGGAGGAGGGATGGGGGGTGCGCGAAGCGCGCGCGCTCGCCGGCATGGGCGAGGCGCGCTACTGGCTGAGCGAGTACCCGGCGGCCGCCGATGCGCTCGCGCGGGCGGTGACGCTCGCTGAGGCCCACGACGACGTGGCCACGCTCACGCTTGCGTGGCGGTTCCAGGGCGACATCGCGATCAACGTCGAGGCCGACGTCGACAAGGCCGAGCGGCTGCTGGCGCGGTCGCTGGCCGCGGCGGAGGGGCTGGGTGACCGCTGGGCCACGGTGCGCACCCTGCTGTTCGCGGGCTGGGTGCCGTGGACCAGGGAGCGGTTCGAGGAGGCGGAGGCCATCTGGCGGCGGGCGCTCGCGTTGGCCGACCCGGGCGACCGGTGGGCGCGGGTGCGGGCGCTCACGTCGCTGTCGATCAACCGCGACAACATGGACGACCTGGACGGCGCGATGGAGCTGATCGAGGAGGCGGGCGCCCTGGCCGAGGAGACCGGCGACCGGTTCAGCCTCGCCATCGCGCTGGTCGGGAAGGCGCGCGTGCTGGAGCGCTTCGGTCGCTACGACGAGGCGCTGCCGTGCATCGACCGCGGGATCGCGATCTTCTCGGAGCTGGGCGCCCGCTGGGAGCTGGCGGACGCCAGGGCCGAGCGGGGCATCGCCCGGCGCGAGCTCGGCCAGCTGGACGAGGCGGAGGACGACCTCCGCTACGCGATCCGCATGTCACAGGAGCTGGGCGAACGCCAGCTCGCGGGCTGGGCGTGGCGGGCGTTCGCGCGCCTGGCCGAGCGGCGTGGCGACCTCGAGGAGGCGGCCGAGCGGTATCGCCGGTCGCGCGAGGCCGACGCCCGCGGCCCGCACTGACACGGATCCCTCCCCCGCGCGGGGAAAGGCGGCCGATCACGGGCCCTCCGGCGCGGCCTCCTGGATCGCGGCCCACGCCCGCGCGACGTGCCGGTGCTCCGTTCGGGCCGCCCCGATGGACATCCGCAGCACCAGCCGGCCGTCCAGCCTGGTGTGCGTCAGGAACAGGCGGCCTGAGGAGTTCAGCTGGTCCAGGATGCGCTGGTTGACCTCGTCGCCCCCCCGGTGCCGGAAGCACACCAGGTTGAGCGGCGCCGGCGCGGCCAGCTCGAACCGCTCGTCAGCTCGTACCCAGTCCGCGAACTCCTGTGCCAGCCGGACGTGCTCGCGGACGTGGTGCCGGAGCCCCTCAGCGCCGTAGTGGCGGATGGTGGCCCACAGCTTCAGTGCCCGGAAGCGCCGGCCCAGTGGCACCTGCCAGTCGCGGTAGTCGATCACGGCGCCGGACTCGGTCGCCGCGTTCCGCAGGTACTCCGGCAGGATGCTCAGCGCACGCACCAGCGCCGCACGGTCGGCCACGAAGAAGGCGGAGCAGTCGAAGTTCACGAACATCCACTTGTGCGGGTTGAAGCAGTAGCTGTCCGCCAGCTCCAGTCCGTCGTTCACGAAGCGGAATTCAGGGCAGACCGCCGCGGTCCCGCTCATCGCGCTGTCGACGTGCAGCCACACGCGGTGGCGCGCGCAGACCTCGCCGATCGCCCGCACGGGGTCGACGGCGTTGGACGACGTCGTGCCGACCGTCGCGACGACCAGGCAGGGCGTGACGCCCGCCTCGATGTCGGCCGAGAGCCGGCGGGCCAGATCGTCCGGTTGCATCCCGTGCGCGCCGTCGACGTCCACGAGACGGACCGCCTCGCTGCCCAGGCCGGCCACCCGCACCGCCTTCTCGATCGACGAGTGCGTCTGCGTGGTGGTGTAGATGCCGAGCGGGCGGTCCACGCCGGCCTCGTTGGCGCGGCCGCCGGTCGCCCGCTCGCGGGCCGCCACCAGCGCGCAGAGACTCGCGCTCGACGCCGAGTCCTGGATGACGCCGCCGCCGAGGCCGGACGAGCAGAACCGTTCTGGCAGGGCGAGCAGGTCGACCAGCCAGTCCATGACGTGCGTCTCGAGCTCCGTGCAGGCCGGGCTGGTCGACCACAGCATGCCCTGGACTCCGAGGCCGGCCGAGAGCAGCTCGCCCAGGATCGCCGGGCCGGACGCGTTGGCCGGGAAGTACGCGAAGAAGCTGGGCGACTGCCAGTGCGTGATCCCGGGCAGGATGACCTCGTCGAGGTCGCGCAGGACGGCGTCGAACGGCTCACCGTGCTCCGGCGGGTGCGCCGGCAGCGCGGACCGGACCTGGCCCGGCTCGACGCCGGAGAGGACCGGCAGCTCCTCCACCCGCTCCATGTAGCGGGCGATCCACTCGACCGCCTCCCTGCCCCAGCGGCGGAACTCATCGGGGCTCATGTGATAGCTGGTGCCCACGACCGCCATCATCGCGCTTCAGGAATGGCCAGACGCGGGCCGAATCTCGCCATGCGGGAATCGGCCCGCTGCTCGCGGCCCGGACGGGGCGCCGCGGGCCGCGGCGCCCCGTCTCGCGTGCGTCAGAGGATCAGAGCCGCATCACCGAACTCGTGCCACAGGTAGTCCGCCGCGATCGCCTCCCGGTACGCGCGGTCGAGCAGCGGCTCGGGCAGGAACGCGCGTAGCAGGTCGAAGTGGCTGGCCTCGGGCTCGTGCATGCCGGTGAGCAGCGCGTCGACCACTCGCAGCCTGCTCTCCGGCCCGATCTGAAGCCGCGTCCAGCCGCTCGCCGGCCGCACCCTGCCGTCCTCGCCGGCCGCGGTCTCCAGCGCCCGCACGACCGTCGTGCCGACCGCGATGACGCGGCCGGCCCGGTTGACGGCGGCGGCCGCGGCCTCGCCGAGGTCGAAGAACTCCTCGTACAGGTGGTGCTCGAGGTCGAAGTCGTCGTCCTGGTACGAGCTCAGGCCAGTGTGGAGGACCAGATCGGCCAGGTCGGCCCCCCGCTCCCGCACCGACCGCAGCAGCTCCCAGCTGAACGGGAGCCCGGCCGAAGGGGACTCCGCCGACCCCGGGTGGCTGGCGTACACCGGCTGGTAGGCCGCCAGCGGCACCGGCTCCGGCACGTACGAGTAGCGGATCGGCTCGCCGTGCCGGAGGATGAGCTCCAGGTCGGCCGGTGAGTCCAGCTCGAGCCGCCAGAGGAGCGGGATGTCCGGCCGGCGGCCGCGCACGCGGAGCGCCGCCTCGCCGACGTGGAGCGTCTCGCCGGGCTCCAGCGGCACGTTCGCGTGCGGCGGCGCGACCTGAACGGCCAGCGCGTCCCACTCCCGGCCGCGCCTGACGCAGGGACGGAGCTGCACCGGGTCCCCGGATGCGCGGACGGCGGCCACCGCCGCGGGCAGCACGCGGCTGGTGTTGACGACCAGCAGGTCGCCGGGGCCCAGCAGCTCGGGCAGCCGGTCGAAGCGGGTGTGCAGGATCCGGCCCGCGGACCGGTCGACCACGAGCAGCCGCACGTGGTCGCGGCGGACGCCGCGCCGGGCCGCCGGCCGGGAGGCCCGCAGCGACCGCGGCAGCGTCGGCAGCGCCGTCCCGATCATCCCGCCACCCCCAGCAGGTCCCGCGCCTCCACGCGCGGGGGAGCGTCCACGCCGCGCGCCAGGCGCACGAACGCCTCAGCCACGTCCTCGGGCCGGGCGAGCAGCGCCGGGTCGTCGTCGGGAAGCGCGGCCCGGTGCATCTCGGTGTCCATGTCACCAGGGTCGACGCTCACGACGGTCACGCCGAAGCCGGCGAGCTCGGCGGCCCACACCCGGGTCAGCCCGTCCACACCTGCCTTGGCCGCGGAGTACGCCCCCCACCCGGGATAGCCGTTCACTGCGGCGTCGCTGCTGACGTTCACGATGAGGCCCGAGCCCCGCAGGAGCATGCCGCCCACCAGGTCGCGGGCCAGGAGGAACGGAGCCGTCAGGTTGACGCGCACCACCTCCTCGAACGCCTCGGGGTCCGTGTCGGCGAGCAGCGGCAGCGGCGTCGGTCCGAGCGTGGACGCGTTGTTGACCAGCACGTCGACGCGGCCGAAGTGGTCGAGGGCCAGGGTGACCAGCCGCTCGCGGTCGGTGGCGCTGGCGACGTCCGCGCGCACGGTCAGGACGTCGGCGCCGAGCTCGCGACAGACCTCGGCGGTGGCCTCCAGCCGCGACCAGTCGCGGGCGCACAGCGCCAGCCGCGCGCCCTCGCGCGCGAAGGCGATGGCGATCGCGCGGCCCAGCCCCCGCGAGGCGCCGGTGACGAGCGCGACCCTGTCCTGCAGTTCGTTCATACCCACCATGTTTCGCCGGCAGGACCCACCCCCACATCGGCCCGGAGAACGGCGAAGGTCTCGGTCTTTCGACGGAGACCGCCCGGGGCAGCGAGGAACGAGGACAGCCGCGAAGCGGCGCCGAGCCTTCCCCTCCCCCCTCGCGGGGGAGGGTGAGGGGGTGGGGAATGCCCGCGCCGGCAGACGTGATCCCAGCAGGGGGGGCCCGATTGAGCGGCAGGGCACTTCTCAGCGACCCCCACTCCGGGCCCTGGAGGGCCCTCCTCCCCCGCGAGGGGGGAGGGATTTCACCGGTTCCTCTCACTATGAGATATACTCATTATGAGTTCAATGCCTGAGGAGTATGACCCGCGCTCGTATCCG
>DASQZW010000259.1:0-7301 GCA_035638495.1 Terriglobales bacterium
CCGGAACGGTGGAATCCCGACCGCGCCGATCGCTGTCAGGGTCACGATCGCTGCTCGACCTCGGTCTGGCACCAGGCGTAGAGCGCGTCGTACATCGGCGTCTCCAGGCGGATCTTCTCGTGGTCGTCGTCGCCGTGGACCCGGGCGAACCCGTACGCGATCGCCTTCAGCCCGCGGGCCTCGGGGACGATGTCGATGTCGGAAGCGACGTCGGCGCCGTGCACGATCAGCGCCAGGCGGTCGAGAGCGGGGTCCCGGATGCCGTACTTGAGGATGATGGACTCGAAGCTGCACCTTCCCGCGACGTGACCGAGCTCGACTCCGGGCACGTCGTAGGGGATTGCGCCCTCCCGCTCGGCGGCGGCGAGCACCTGGTCCGCCGGCACGTAGAGGAATTCGGCGTCCTGGTCGACGAAGCGCCGGATCAGCCACGGGCAGGCGACCCGGTCCACGTTCGCGTTCTTTCTCGTAATCCAACGCATGGCGAGATAATCGTAACTTAGGTTGCGATTATTTTGTCGGCCGAGCGCGACTTTCCTCAGACCTCGAGGGCGGTCGATTCGCTCGCCCGGCAGAAGACGTACAGCGCGTCGCACACCACGAAGCCGCGCTGCAGCCGCTCCTCGTCGGACGCCGAGCCATCTCGCACGCCGTCGAAGATCGCGAGCACCCCGGCCGTCACTGCCGGCGCCGGCTCCTCGTAGGGCAGGTCGGCGGCGCGGACGATGCGGGCCATGCGTCCGAGGGCCTCGTCTGCCAGCCCGTACTTGTCGACGAGGGCCTCCAGCGTGCAGCGCCCGCCCCGGTGGCTCAGCTCGACCCCCCTGACGTCGAACGGGATGCCCTCGACGGCCGTGATGTCAGCTGTCCTGGGCACGAACGCGAATGTCGCTGCCGGGTCGACGAACCGGCGGATGGCCCAGGCGGTCGAGATCCGATCCACGTGGATCCCCTCCCTGGTGACGAAGTGCAGCGGCATGACCCTATCTCCCTTCTCAGCCCAGGTGATCGTCGGTGGCCGGCCTCAACTTCGCGCTGATGCCCTGGCGGAACGCAAGGCAGCGATCGATGGTCTGTGCTGCCTCGGTGCGGCCAGGGGCGTCGAGGTGGTCACGCGTGCGGATCTTCCGGAACCGCCTCTGGAGCGCGAGCAGCTCCTTCTCGGTGCGCAGTCGCGCGGCGTGATCTCCGTCGCCGCCGGGCATGGGGTGCTCCGGCGCCCGCTTGAGGAAGTTCTGTGCGTCCGCCGTGAGCTCCAGGTACTCCGCCTGGCGGTCCTGCCGCATGCACTCGGTGACCCGCGCCTCTTCACGCGCGCTCAGCCCGAGGACCGGCAGCACCCACGCGTCTCCTCCCAGGTCCTCGATCTCCTGGGCGAGCCAGTCGAGCTGCTCCTGCAGTCCTTCGGTGTACGGCAGAATGGCCGCGCCCGGCGTGAGCATTGCCGCGCCGAGCCGGCGGAGCGAGCGCCACGCCATCACCCGCGGGGAGCTGGAACCGGTTGGCAGACGCCAGGTCAGGACGAGCCAGCGGGCGCCGAGGGCTGACACAGCAGCAATTGTAGGGCTGTGCCCGAGCAGGTTATTCGCAACCCAGGCTACTTTCGGCTGTCCTGGTCGCCGTCGTCGGGCCGGACGACCCAGGACACATACCGGTCGGTACGGACCGTGACCTACGTGATAGGGTTTCGTGCGCGGTGAGCCGAGCGGCTGCCTCCTCGCAATACGGTGCCGTGGCCTCCGCGTGGCCCACCGGGCACTCCCGCGTGGGGCTGCTCATCGCGCCGGTGGTGGCGCTGCTCGCCGTCGCCGTGGAGTGGCCCGCGCTCGCCGACGAGCCGCTGTTCGCCACTGTCAACGCCCTGGTGCCGATCGCGTTCTACGTCAACGGCGCCCTGCTCCTCGGCGAGCCCGGCCAGAGCGGCACCGGCCGAGCGCTGATCCTGTTCTCCCTGTTCTTCTGTGTTGGCTGGTTCGACCTGTGGGGCGTAGGTCCGATGCCGCTGCTCGCCGAGGTCCTGGGACCGCTGGCGTTGGCCTGCGGCGCCTGGGCCCTGCTCCGTTATCCGAACCCTCGCCTGCAGCACCGTCACGAGCGGGTGTACGTGGTCGCGACGTTCGTCTGGCTGACCGGGGTCCAGGCCGTGCTGGCGCCGGTGTCGCGGCCCGAGTGGCACGGATACAGCCCGTCAGCCTGGTGGCCGACGGTCGTCGCGCTGCCCGGCATCTACTCGGTGTCGCGGACGCTGCTGGAGGTGGGCGAGGCGCTGCTCGCCGCCGGCTTCGTGTTGATGCTGCTCCTTCGCGTCCGACACCGGGGCGGCCTGGATGGCCGCCTCTCACTCCCGGTCCTGATGGCGTCGGCGCTGGGCGGCGCCGCGGTGGGCGCGGAGGCGGTGGGCCTGTCGCTGGCCCTGCCCAGAGACCGGATGCACCAGATCTTCACGGCAGGGGCGCTGGTGCTCCTGCTGATCCCGGCCGCGTTCCTCGTGAGCCTCGTCTGGCGGCGGCTGGCGCGGGCGGCGGTCGCCGATCTGCTGCTGCGGGTGGCGCGACCGAGTACCGCCGACAGCGTCCGAGAGGCGCTGCGGGACGCACTTCACGACCCGGACCTCGACGTGCTCTACTGGCTGCCCGACCGCCAGGCGTACGTCGACGGCCGTGGGCTACCGGTCGGGCAGGCCGCGGCGGGCGGGGACCGCCTGGTCATCGCGGTTGACACCCCGGACGGCAAACCGCTGGCCGTGGTCCTGACGGAACCCACGCTGGCCCGTCATCGTGGCCTGCTCGACGCGGCCACGGCCGCATGCGGACTGGCCCTGGAGAACGCCAGGCTCCATGCGGTCGTGCGCGCCCAGCGCCTGGAGGCACCGGCCGGCGGACCGCCCGCGAGCGACGCTGACGTGACGGCGCGGCTCCAGGTCGAGCGCGACCTGCACGACGGCGCCCAGCAGCAGCTCCTGGCCCTCTCCGCCAGGCTGGCGCTGGCCCGTATGACCGCGGTCGACCCGACGACGGCCGATGCCATCGACGCGGCCCGCCGGGACCTGACGCTCGCGCTCCGGGAGCTGCGGGACCTGGCTCAGGGCATCCACCCGGCCGTCCTGCGCCAGTCCGGACTCGCACCCGCGCTCGAGGAGGTGGCGGAGCGGCTGCCGCTGCCGATCGTGCTCGACGTCCTGCCCCAGCGACTGCCGCCTGCGGTGGAGGCCACCGTCTACTTCATCGTCTGCGAGGCGCTGGCAAACGTGGTCAAGCACGCCGGGGCCGGCCAGGCTACTGTCCGCGTCCGTGCGGCCGCCGGCGAGTGCCTGGTCGAGATCGCCGACGACGGCGTGGGCGGTGCCGACGCTGGCAGGGGACGGGGCCTGGCCGGCCTGATCGAGCGGGTCCGCGCCCAGGGCGGCGAGCTGACGGTGACGAGTGCGCCCTGCCGCACACTCGTCGCGGCCCGCATCCCGTGCGCGTAGCGCTGGCCGACGACTCGGCGCTGTTCCGGCAGGGCCTGGCGCTGCTGCTGAACTCGGTCGGAGTCGTGGTCTCGGCTCAGGCGGCGACCCCGGACGACCTCCTGCGCCAGTTCGCCCGAGACCCGCCCGACGCCGTCATCCTCGACATCCGGATGCCGCCCACCTACACGGACGAGGGCCTTGCGCTGGCGGAGCGCCTGCGCGGGCTGTATCCGGGCACGGGCGTGCTCGTGCTCTCCACGTACGCGGTGACCGGCTACGCCGTTCGGCTGCTCGAGGCCGGCATGCGCGGGGTCGGCTACATGCTGAAGGACCGGGTCGACGACGTCGACGCCCTGCGCGACGCGCTCGCACGCGTGGTGGCGGGTGAACTGGTCGTCGACCCGGAGATCGTTGCCCGCCTTCTCGCCCGCAAGCGCCGGGCGGTGGAGCTCGACTCCCTCACCGAACGTGAGCGGGAGGTCCTGCGGCTGATGGCGGAGGGCCGGTCCAATGCCGGCATCGGGCACGGGCTTCATCTCAGCCAGAAGACGGTCGAAGCACACGTCGCCAGCCTGCTGGCGAAGCTCGGACTGCCGCCCGCCGCCGATGACAACCGGCGGGTGCTGGCGGTACTGAAGTGGCTGCGAGCGACCTCGAGCTGGGGCTAGCCGTGCTGGCAGGGGGCCTGGCGGCCGGTCAGGGTCGCTCGTCGGCCGAATAGCGGGGAGCGAGCGGGTTCTCGGGCACCCCGAGGGCGGTGTCGTCGAGCTTCCAGCGCAGGCGGTTCTCCACGGCGACCACGCCCTGCACCGCCCCGACCAGGCGCGCCGTGATCGGCGCGAGGCTCTTCGTCTCGACCTGGCCCTCGAGCCGCACGACCCCTTCCTTCACCGTGACGGTGACCGTGTCAGGGTCGATCGCCAGCTCGCGCCGGAGCACCTCGTCGCGGATCTCCGTCGCGATCGCGTCGTCGCTGCGCAGATACACCTGGATCAGGTCAGCCCGGCTCACGATCCCGACCAGCCGCCCGTCCGCGCCGACGACCGGCAGGCGCTTCACGTGCCTCCGGTGCATCAAGCGGGCGGCCTCGGTCAGCGTCGCGTCGGGTCCCACGGTCACCGCAGGCGAGGTCATCAGTGCTGCCGCGTTGCGCCCCCGTGCCCTGGCGGCGTCGCCGTGCGGACGCAGGAATGAGCCGCCCGGCCGGCTGTCCGGCCGCTCCTCCTTCAGGAGCAGGTCCGCTTCGGACACGACTCCGACGACGCGGAACTCGGCATCCACCACTGGCGCCGCGCTGACGCGGCGGTCGTGCAGGCGCTCGACCACCTCCTTGTAAACGGTGTCCGGTCCCACCGTCACGACGTCGGTGGTCATCACCGTGGCGACATTCCAGCCCATCGAGACATCACCTCCACCTCGATTCTCGCTCGCCTGCCGGCGGCGGCTCCAGAATCGAACGTCCCCCAGGGGGCGCTGGTCACTGCTGCGCGTCAGGTGCGCTCGAGCGCGGTGCGGACACCGATGCCGATGAGGGAGACACCCGCCGCACCCTCGGTGATGCGGCGAACGCGCGGCCGGCGCAGCCACTCGACGGCCGACGCGGCGAACCAGCCCATGACGGCGAGGAAGCCTCCGGCGACGATCGCGTCGACCCAGCTGAACAGGAGCGTCCCCTCGAGGACCGACACCGTGTGAGGGATCAGCTGTGGGACGAGTGCGACGTAGAGGAGCCCGGTCTTCGGGTTCATGAGATCGGTCACCACGCCCGTGCGGAGGGCGTGCCAGGATCCTCGCGCGGCCGGCCCCGCGTTCATGCTCGTGTGCTCCGGTCGTGGATCCTTCCTCGCCGCGGCGATGAGCGAGCGCACGCCCAGATAGCACAGGTAGAGGGCACCGGCGACCCTGACCGCATCGAACAGTGGTTGCGACCGCTGCAGGAGGGCGGCGAGACCGAATGCCGCTGCGATTCCCCAGGCGATTGCAGCGATCGAGACGCCGAGGCCGGTCGCAATCGCAGGCCTCCTGCCATGCAGTCCATTGCGCAAGACAAGAAGATTGTCCGGTCCGGGGGTGGCCGTCAGCAGCGCTGACACGGCTGCGAACGTCGCGATGAGCTGCAGCATTCCGATTCGCAAACCGGTCGTCGTCCGGGCAGTATTCCTGATCAGGCCGGTCCTCGAACACCTGGGCGGAGCAGCTCACGACCCTCCCACGTCCAGGCGTTCCTCCAGGTCGCCTGGGCGAAGAGCTCGACGGCCTGTAGGCTGACCCGTCATGGGCGTTCTCGGAATCAACCACATCGCCTTCAGGAGCCCGGACGCGGCGCGACTCCGCTCTTTCTATGCAGATCTACTCGGTGCGGAGTCGCTCTCCGGAGCGCACGAGCCGCTTCGTGTCGGCACCGTTCTGCTCGTCTTCTTCTCCTCCGAACACGGCGGCGCTGGCCCGGATGCGGATGAGATCGCCTTCGATGTCGACGCCCGCGGGTTCGAGGACGTACTGGCCCGAGCGCACCGGCTGGGCACCCAGGTGCGTGGTCCTCTGGAGCACTCGGCACACTCTCGCGGCTTCTACGTGGGCGATCCCGAAGGCCGCAGAGTGGAGATCATCTACGAAGACCGTGGCGTTTTCTGGAAAGAGGACTGACATGCTGGGAGCGATGCCGGCGTTCCATCACCAGCTCGCCGTCTAGCATGTCCTCCATGCCATGCGTGCACGATGTGCTCGAACGTCACGTCGAGCTGTTCAACACCGGCGTGCGTGAGCACGACTTCAGCGGCATGCTGTCGCAGTTCGCCGACGACGCGGTCATGCGCTTCGACGGCGTTCCGGCTGGCCCGTTCGACGGGCGGCCGGCGATCGCGGCCGCTTACCGTGACCAGCCTCCGGACGACGGGATCCGAGTTCTCGACACGAGCGGAGCCGGACCGGATCGGGTCACCGCCCGCTATGCGTGGGCCGCGGCGCCGGAGCAGATGGCGGGGCGCCTGCACCTCCGCGTACGGGATGGACTGATCGCCGAGCTCATCATCACGTTCGAGTCGTCGTGAGCGGCAGAATCGGTCCAGGCCGGCGCGGCCGAGCGCTCGCGTGTGCGGCCGGTCACTCGGCCGTCACCACAAACGCGAACGGTCTCGCGGGACCGCGTCCGGATCAGCTCTGTCCAGGTCGGCGTCGTGCCTGCACGGTGAATCCCAGCTCTCCGAGCACCCTCACTGCGCCGGTCTTCCCGCCCTCGAAGTCACTGGAGGCAAGGCGCTCGCCCGTGGCGAACTCATACGCGGTGCCGAGGATCGCCTTCGGCGGGTAGAGGCGTTCGTCCCAGACCAGGTCATACGTCGTGGTTGGGCCGTAGCCGTGTTCAGAGAAGAACGCCTCCGGCCCGAGCCGGTCGTACGCCTGTATCGCGCGCAGCACCTCGGCTCGTGTCACGCCGGCCCAGTCCACTGTCATCGGTCCTCCAGGATTGTCCGGGGCTTCGCAGGTAGGGTTCGTTCTGTCATTCGATCTTTGCTGTCACCATCAGGGCTCGACCAGCGGGCACCTGGCGGTGAGCCCAACAGGTACTCGGCCGGCGCCGACGGTTCCGCACCGATCAGAGGCCCTGATCCACCATGTCGAGCAAGCGACCCACGGTCTCCTGGACCTGCGTCTCATCGAGCCCGCGCAGCGCGCCCTCGTTGAGAAGCACAGCCAAACCGTGGACCGCCGCCCATGCGACGAACCCGGCACCGGGCCGCCGCGCCGCGGCCAGCACGCCGGCCTCCACGAGTTCGTCGAGCACGGAGCCGAGCAGCTTTAAGGGGTTCAGGCCGTTGGCGCCGGCGCGGGCCGGATCGGTCACGTCGCG
>DASQZW010000260.1:0-23104 GCA_035638495.1 Terriglobales bacterium
CGGTTTACCGACCCCCACGAGTCGCCGCACGACTTCGTGCAGTCCGATCCCGTGCGAAGCCTTGACAAGCACAACGTCGCCGGGCCCCGCAACGGCACGCACCCAATTCAAGGCGGCCTCGTGGTCGGCCAGCAGCTCGCCGCCGGCGGCCTCGGCAAGCAGCCGGCCGTGTCCGGCATCGACGACGGCAACCCGGTCGAAGACGTCGCGGGCGCGGCGGCCGACGTCCTCGTGGGCGGCCGTGGCCACGCCGCCGAGCTCGCGCATCTCGCCGAGCAGGGCCAGGAGCCGGCCCGAGCGCGGGCGCTCGGCCAGCGCCTCGAAGGCCGCCAGCATCGACTCGGGGCTCGCGTTGTAGGCGTCGTCGACCACCGTGTACCCGGCGGGCGCCGGCAGCTCCTGCAGCCGCTGGTCGACCTCGACGCCCGCCAGGGCGGCGGCTCCCTCCGGGATGGAGACGCCCGCGAACCGGCCGGCGGCCAGCGCGGCGACCGCGTTCCGGGCCTGGTGGCGGCCCGGGAGCCGCAGGCGCACCGGGGTGCTCTCGACAGTCACCTCCGCGCCGCCGTCGGGCAGCGGGCGGTAGCCGCCGCCCCGGAGGTCGCCGGCCTCGAGCCCGAAGCCGACCACCGGCGCCCGGCTCAGGCCGCGCAGCAGCTCGAACCGCGCGTCCTCGGCGTTGAGCACGGCCAGGCCGTCCGCGGGCAGCGCCTCGACGAGCTCGGCCTTGGCGCGGGCCAGCGCCTCGGCGTCGCGGAAGAACTCCAGGTGCACCGTGCCGATCATCGTGACGATGCCGACCCGGGGCCGGGCGAGGGCCGCGAGCCGCGCGATCTCGCCCGGACCCTGCATGCCCATCTCGAGCACCGCGGCCGTGTGGCCGGGCTCCAGCCGGAGCAGCGTGAGCGGCAGACCGGTCTCGCTGTTGAGGTTGCCCTCGCTCTTCAGCACCCGGTGCCGGACGCCCAGGACGGCGGCGGTCAGCTCCTTCGTGGAGGTCTTGCCGTTGCTGCCGGTCACGCCGACCACCAGCGGCCGGATCCGGTCCAGCACGTGGCGGGCCAGCGCGTAGAGGGCGCTCCAGGTGTCGGCGACGCGCACGACGGCGGCGCCATGGCCGGCGACGTCACGCTCGGTGACCAGCACCACCGCGCCGCGCACCGCAGCACCCGCACAGAACGCGTGGCCGTCCAGCGATGCGCCCCGCAGAGCGAAGAAGCAGCCGCCAGGCTGGACGGACCGGGAGTCGGTGTGGAAGCTGGTGCAGCGCACGTCCGCGCACCCCTCGATGAGCCGCCCCCCGGTGACCTCGACGACCTCGCCGGCGGTCAGGTCCATCGGCGGGCTCGGAACCTGTGCTCGAGCCTCCCCGCAGCATGCAGTGCCATCACGACTAAGAACGCGCTAGGCGCCGCCCGGGGTTATGCGCCAGTCCTGGACGATTTGCTCAGCGATGCGCTTCCAGATCGGCCCCGAGACATAGTAGCCCTCGTTGTGGTCGGACGAGCCGTTGTCCGGCTGGCGGACCACCACGAGCATGGTGAACCGCGGGTTGTCCGCGGGCAGGAAGCCGACGTAGGACGACCAGACGTGGACGGCCGAGTAGCTGCCTCCCTCCACGATCTGGGACGTTCCCGTCTTGCCCGCCTCGTTCTGCTCGAAGCCCTGGACCCGGGCCAGGGCGCCCGAGCCGTGCTGGGCGACCGACTCCATCATCCGCGTCATCGTCGCCGCCGTCTGCGCGCTCACCACCTGCCTCGGCGCCGGCACGGTCGTGGGGGCGTCGCCGACCTTCGCGACCACGTGCGGCTGCACCCACCGGCCCTGGTTCGCGATCACGTTGATGGCCGCGACCATCTGGACCACGTTCACGGCGACGCCCTGGCCGTACGACGCCGTCGCCAGCTCCGACGGGCGCCAGGACGACCGCAGTCCCGGCACTACCTCGCCCGTGACGTCGATGCCGGACGAGTGGCCGATGCCGAACGCGTCGAGGTAGTGGAGGAAGGCGTTCTGCCCCTCCGCCTGCTCCGCGCGCACCGCGCCCACGTTCAGCGAGTTCTCGAGCACGTTGGTCATCGTCACCGTGCCGTTGTCGCGCAGGTTCCAGTCGCGCAGGCGGACGCCGCCCACGTCGATGTAGCCGGGGTCGTAGATGGTGGTGCTGGGCGTGATCCTGCCCTGGTCGATGGCGCCGGCCAGCGTCACCACCTTCATGACGGAGCCCGGCTCGTACTGGTCGGACACCATCGAGTCCTTCAGGTGGCCGGGGTCGGCGCTGGGGAACTGGTTCGCGTCGTACGCGGGGTAGTCGGCCCACGCCGCGATCTCACCGGTGTGCGAGTCCATCACGATGACGTTCCCGCTCACGGCGTGGTTGGCCTGGACGCCGGCCGCGAGCGCCTGCTCGGCCGCGTACTGGACGTCGCCGTCGATCGTCAGCGTGAGGGTCGAGCCGTTCACCGCGGCCTGCTCCTTCTGCGTGCCGAGCTGGATCTGGCGGCCCATCGAGTCCGTGTACGTCGTCAGCGACCCCGGCCGGCCGGCGAGCCGGGTGTTGTAGCGCTGCTCGATCCCGTACTGGCCGCGGCCGCTGTAGTCCACGAAGCCGAGCAGGCTGGACGCCAGCGACACGTCCGACGTGCCGCCGGGCTGGTAGGAGCGCTGCGGCTCCGACTCCAGCTGGACGCCGGACAGCTGCAGCGCGTCGATCCGGTCCGCGATCGCCTTCGACTGCCGGCGGGCCACGTACGCGAACGGCCTGCCCGAGCGGAGCACCGTCATCAGGTCGTCGCGCTGGAGTCCCAGGACCCCGGCCAGGCCGTCCGCGACGCGCGCCCGTTGGGACGCCGGGATCTCGTTCGGGCTGACCGACACGTCGTACACGGCCACGTTGATGGCCAGCGGGTTGCCGTTGCGGTCGCGGATCTCGCCGCGGACGGCGGGCAGCGTGAAGTCGGCGACGTGGTAGGCGGACGCCATGTGAGAGAGCCATCCGTGCTCGACCACCTGCCAGTAGGCGAGTCGGCCCCAGATGCTGCCGGCCAGCAGGAGCACGACCGCGAGCAGCCACAGCACGCGCAGCCGCGTCGTGTCGCCGCCGCGGCGCGCCGCCGGGAAGTGCCGTTCGGTCCCGAGCGGCCGCGAGGTGACTGCCACCTGGTGGTTACCCCCCGGCGGCCTGCGCGTCCCGGGCGGTCCCGCCCACGATGGCGGCCAGCGCGCGCTGCCAGAGGGGCGTGTCCTCCTGCCGGTCCGGCCCGATCGGTGCGTCGAGGTTCAGCGCCACCGGCTGCGAGCCGATGTACTGCAGCGAGTTGCCGCGCTGGAGGCCGGCCGCCGCCGCCGACTGCGCCACGCCGGCCTGGGTGTGGATTCGCGCGTCCTGGGCCCGGAGGTCCGCCTGCTCGGCCGTGAGCTGCGTGTTCTGGTCCCGCAGGCGGTCCAGCTGGTACGAGGTCTGGGTCGCCTGCGTTCCGACCAGCAGGTAGGCGACGACGAGCACGAGCAGCGCCGCAGTCCCGGCGTAGACGCGGCCCAGCGACGCCAGCCCGAACCGCTCGGCGGTCGAGCTGTTGGCGACGGTGACCAGCCGCGGCCACTGCGCCAGGAGGCGCCGCGGGTGGCGCCCGCGCCGGCTGGTGCCTAACCGGCGCCTGGTCGACTGTATTCGTGTGGTGACCAAGGTTCTCTCTCGCTTCGGTCGGATGAGGGGGGGCTGGTGCCTGACGGACTGGGGGAGCCAGCCCGCCAGGGCTTCGAAAGAGACGATTCGAGGTCCCTCCCCCGTCGCGGGGAGGGCAGGGTGGGGGGAAGGTCGTCGAGTCCCCTCCCCCCTCGCGGGGGAGGGCAGGGTGGGGGGGAAAGTCGTCTTCCCTAGATCCGCTCGGCGGCTCGGAGCCGCGCCGAGCGGCTGCGGGGGTTCGCCGCCACCTCCTCCGGGGTCGGGCGGAGGGGCTTGCGGGTCAAGATCCGGAGGGAGGCCCGGTGGCCGCACGTGCACACCGGCTGCTGGGGCGGGCAGACGCAGTCCCTCGACTCCCGCGCGAGGAACCGCTTCACGGCCGCGTCCTCCAGCGAGTGGAACGCGATCACCACGAGGCGACCGCCTTCCGAGAGGATCTCGAGGGCTCCCCGCAGCCCGAGGTCCAGGCTGCCCAGCTCGTCGTTGACGTGCATTCGGACCGCCTGGAACGTCCGGGTGGCCGGGTGGATGCCGCGGGGCCACGCCGCGCGGGGCACGGCCGCCTCGACGGCCGCCGCCAGGTCGCGCGTGGTGCGCAGCGGCCGGCGGCGAACCACGAACTCGGCGATTCGGGCAGCCCAGCGCTCTTCGCCGAGCCGCCGGATGAGGCCGGCCAGCTCGCTCTCGGTGAGCGTGTTCAGGACCCGCTCGGCGGTGAGCGGCGAGCGGCGGTCCATCCGCATGTCGAGCGGTCCGTCGTTGCGGAAGCTGAAGCCTCGCGCCGGGTCGTCGAGCTGCGGGCTGGACACCCCGAGGTCCAGGAGCACGCCGTCGACCCGGTCGAGGCCGGCCTCCCGGACGATTGCCGGCAGGTCGCGGAAGTCGCCCCGCCGCAGGATCGGCGCCGGGCCCAGGCGCTCGCGCGCCACCGCGAGCGCGGCGTCGTCGCGATCGATGCCCAGCAGACGGCCGGCGGGACCGATGCGCTCCAGGACCAGCCCGGCGTGGCCGCCGAGGCCGACGGTGCCGTCGACCACGACCCCACCCGGCCGGAGGTGGAGGAGCTCTATGGACGCTTTTGAAAGTACAGGCAGGTGGTCAGTCGGCTGTTCCCGCACGCCCCTGGATTACCCGGTCCGCCAGCTCGTCGAACCTGACCACCGCGTCGTCCGAGTAGGCGTCCCAACGCTCTTCGGCCCAGATCTCGACCCTGGCCCCGTTGCCGATGACCGCGACGGTCGACCTCGGCTCGATGCCGGCCAGCCGCCGCTGCTCCGCGCTGAGGCCCACCCGACCTTGGGCGTCGAACTCGCAGGCGACCGCCTTCGAGAACAGGGCCCGGGAGAGCGCGCGCTGCTCGGGCCCCAGGAGCGGGTCCTGGAGCCGGCTCGCCAGGCTCTCCCACTGGTCCGGTGGGTAGATGGTCAGGACGCCGTCCTGGCCGATCGAGATGAAGCTGCTGTCCGGCAGCTGCCTCCGAAAGGCCGCGGGGATGGCGAGCCGTCCCTTCTCGTCGACCCGGACCCGATGGGTGCCCCAGAACATGGCACCCCCTCAGCGAGAGTGGGCTCCCGGGGGAGCACCAGCTCGCCCCCCCGGGTTCGCGGCGAAGGGGAGAAGTGGCCTGGTGGGTAGGTGCTGGTGCGTGTGCCATGTCGTCTGCTGCGTCTTCACTTGTGGCGCTGGGTTGTTCACCACTTCTCCCCACATTTCACCGCGATTCGCCACGAAGCGTACCCCAGCCCGATCGGGATGTCAACCGTCAACCACAAGATGTTGTGGTCGGGCGAGGCTGGTTCGAGCCCCCATCCCTAGATGTAGTGGTTCATGGCGGCCGGTACCACTACATACGGAATGGTCCGGCACCGAACGATCTCACCGGAGACCCGGTGGGGCTCGGTGGGGAAACGGGGCGGGGCGAGGCCGTTCCGCCTCGCCCTCAGGCCGCTATCTGGTGGCCCTGACCACCGGCGTCGTCCGCTGCAGGAGCTCGCGCAGCGTGTACCAGCAGGGCCGGTCCCCCCTCGACAGCCACCACGGCGGCTGACCGATCAGGGGCAGTGCGAGCAGGATTCGTGCGTCCCCCACGCGGTCAGGATACGTCCAGCCTCCAGACGGCCTTCGTGTAGGCGCCCCGGAAGCCGGCGCGGGCGACGTTGGCGTGGCTCTGCGAGCCCCAATCCGTGATCACCGCGGCTCGTGGGCACCCCGCCGCCGCGGCGTCCGCCAGCCGGCGCTGGATCAGCGCGGTCTGGCACCCGCGCCGGCGGTGCGGCTCGAGCGTGGATGCGTTGGCGAGGTAGGCCACCGGCGGGGCCAGGAACAGCACCGCGGCGGCCGCGGGAACCCCCTCCACTCGCGCGAGGTAGAGCCGGGCGCCCGCGATCCCGCCGGCCTCCCGGGTGCGCCGCATCGCGTCCTCCAGGTGCTCCGCGGGCACGCCGTGGCCGGCCGGCAGGACACTGGCGAAGTCGTCGAGGTCGGAGCCCACCACCTCGACCGAGACTCCCGGCGGGAGCGCGCCGGCCGGCGGCGCCGGCAGGTCGCGTTCCAGCATGGCCAGGAAGCCGATCTGACGGCCGCCAGCTTCGACCAGGGCGGCTGCCAGTTCCGCGAAGCCCGGCGCCGGCATCACCTCCAGCCACGGCCGGATGCCGGCCTCCCCGTAGTGCCGGGCGATGCGGGGCACCCGCTCGGCGTCGTCGGGAAGCAGCCGGTGGACCGTGTTGAGGAAGTCCACCTCCGGTCGCTCGGGCGTTCGCACGGCGCGCGCCGCCCCGAAGGCCGTGATCTCGGAGTCTCGCGTCCGGCCCAGCCAGCGGAGCATGTACTCGCTGCCCACCCACTCGAGCTCGCGGGCGGCGGCGTGCGGTGTCGTCATCGCCCGCCAGAGTAGCGGGCCGGAGGCCGCCATCCGCTGACCGCGACATATGCAGTTCGGAGAGAATGTCCGCACCCAGATGGCGGGCTCGACCGGCCGGCGCGACACCCAAGGGCAGGACGCGGAGGCGACCGCCCGGGCGCAGGCCGACACGATGGGCCGGGACGTCCTGGACGCCATGGAGGTCGGGGGGACATGGACCGTGGCGGGCGCCGACCAGACCGAGCGGGTCGAGGCGGCGGCCCGACGCCGGCGGCGGCGCCGGACGCTCCGGGTCGCGGGCGCGGCCGGCGCCGGGGTCCTGGTTCTCGCGATCGCGGCGATCACCTGGTGGTCGCTGGGCGGCGACCAGCCGGCCGCCGGCACGCTGCTGGCGGGCGGATCGGGAACCACTGCGACGGCCATTGCCGCCACGTCCGCGACCGGCCCCGGCACGAGCCAGATGGCGGGCCAGCCGGTCGCATCCATGCCCGGCCTCCAGCCGCCGACACCCGCGCCGACCCCGGAGCCGGCACCGTCGCCCGTTCCCAGCGACACGCCGACCCCTGCCGGCACGCCCAGCCCGACGGACTCACCCAGTCCCACGCCGACCCCGACCGACACGCCGAGTCCCACGGACACGCCGACACCGACCGACATGCCGACTCCCGTGGATATGCCGACCCCGGTGGACACGCCGACCCCGGTGGACACGCCGACTCCGGTCGACACGCCGACCCCGGTGGACACGCCGACTCCGGTGGACACGCCGACCCCAACCGATTCGCCGAGCCCGACTCCCTGAAAGCGGCGCGGTCCCGCCCCACGCCGGACCGCGCCGCCGGTGAAGCGGGGCGGTGGGTCGAGAGCGGACTGTAAGCCGGGTTCTGTTCCCCCGGTCGCCCGGGGGCGGTGACCATCTATCTCGAGCGCCGGTCTCCCGGCGCCTCTAGCGACCGCTACCCGAGGGCTCGGCGAGCAACCTGATCGCGCCCTCCTATTTGGTCTTGCTCCGGGCGGGGTTTACCTGGCCGGCCGGTCACCCGGCCGCCGGTGGGCTCTTACCCCACCATTTCACCCTTGCCGGCGATCGCCGGCGGTGTCTTTCTGTGGCACTTTCCTTCGGGTCACCCCGACTGGGCGTTACCCAGCGCCCTGCTCTCTGGAGCCCGGACTTTCCTCCCCGCCCCACGAGGAGGCGGAGCGGTCACCTGTCCGCCTCGACCCACGGCGGATGTTACCCCGTCACGTGGCCTTTCCAGTCCCCTCGTCGATGGCGCGGTTCGCCAGCGCGTCGGCGCCCCGGTTGCGCTCGCGCGGCACGTGGCTCACGTTCACCCGCGGGAAGCCCTGGAGCAGGCCCATCGCCTGGCGGTGGAGCGGCTGCAGGTCGGCGTGGCGGACCTTGTAGCGGCCGCACACCTGCTCCACGACCAGCTGGGAGTCGAGGTAGACCTCCAGCCTGTCCGGTCTCCACTCGGCGGCCTTGCGCAGGCCGTCGATCAGCGCCAGGTACTCCGCCTTGTTGTTGGTGGCGGTGCCGACGTAGCGGTGGCCTCCCCACAGGCGCATGCCCTGGTCATCCTCGATGATCATGCCGAGCCCCGCCGGACCAGGATTTCCGCGGGCGGCGCCGTCTGTGTAGAGGCGGAGGACCTTCATGTGACGACGAGAATCCTGCCGCAGTTGTCGCACTGGAGGAGCGCGGCCCGGCGGACGGCCTGCATCCCGCTCGACGTGAGCGCGACCCGGCATGCACCGCACTGGCCGTTCACGACTTCGGCGACAGGGTCCGCCTGGCGGCTGCGGACCCGGCGGTACGCGACCTGCCAGTCGGGTGGGATCTGCTCCCACGTCGCGTCGCGCTCGGCCTCGACCTCACCCAGTTCCCGCTCCAGGCGTCCCAGGCGCTCCGTCAGCTCGGGCGTGGCGGCGGCCGTGCGCGCGCGGGCCGCGGTCAGCTCGCGCCCGAGCCGGGCGAGGTCGGCCTCGAGCGCCTCCTGCCGCTCCATGAGCTCCAGCTCGCCGTCCTCCTGCTGGCGCACGGCCGCCTTCAGGTGGTCGACCTCCTCGTTGAGCTTCAGCAGCTCGGTGGGGTTCCGGATGCGGCCGCTCATCAGCTCGCGCTCGCGGCCGCGCAGCCGGGCCCGCTGCGTCTCGGCCTCCCGCTCCCGCTCGCGCACCCGATGGTCGAGGTCACGGCGGGCGCCGTCGGCCTCGGCGATCTCGCGCTCCAGGCGGTCCGACTCCGGGTCCCCGGCCAGGAGCACGCGCAGCCGCTCGATCTGCGTGCGGAGTCCCGCCGCGCGCTGGTCGAGGCGCTGATGGTGGAGGGCGAGCTCAGGAACGTTCATGCCCGGCGACCAGCAGCACTGTATACGAACGCCGGCCCTGTGCCGCCGTCTCCCTCGCGCGCAGCTGGTAGCCGGCGGGCTCCAGCCAGGCGACCAGGCGGTCGGCGTGCTGCTGCGGCTGCAGGACCAGCCAATCGAGCGCGCACGCGACGGCCGGCGAGGCCTCGAGGATACGCACGATCGAGTGGCCGCCCAAGCCGGCGAGCACGACACCCTCGACCTCGCCGGGCCGCAGCACGTCCAGGCCCTCGCCGATGCGGCAGTCGAGCTCGGGCACCGCGGCCCGAAGCCGCGCGAACGAGGGAGCCCGGCGCTCGGTGGCGACGACGCGCAGGCCGCGGGCCGCGAGGTGGCGGGCGAGCTGGCCGTCACCGGCGCCCACGTCGGCGACCGATCGTGCGCCGGCGGGCACCGCCGCCGCGACGGCGCGCAGGCGGAGGGGGAGCGGCGGGAGCCGGGAGACGCTCACGGGGGGTTCGGGAAGGGTGGCCTGCCCAGCCCTGCACTTACTCGATGACGGCGATGACCTGGCCCTCCTGGACCACGTCCTGCTCGCGGACTCGGATCTCGCGCACGGTGCCCCTCGAGGGCGCCGTGACCGGGATCTCCATCTTCATCGACTCCAGGATGACCAGGACGTCGTCCTCCTCGACCTCGTCGCCCTCCTGGGCCTCGACCTTCCAGACGTTGCCGACCAGCTCCGCCCGCACCTCGGTCACTCCAGCTCCTCCTCCACCGTTCGCAGGCCGAGCCGCTCGCGCGTCTCGGCGATCGACGCCACTTCGCGGCCCTGCTCCCGGCACATGGCGACCGCCTTGTCGACCAGGTCGCCGTTGCCGCGGGCCATCCGCCCCGCCTCCACGTAGAAGTTGTCCTCCAGCCCCACCCGCACGTTGCCGCCCAGCGCCACCGCCGCCGCCAGCAGCGGCCACTGGTTCAGGCCGATCCCGATGACCTGCCAGTGCGAGTCCGCCGGCAGCGATCCGGCCTGGTGCACGAGGTTCCGCGTGGTGCCCGGGATCCCGCCCAGCACCCCCATGACGAGGCTGAACTGGTACGGCGGCCGCAGCACGCCCAGGTCGATCAGCGGCGCCGTGTTGCCGATGTGGCCGCTGTCGAAACACTCCATCTCGGGGCGCACGCCGGCGCCGTTCATGGTCTCCAGGAAGAAGCGGATGTCCGAGAACGGGTTCGCGAACACGTGGTCGTGGTAGAACGCCTTCCGGCGCTCGGAGTAGATCGCGTAGTTCATCGAGCCCATGTTCAGGGCGGCCATCTCGGGCCGCAGGTCGCGGATGTGCGCGATGCGCTCCTCGGCCGGGATGCCCACCGCGCCGGTGGAGAAGTTGATGACGATGTCCGTGCGGGCACGCACCTCGGCCTCGATCGCCGCAAACGTGGCCGGCGACCATGTCGGCGAGCCGTCGTCGGCGCGGGCGTGGATGTGCACGATGGCAGCGCCCGCCTCGGCCGCCCGCCTCGCCTCCTCGGCGATCTCGACCGGCGTGTACGGGATCGCGGGACAGTGCTCGCGCCGCGTGAGCGCCCCGGTCAGCGCCGCGCTGACGATGACGGCGTCGCTCACACCGGGATGTTCCCGTGCTTCCGCCACGGCCGCTCGACGCGTTTGTCGCGCGCCTGCTCCAGGCCGCGTACGATCACCCGCCGCGTCTCCGCAGGCTCGATCACGTCGTCGATCATCGCCCAGCCGGCCGCGATGTAGGGGCTGATCGTGTCCCGGATCCCCTGCAGGAGCTGCGCGCGCATCGCGGCCGGGTCCTCGGCCGCCTCGATCTGCTTGTTGAAGATGATGTTCACCGCGCCCTCCGGCCCCATGACCGAGATCTCCGCGAACGGCCAGGCCACCAGCACGTCCGGCTGGTAGCCGCGGCCGCACATCACGAAGTAGCCGGCGCCGTACGCCTTGCGCATCACGACCGTGATCTTCGGCACGGTCGCCTCGGACGTTGCGTACAGCATCTTGGCGCCGTGCCGGATGATCCCCTGCTTCTCGACCGCCGAGCCGACGAGGAAACCGGGGACGTCGACCAGGTAGACCAGCGGCACGTTGAACGCGTCGCACATGCGGATGAAGCGTGCCGCCTTGTCGGCCGCGTCCGAATCGAGGATGCCGCCCTTCTGCATCGGCTGGTTGGCCACCACGCCGACCGCGTGGCCGCCGACCCGGGCCAGCCCCACCACGATGTTCTTCGCCCACGTCGGCTTGACCTCGAACCACGAGTCGCGGTCTGCGATCGCGCGCACCACCCGCCGCACGTCGTACGCGGCGCGCGGGCTGGCCGGCACGATCTTCTCCAGTCCCTCGACCAGCCGGTCGGGCGGGTCGTCCGTGGGAGCGAAGGGCGGCGGCTCGGTGTTGGACGACGGCAGGTAGGAGAGGAACCTGCGGACTGTCGCGATGCACTCCGCGTCGTTCAGCACCTCGTTGTCCCCCACCCCCGACTCGTAGCAGTGGACCTGCGAGCCGCCCATGTCGTGGTCGGTGACGTCCTCGCCGGTCGCGGCCTTGACCAGCCGCGCCCCACCCAGCGACATGCTGCTCGTGCCCCTGACCATGGGCACGAAGTCGGACAGGCCGGGGATGTAGGCCGTGCCCGCCGCGCAGGGGCCCATCATCGCCGCCACCTGCGGGATCACCCCGGACATCACCACCTGGTCCATGAAGAGGTGGCCCGAGCCGGCGAACGTCGACCCGGCCGCCTCCTGGATGCGGGCGCCCGCCGAGTCCAGCAGCCAGACGATGGGCTTGCGGTAGCGCATCGCCATCTCGCGGACCCGGGCGCACTTGTACTGCTCGCCCACGGCCCCCATCGAGCCGGCCATGACCGTGAAGTCGTACGCGATCACCCACACCTGGCGGCCGTCGATCAGGCCGTGGCCGGTGACCACGCCGTCGGCTGGCGTCTGGTCGGGCGCGGACACCTGGTTGCCGCGCATGGGCTGCTGGTGCGCGAGCAGGCCGAACTCCTGGAAGGAGCCGGCGTCGTACAGCAGGTCCAGGCGCTCGCGGACCGTCAGCTTGCCGCGCTCGTGCTGGCGGGCCACGCGCTCCGCGCCGCCCATCAGCAGGTTGCGGGCGCGCTTCCCGCGCAGCTCCTCGATCCGGGCGCCGAACTCCTCGGTCACGCTCGGGATTGTATGGGCGAACCGGCGATGAACAGCCCTGCGTCGGCGCCGATGCGGGCCGGGTCACGCATGCCGTGCGACCAGCGGCGTGTAGCGCTCCACCGCGCGGAGCGTCCGGTCGCGGTCCACCGGCGGCAGCGGCACGATCACCCGCTCGACGCCGAGGCGCTCGTGCTCCTCCAGGTCGGCGTCATCCACCCGGTTCCAGGCGAACGCCGTGATCGGGACCGGCGCCCGGCCCGCCTCCTCGCACCGCCGTCGCAGGTCGGCGACGCGCTCGTCGAAGGGCGCCGGGCCGCCCGCCCGGATGATCGGCACCCAGCCGTCGCCGTACTCGACGACCCGGTCGAACGTGGTGGCGCCGTCGCCGCCGACCAGGACCGGCGGGTGCGGGCGCTGGACCGGCTTGGGCCACGACCAGATCGGTCCGAAGTCCACGAACCGGCCGTGGAACTCGGCCTCGTCGTGCGTCCAGATCTCCTTCATGGCCAGGACCCGCTCGCGCATGAGGTCCCATCGCGTCTTCGGGTCGGTGCCGTGGTTGCGCATCTCCTCGCGGTTCCAGCCCCCGCCGACGCCGAACAGGAATCGGCCGCCGGAAGCCCAGTCGAGCGTGGCCACCTCTTTGGCCGTCACGATGGGGTCGCGCTCGACCACCAGGCACACGCCGGTCGCCAGCAGCAGGCGCTGTGTGACGGCCGCCGCGGCGGCGAGCGCGACGAACGGGTCGAGCGAGCGCCGGTAGTGCTCGGGCAGGTCGCCTCCGCCCGGGTAGGGCGTGCGCCTGCTGGCCGGGATGTGGGTGTGTTCGGGCACCCACAGCGACTCGAACCCGCGCGACTCCAGCTCGCGCGCCAGCTCGGCCGGCTGGATGCCCTGGTCGTTGGCGAAGACGAACGCGCCCATTTTCATTTCGTGATCAGGTCCTCCCGCTTCCCCCAGAGGTCGAGGAGCCGGTAGTAGTTGCGCCGGGACCGCCGCTCGCGCTCCTCCTCGTCGAGCGCTTCCCAGAGCCGGTGCTCGTGCCGCTCGACCGGCAGGCCCGGCACGACCACCGCGTCGCCGCCCAGCCGGTCGCGCAGCTTGAAGCAGAGCTCGAAGTCGGCCAGCCGGTAGAAGCGGAACTTGCGGTCGAAGCCGCCGGCGTCGAGCGCCGCGGCCCGCCGGAAGGCGAGGACGTAGCCCTCGACCGCGTCCACGACCGGCCCGTCGTTGGCGTGGAAGTGGCCGACGCGGCCCTCGGCACGGACGCCGAAGGCGCCCGCGACGACCACGCCCTGCCGGTCGAGCGCCTCGAGCAGCGGGCCCGCCACGTCGCCGAACAGCTCGACGCCCGGGTCGAACAGGACGACCGTGTGGCCGGTCGCCGCCTCCAGCGCCCGGTTGGCCGCGTCGGCCCACCCCTCGGGCGGCGCCACGGTCAGGACCCGCACGCGATCGCCGCGCCGTGCCGCCAGCCGCGCGCCGACGTCGGGGTCGCCCGAGTTGTCTGCCAGCAGGGCCTCGAAGTCGTGCGCCGCCGTGTGCGTCAGGACGCCGTCGAGCCATCGCTCGGCGTCGGCGGGCCACCCGTGCACGAGGGTGAGCATCGTGACGGCACGCGGAGGAGGCGGCGGCTCCACCTCGTGAAGCCGGCTGCCCTCCCGCGAGTCGACCACCTCCCAGCCGCCGTCGCGCAGGCGGTCGCGGATCGCGTCGGCGCCAGCGAAGTCCCGCGCCTGGCGCAGCCTCGCCCGCTCGGCGAGCAACTCCTCCGCGTGGGGACGCTGGATCGTGCTACGAACCCTTCTTGGCCTTCACCGCTTCCGTGAGCCGGGGCAGGATCTTCAGCGCGTCGCCGACCACGCCCAGGTCCGCCATCTTCAGGATCGGGGCGTCCGGGTCCTTGTTGATCGCCACGATCACCTTCGAGCCCTTCATGCCCACGGTGTGCTGCATGGCGCCAGAGATGCCGGCGGCGATGTAGACGCCCGGCCGCACGGTCTTGCCGGTCTGCCCGACCTGCATGGCGTAGGGCACCCAGCCGGCGTCGACCACGGCGCGGCTGGCGCCGGCCGCGCCGCCCAGTGCGTCGGCCAGCTCCTCCACGTAGTGGAAGTTCTCGGGACCCCCGAGGCCGCGGCCGCCCGAGACGACGACCTTCGCCTCCTCGAGCTTGATCTTGTCGGCGGCCTCGGTCCTGGTCTCGACGACGCGCGACCGCCGGGAGTCCTCGCCGATCGCGGCGTCGACCTCGACCACCTCGCCGGCGCCCGCGCTCTCGCTGGCCTCGAACGACTTGGGCCGGATCAGCACGATGGCGGGCCGCGCGTTGGCGCGGTATGTCGCCACCTTGGACCCGCCGAAGTACGGCACCTTCGCCACGAAGCCGCCGTCCCGCGACTCGACGTCCATCGCGTTCGAGATGAGCCCCGTGCCCAGGCGGGCGGCCAGCCGGCCCGCGACCTCGCGCGCGTCGGAGCTGAACGCGAACAGCACGAGGTCGGGCGACTCGCTCGCGACGAGCGCCGCCAGGCAGTCCGTGGCCGGCTCGGCGAGGTACTCCACGAACGCGGGGTCCTCGTTCACCAGCACGCGCCCGGCGCCGTGCCTGCCCAGGGCCGGGGCGGCCTCCCGGGCGCCCGGCCCGAGCGCGATCGCCTCGACGTCGCCCAGCTCGCGGCCCCTGGTCAGCAGCTCGAGCGAGGTGGCCGCCGGCCGGCCCTGGCTCTGCTCCGCGTAGACCCAGATCTTCGCCATTCTCCGCCTCCGCTCAGATCACTTTGGCGGCCTGGAGCACGCCGATGATCTTCTCCACGCCGATCGTGCCGTCGTCCTCGACCACCTCGCCGGCCGCGCGCGCCTCGGCGTCGGCGATGCCCTCCACCGTCTCGGCCGCCTGGCCGCGCTCGACGCCGAGGTCGCCGGCGGTGACCACCCGCACCTCCTTCGAGCGCGCCGCCATGATGCCCTTGAGCGACGCATAGCGCGGCTCGGCGATGCCCGCCGTCACAGTGATGAGCCCGGGCGTCGCCGCCTGGATCACCTGGTACCCGACGTCGGTCTGGCGGTGCACGGTGACCGTGCCGTCGTCCACCTCCACGTGCTTGGCGAACGTCAGCTGCGGCACGCCGAGCAGCTCCGCCAGCATCGGCGGCACCATGCCCGTCGAGCCGTCGTACGACTCGGTGGCGCAGATCACCAGGTCGGCGGATTCGGGGCCGATGGCGGCCGCCAGCACCCGCGCCGTGAGCAGCGCGTCGGCTCCCGCGAGCTGGTCGTCGGTGATCAGGATGCCGCGGTCGGCGCCCATCGAGAGGCCTTTGCGGATCGCGTCGCGGGCCTTCTCGGGGCCCATCGACACCAGCACCACCTCGCCGCCGTGGGCCTCCCTGAGCTGGAGCCCGATCTCGATGCCGCACTCGTCCCCCGGGTCCAGCACGACCTCGCGGTCACGCGCGATCGTGTTGTCCGGGTCGAGACCCTGGGGGGCATTGGGGTCGGGTACCTGTTTGACGGTTACGACAATCTTCAACAGCGAGCCTCACAGTTTTGAGCAGGTCAGGCGTTCGGGGTGACTCGACCTGGATTATGCCGGGTCTCGGCGAGACGCATCCGGACGCCGCTGGTGAGATGGTACGGCCGCGTACTCGTCGAGGAATCGCTGGTAGTCGTCGGGCGTGTTGAGGTTGGCGAACAGCGCCGGGTCCTCGCGGTCCAGCCAGCGCACGCGCAGGTCCGCCAGCGCGTCGGCCGCGCGGAGTCGCCCGGACTCCAGCGCCGCAGCGATGGGGGCGGCCGCCGACCGCCCGTACGCGGCGCAGGCGGGCTCGGGCCGGCCGGCGATCCGGGGCACGGCCGCGTCGACGTCGCCGTCGCCCGCGGCGTGCGCAAGCCGGCGGAGCAGGTCGGCCGTGACCGACGGCATGTCGCAGGCCACGGCCACGACGAGGTCGTGCGGCGAGGCGGCCAGGCCGGCCTCGACGCCGGCCAGCGGACCGGCGCCGGCGTGGAGGTCCGGCGCCAGGAGCGGCCGCAGGCGAGGGGGCAGCCGCTCGGGACCGCGGCCCGCGATCACCACGTGCGCGAACTGGGGCGCCAGGCGGGCGATCAGCCACTCGATCAGCGTCGTGCTCCCGACCGGCAGCAGCGCCTTCGGCCGGCCCATCCGGCGGCTGTCGCCGCCGGCCAGGACGACCAGCGTGGCCGGCAGGGCCTCGCTCATCGCGGGCGCAGGTCGGCCGTCACCACGAGCCGCTCGAAGTACCGCGCTGGGAGGCGCTCCACTCGCCGGCGCACATGATCAGCGTCAGCCGGGGCGGGCCGCCGGTGTCGAACAGGCCGTCGCTGCCGGCGTCCGCGTCCGCGCCGATCCGCTGGGATCCGACGACCGAGAACGCGAGCACCTCACCATCTTGCCTGGTGACGTCGACCTCGTCGCCGGGCCGCAGGTCGGCGAGGCTCCGGAACACGGCCGGGACGGCGAAGGCCGGATTGTCGCAGCCAGGCCACCCCGCGTCGCCAGGCGCGCGGCGGCCTGCAACCCGGTAAAGAGCCGCTTTATCTCGACCCGCGCTCACCTCTACGCTGCCGGCCATGAGCGCACTCGTCGAGACCTTCGATGCCGTCGACGCCGCCGAGGTCCACCGGCGGCGCATGCTTGCCGAGTCCGACCTGCTCCTGGGGCGGGTCGAGGAGCTCCGGCTGGCCGACGTCGCCATCTGCCCGAGGGACCTGGCGGAAGACGTCCGGGCGCTGCAGCTCCGGCTCGGACGGGTCCCGGCCGACCGTCCGAGAAGCGTCCGCGCCGCCCATCACCTGGTGTTCGCGATGCAGGCCCGGCTCATGGCGGCCAACCCGCACCACCCGCGACCCCGAGCCCTGGCCGACCGCCCGGTGGGCGTGCCCCGGCTCACGGTGCTGGGCCAGGGCGGCGTCTGGAAGTTCCTCTCCCTGCCGCCACCACCGCCCGCCGTGGAGCCGGCCGCGGTTGCGGACTGGTGGCAGCGCGTGCAGCTCACGGTGGGCCGGGCCCTCGACCGGTGGGCGTGCGCCCAGGACCAGGCGGTCCGCGCGGCGCGGGCTCGGGAGGGCGCGGTGGGCGCGGTCCATCGCTCGCGGGCCGCGTGGAGCAACTACTGGGAGCTGCGCTGCGAGGTCGAACGCCTGACGGCCAGGGCCTCGCGGACCCGGCCGGGAGCGGCGGCGTGGCGCCGCCGCGTGCGTCCGCCGCCTGCGGCCGGCGCCGCATACAATCGAGCCGATGCAGCCGGTCGTCATCGGTGACGTCCTCTGGGAGCCGACTCCCGAGGTCGTCCGGCACAGCCGGCTCAGGCGCTTCATGGACGCCCACGGCATCCGCGACCTGGCGGAGCTCCAGCGCCGCTCGACCGAGGACCTCGAGTGGTTCTGGAGCGCCGTGGCCGGCGACATCGGCCTCCGCTTCCGGCGGCCGTACGACCGGGTGGTCGACCTCAGCGAGGGCATCCAGTGGCCGAAGTGGTGGCCGGGCGGCCGCATGAACATCGTGGACAGCTGCCTGGACCGCTGGCTCGAGGGCCCAGCCGCGACCCGGCCCGCCGTGATCTGGGAGGGCGAGGGCGGCGAGGTGCTCCGGCTGACCTACCGGGAGCTCGCCTCCGAGGTCGGCCGGCTGGCCGCCGCCCTCCGCCGCCTGGGCGTCGGGCGGGGCGACCGGGTGGCCGTGTACCTCCCGCTGGTGCCGGAGGCCGCGGTCGCGCTGCTCGCCTGCGCCAAGCTGGGTGCGATCTTCCTGCCGCTCTTCAGCGGGTACGGCGGCGCCGCCATCGCAGGGCGGCTGAACGACGGCGGGGCGAAGGTGCTGCTCTGCGCGGACGGCTTCTTCCGCCGCGGCCAGGTCATCCGCATGAAGGAGACCGCCGACCAGGCGCTGGCCGAGGCGCCCGGCGTCGAGCACGTGGTCGTGCTGCGCCGCGTCGGCCGCGAGGTGCCCTGGACCGCCGGGCGGGACCACGACTGGGCCGAGCTCGTGGGGGCAGAGGCGGCCGGGCTGGACACCGAGGAGCTCGAACCGGAGGCGCCGCTGATGGTCATCTACACGAGCGGCACCACCGGCAGGCCCAAGGGCGCCGTGCACGTCCACGGGGGCTTCCCGGTGAAGACCGCGCAGGACATGGCCCACGGTTTCGACGTCCAGCCGGACGATGTCGTGTTCTGGTTCACCGACATCGGCTGGATGATGGGGCCCTGGCTGATCTTCGGCACTCTGCTCCTCGGGGCGACGATGGTGCTCTACGACGGCACCCCCGACACGCCCGGGCCGGACCGGCTCTGGCAGATGGTCGAGCGCCACCGCGTGACCGTCCTCGGCGTCTCCCCCACGCTGGTGCGCGGGCTCATGTCGTCGGGCGCCGAGCACCCGCGCCGGCACGACCTGTCCAGCCTCCGCGTGCTCGGAGGCACCGGCGAGCCGTGGAACCCCGAGCCCTTCCAGTGGTACTTCCGCGAGGTCGGCGGCGGCCGCGTGCCGGTCATCAACTACACGGGCGGGACCGAGATCGCCGGCGGCATCCTCTGCGGCAACGTGCTCAGCCGGGTGCGGCCGTGCTCGTTCGCGGCGCTGCCCGGCATGGCCGCCGACGTGGTGGACGAGCAGGGCCGGAGCGTCCGCGGCGAGGTCGGCGAGCTGGTCGTCCGGCAGCCGTGGCCGGGCATGACGCGCGGCTTCTGGGGCAGCCGCGAGCGATACCTGGAGACGTACTGGTCCCGCTTCCCCGGCGTCTGGGTCCACGGCGACTGGGCCTACGTCGCGGACGACGACCTCTGGTACGTACTCGGCCGCTCCGACGACACGATCAAGATCGCCGGCAAGCGGCTCGGGCCCGCCGAGGTGGAATCTGTGCTCGTGGGCGACGAGGCGGTCGCCGAGTCGGCAGCCATCGGCGTACCCGACGAGCTCAAGGGCGAGGCGCTCGTCTGCTTCGTGGTGCTGCGGCCGGGAGTGGAGCGGAGCCCGGAATTGGCGGAGCGCCTGAAGGGCTCGGTGGCCGAGGCGCTGGGCCGCCCCCTGCGGCCCCAGGCGGTGCACTTCGTCGCCGACCTGCCGCGGACGCGGAACGCGAAGATCCTGCGTCGGCTGGTCCGCTCCGTCTACCTGGGGCAGGCCCCGGGCGACATCTCCTCGCTCGAGAACCCCGCCGCACTGGAGGCGATCGAGGCGACACGCGACTAGAGCAAGTGGGGGCGGGCCCCCCCTCCCGACTGATCCGCTTTCCTTCGCTGCTCCCGCACCTCGCGCTCCTCTGGCTGGGCGGCTTCGACCTGCGGGTCACGCTGCTCGCGGTGCCGCCCCTCATCCCGGCCATCCATCGCGACCTGGGCCTCGACGAGAAGGGCGTCTCGGTCCTCACCGGCCTGCCGGTGCTGCTGCTGGCCATCGCCGCGATCCCCGGCTCGCTGCTCATCGCGCGCCTCGGCGCCCGCCGCGCGCTGGTCGCCGGCCTGCTGGCGGTGGGTGTGGGCTCGGCGCTGCGCGGGGTCGGGCCGGCGCTGCCGGTGCTGTTCGCGATGACGCTGGTCATGGGCGCGGGCGTGGCCGTCAGCCAGCCCGCCTTCCCCACCCTGACGCGCGAGTGGTTCCCGACGCGGGTCGCAGTCGCGACGGCGGTGTACTCCAACGGCCTGCTGTTCGGCGAGATGGTGCCGGCCTCGTTCACCGGCCCGCTGGTGGCCCCGGCCCTGGGCGGCAGCTGGCCGCTGACGCTCGCGTTCTGGTCGGTGCCCGCGTTCCTCACGGCGGGCCTGCTGCTCCTCGGCACCAGACAAGTGCGCGAGCGCCAGGCGGGACCGCGGCGGCCGTGGCTCCCCGACTTCCGCGACGGCCGGATGTGGCGCGCCGGCCTGGTGATGGGCTTCGCCTCGGCCGCCTACTTCGGGACCAACGCGTTCATCCCGGACTTCGTGCGGGTGACGGGCCATGGGGCACTGAAGGACCCCGGCCTGACTGCGCTCAACACCAGCCAGCTCGCCGCCTCGCTGGTGATCCTGGCCTTCGGCCCCCGGCTCGTCCGAGCTCGCTGGCCGTTCGTGCTGGCGGCGGTCCTGATCGTGGGGGCGGTGGTGGCCCTCGTGCTGACGCCGGGGCCGTGGATCGTGCTCTGGGCGAGCGTGATCGGGTTCGCGGCCGCCCTCGCCCTGATCCTCACGCTGGCGCTGCCGCCGCTCCTGGCGGCCGAGGCGGACGTGCCCCGGCTCAGCGCGGGGATCTTCCTCATCATGTACGCCGCCTCTTTCATCGGACCCGTCGTGGGCGGCGCCGCCTGGGACGCGACCGGCCGGCCGGCAGCCGCGTTTCTGGTCCTGGCGGCCGGCGGGGCCGCGATGATCGTGCTGGCGGCCGGTGCCCGGCTCCGCGGGCCCGAGCAGCCATGATGCCCAGACATCTGGGCGCGAGGCCCAGTCGGCCGGGACACGAGAGGCCGGTACGATGGTCGGCTTCTGAGAGAGACACGGGAGGTCGACTATGGACACGCCTCTGACACCGCTGGAGTTCGCGCGGCGGAGCCGCCGCCTGTACCCGGATCGCGAGGCCGTCGTGGACGGATCGCTGCGGCTGACGTACGGCGAGTTCTTCGAGCGCTGCGATCGCTGGTCCGCCGCGCTGCAGGGTCTGGGCGTCGGCCGTGGTGACCGCGTCGCATACATCGCGCCCAACACGCACGGCCAGCTGGAGTCCTTCTACGCCGTGCCGCAGCTGGGCGCGGTCCTGGTCCCGATCAACTACCGGCTGGTGGCGAGCGACTTCGCCTACATCCTCGCCCACTCGGGCGCGCGCATCGTCTGCGTCCACCCGGACCACCTGGACGCGGTGGACGCGATCCGCACCGAGGTGCCGGACGTCGAGCACTTCGTGGCGCTGGAGGGCGCCCGCGAGGGCTGGCTGGACTACGAGGAGCTGCTGGCGGCGGCCGGGCCCGACTTCACGCCCGCACGGGTCACCGAGCAGGACCTGCTCACGATCAACTACACGAGCGGCACGACGGCCCGGCCCAAGGGCGTCATGATCACGCACCGCAACGCCTACGTGAACGTCGTGGGCACGCTGATCCACCTGCCCATGCGGGTCGACGACCGCTACCTCTGGACGCTGCCGATGTTCCACGCGAACGGCTGGACGTTCGTCTGGATCGTCACCGCCGTCGGCGGGACGCACGTCTGCCTCCCCCGCGTCGAGCCCCGGGCGATCTTCGACCTGATCCGCCGGGAGCGCGTGGGCTGGCTCTGCGCCGCGCCGACCGTCCTGATCGGCCTGGCCAGCGCGCCGGCCGACGTGCGCGGCGAGGTTCCGCCCGGCGTTCGCGTCATTACGGCGGGCGCGCCGCCCGCGGCCGCGACGATCGAGCGCCTGGAGGGCGGCCTGGGCTGGGAGGTCACCCAGGTGTACGGGCTGACCGAGACCGCGCCGTTCATCACCGTCTGCGAGCCGCGCCCGGAGCACGAGCGCCTCTCTGCGCCGGACCGCGCGGTGGTCAAGGCCAGGCAGGGCGTGGAGCTGCTGACGTCGGGTGAGCTGCGCGTCGTGGATGAGCGCGGCCGGGAGGTCGCCGCCGACGGCCGGACGATGGGCGAGATCGTCGTGCGCGGCAACGTGGTCATGAAGGGCTACTACAACGACCCCGAGGCCACGGAGCGGGCCATGGGCGACGGGTGGTTCCACAGCGGCGACGCCGCCGTGGTGCACCCCGACGGCTACGTCGAGATCCGTGACCGCATCAAGGACGTGATCATCAGCGGCGGCGAGAACATCTCGTCGGTCGAGGTCGAGGGCGCGCTGCTGCGCCACCCCGCCGTCCAGGAGGTCGCCATCGTGGGCATGCCCGACGAGCGCTGGGGCGAGGCGCCGCACGCGTTCGTCGTCCTCGCCGCCGGCTCGGATGCCACCGAGGCCGAGCTGATCGAGTTCGCGCGCGCCAACCTCGCCCACTTCAAGGCGCCTCGCCACGTCCATTTCGTGGCCGAGCTGCCCAAGACGGCGACCGGCAAGATCCAGAAGTACGTGCTGCGCGGCGGCTCCGCGGCGATCGCTCGCCAGTGACCGCGCCGGCTCAGTCCTTCACGGTCCTGAGCTGGGCCACGTGGAGGCCGGCCGCGATCGCGGCGCCGACCGCCGGGCCGACCACGTACAGCCACAGGCTCCCCCACGAGCCGCCGGCGTACAGCGCCGCGCCGAGCGTCGCGCCGAAGCCGACGGCCGGATTGAACGCGCCGCCCGAGATCGGACCGCCGGCGAACGCCGCCACGACGATGGTGAAGCCGATGGCGAGCCCGTAGAAGGAGTTGCCCTCGGTGGCCTTGGTCGCGGCGACGTTCAGGACCACGAGGACGAGGGCCGTCGTGAACAGCACCTCGACGGCGAGGGCGCTGCCGCTGGCCACGCCCGCACCGGGATGGATGCCCGGCGTGTGCTTGCTGAGCAGGTCGCCGACCACGAAGGCGAGCGCACCGCCGACGAGCTGGGCGACCCAGAAGGCCACCAGCGTGACGGCGTCGATCTTCTTGCGCAGGAACAGCCCCAGCGAGACCGCGGGGTTGTAGTGCGCCCCCGAGATATGACCACCCATGTAGACCATGACCATCAGCGCCCCGCAGATGGCCAGCGGCGCCAGCGGCGCCGACGGACCCGACGTCGGGAACAGCGCGATCACCGACAGGAAGATGAAGGTTCCGACGAGCTCGGTGAGCAGCTTTGCAGGGAGGTTCATGGCGAGCCATGTTGGCACGCCGGCCGGGGGTCGCGCCGACGGCGGGCACGATCCGGGCATAGCATGGGCCGGTGCTCCGGACCTGCCCCCCGATCGCCTTCGTCTCCACGACCGACTCGGAACGCGCGCGCGCCTTCTACGAGGGCGTCCTCGGCCTCGCCTTCGTGGAAGACCAGGGCTTCGCGCTCGTGTTCGACCTCGCCGGCACGATGCTCCGCGTGACCCGCGTCGACCGCCTCGAGCCGCAGCCGTTCACCGTGCTCGGCTGGCGCGTGGACGACGCGGAGGCGGCCGTCCGGGAGCTCACGGGCCGGGGCGTCGTGTTCGACCGCCACGA
>DASQZW010000261.1:0-25765 GCA_035638495.1 Terriglobales bacterium
CGACCGCCGGCGGGCGCCGTGGGTGCGGCTCCGCGTCCGGTGGCCGCGCGGGTGGACGCCGCCCCGGCCCCGGCCCCCGACCGCCAGTCCGCTGAACGGCGGCGTCGATGCCGCGGGAGACGGTCCGCCGTGCTTGCGTCACCCCGGCCTGCCGGCGGTCGGCGCCTGCGTCATCTGCGCCGGCGCGCTGTGCGGCCCGTGCGCGTCGCTGGTCCATCCGGCGGGCTGCGCGTCGTGCGTCTGGCGGCTGGGCCGCCGGGTGCAGCTGCGCGCGATCGGGGCGATCGTGGGCTTCGCCGCCGCGTTCGCCCTGGTGCTCGCGATGGGGGTGGCGACGATTCGGGCGCCGCTGGCGGTGAGCCTGCTGGCGGCCTACCTGGTCTCGGCGACCGCGCTGGGGATCACGGTCATGGCCGGCCGTATGTGGCGCTCGGGGTGGCACGACGAGCCGCGCGACATGGACCTGGGCGTGACCTTCCTGGTGTGGGTGGGCCTCCTGATCGGCTGGCTCGGTGCGCCGGTGCTGCTGGCGAAGATGGCGAGCGATGTCGGGCGGGGCGGGCGCCTGGCCAGCATCGCGTCCGACGCGCTGATGCAGGCCTGAACGGCGAGTGCGAGGTTGCCATGACCGACGGTGACCGTCACGGTCACCCGGCACCTCGCTCACGTCACGGCTGGCCCGCCGGGGCTCGTCAGCCGAACGCCTCGAGCGGGCTCGCGTGGCGCGGCTGGTAGAGGCCGAGACTGCCGAAGCCGGGCACCTGCAGGCGCGTCAAGCGCCCGAAGCCGGCGTCAGTGACGGGCTCCACGAACTCGACTCCCTTCGCTTCCAGCTCCCGCCGGGTCGCCTCTAGGTCCTCGCACATCAGGAACAGCTCGGCCGTGCCCTGCTCGGCGCCCTCGGCCGGGTGGCACGCCAGCTCTCCGGGCGGCAGCGCGAAGATCAGCCAGCCGCCGCCGGCGTCGACCGCGTCCAGGCCAAGCACGTCGCGGAAGAAGGCGCGCGCCGCCT
Source organism: Terriglobales bacterium (assembly GCA_035638495.1). Classification (GTDB taxonomy): domain Bacteria; phylum Chloroflexota; class Dormibacteria; order Dormibacterales; family Dormibacteraceae; genus CF-161. The sequence goes on from DASQZW010000261.1 coordinate 1,013, forward strand.
CGGGGTCGCGGGCGTAGAGGATCGTGTGTACGCCGCCTATCACAGCCCGACACTAGCACCCGGCCGCCCGGTGGACTACCGTACGGAGGCGGAATGCCCTTCATCCGGACGAGCGCGCTGCCGCCCAGAGAACCACTCCCCGGCTGGGTGGGCCGCTTCTTCCACTCCGAGCACCTGACCTTCGTGTACTACGAGGTCGCTCCCGGCGCGCAGGTGCACCCCCACCGCCACGAGAACGAGGAGGTCTGGAACGTCGTCGAGGGTGAGCTCGAAATGACGGTCGACGGCGCCACCACGGTGCTGCGGCCGGGTGAGGCTGCCGTCGTGCCAGCCGACGTCGAGCACGCCGCGCGCGCCCTCGGTCGATGCCGCGCGATCGTGGTGGACTACCCGGCACGCGACTCGGTGGGCGGCGTGGACGTCCGCTGACGGCGCCCTCTCTGGGACAATGTGCGCGCACCGTCGTCGTTATCGATGTTCGAGACGTCCTGGAGAAGAAATGGGGTGCGCATCAAATCATGGGTGGGTGAAATGGACCAGGAGGCAGTGAGCCCGATGGTCGGCGCAACGAACGACGCGAGCCTCGTCGCCCGGACGCAGTCGGGCGACGAGACAGCATGGAAAGCGATCGTCGAGCTCCACTGGATGCGGGTGTGGAGCCTGAGCCGAATCATCGTTCGAGACCAGCAGGGCGCCGAGGAGGTGGCCCAGGAGACATTTCGGGTGGCCCGGGAGCGGCTCGGGGCGTCTGGAGGCGACGCCGCGCTCTGCCCCTGGATCCAGGCGGTGTGCCGCGAGCGCGCCCTGGACGAGCTGCGGCGCCGTGCGCGGCAGCCCCGTCAGGCCGCCGAGGACCGGCCGGTCGACCGCCCCGACGTGGAACGTGCGATCGGCGCGCTGGAGCAGGAGGATCGCGAGGCGCTCCTGATGACCGAGGCCGGGTCGACGCCCGAGGATCTCGCAGCGGCGCTGGGAGTGCCGGCGCCGATGATCAGGTCCCGCTGCGCACGAGCGCGGGCCGGACTGCTGGAGGCGCTGCAGCGGGGAGGTGCCCCATGAACGACATGCAGAGGCTCCTCGAGCAGCACGACCGGGTTCGGCAGCTGCTGCTGGAAGGGGAGAGCACGCCGGAAGTCGAGCAGCACGTCGCCACGTGCCTGGTCTGCGGGTCGATCGCGGCCAAGCTCGCGGAGGTCGAGCGGTCGATCCACGCCGTCCCCGAGCCGCGGCAGGAGCTGCTCGGAAAGATCCTGCGCAGGACGTCGCGGCCGCGACCGGAGGCCGAGCTGCAGCCGTCGCCGGCCGGAGCCGCGATCGACCAGCCCCGCCAGCCCCACGGCCGGATCGAGATGCTCTTTCCGGCCGAATCGCAGGGCGACGCTGGCGCGTCGAGCCCCGGCTTCGTGCCGCTGGTCCTGGCCGTCGAGGCCGACCGGCATCCGAGCGACGGCCCGGCCTCGCGGCCCATGGAACGCGTCATCATCGTGAGCCGGTACCCGATCCTCGTCGGCCGCGGTCCCGACATGGACGTGCCGATCTGGGACCGGTCCGTCTCGCGCCGGCATGCCGAGATCGACTGGCGCGACGACGCCTGGAGCATCCGCGACCTGGAGTCGACCAACGGCACGCGGGTCGACGGCTCGCTGCTGGGTCCCTCCGAGGTCCGGCCGCTCGCTCCCGGCGACCGGATCGACCTCGGGTTCTACGCGCGGCTCACGGTGCGCAGCCTGCTCCCCGTGCTGCATCCAAACGGGGTCGGAGGCGAGATCCAGCGCCTGCTGGCCTGGGCCGGCCGTTAGCGGCGGGTGGGGATCTCCATCGCGTTCGACCGGGCGGCCGAGTACTACGACGACACGCGCCGCCTGCTGCCGGGGACCCAGTCGGCACTCATCGGCCAGCTCGCCGGCGAGCTGCGCGGCCGCGGCCGCTGCCTGGAGGTCGGGGTCGGCACCGGCCGGATCGCCCTCGACCTGCACCGGAGCGGCGTCGAGATGGCGGGCGTGGACCTGTCGGCCCCGATGCTGCGCAAGCTCGTCGAAAAGGCGGGCGGTGAGGCGCCGTTCCCGCTCGCGGTCGCTGATGCCATCGCCCTGCCGATCGGCGACCGCCGCGTCGGCGCCGTGGTGATCTGCCACGTGCTGCACCTGATCGAATCCTGGCGTCAGGCAGTCGAGGAGCTGGTGCGGGTCGTCCGGCCGGGCGGCGTGATCCTGGTGGAATCCGCCACCCGGGCCGACAGCGCCGCCGGCCAGGCGATCCGGCACTTCTGGGCCGCGGCCGGGCCCGGCGACCGCCACCACCGGCCGGGCCTGACCGATCTCACCGCACTGGACACGATGCTCGGCGAGCGGGGCTTCCGTACGCGCCTCCTTCCGTCCGTGACCGAACGGAGGAAGGTGAGCCTGGCGGAGATCATCGATGGTCTGGAGGCGGGCGTGCAGTCGGCGTGCTGGGTGCTCAGCGAGGCCGCGCGCCGTTCGGCGGCGGCGGCCACCCGGGAGTGGGCGCGGGGTCGCTTCGGCTCGCTGGACGCGCCGCATCCGACGGACCAGACGATCACCTGGCGCGCGTACGACGCGCCGGGCGCAGCGGCCTAGCGCCGGATGGCGCGCGTCCACTTCCGGCTCCACACCGACCTCGAACCGGCGTCGGTCCTTGCGGCGTTGACGGACTTCGGACCGAGCCGCGCCGACACGTGGCCCAACGTGGACATCGCGCACCTCGAGGTCCACGACTCGGGGCCCGGGTGGGCGGACGTGACCGAGGGCAGCTCGGTCGCCGGCGGCGTGTGGGAGCGGCTGCGCTACGACTGGGCCGAGGTCGACCGTCTCTCGGCGGTCACCGTCGAATCGAACACGTGGGCGCCCGGCAGCCGGTGGGACTACCGTCTGGCGCCCGCCGACGGCGGCGGGACCGACGTCGAGGTGCGCGTGCTGCGGACCGGTCGCGGCGCCAGGGGCCGGCTCCTCGGCGCCTTCATCGCCGTCTTCGGAGCGCGCCGCCTGCGCGGTGACATGAAGCGGGCGCTGGCCCGCACCGCCGCCCGCCGGGCAGGATAGCCGTGGTCGTCGACGCGCACCAGCACTTCTGGGATCCCCGGCGCGCGTACTACGCGTGGCTCACGGATGAGCGGGCGGCGATCCGGCGGCCGTTCACGCCGGACGACCTGCGGCCCGTGCTGCGGGCGAACGGCGTGGACCGCACCGTCGTCATCGAGGCGCGGTCCAGCCTCGAGGAGACCCGCGAACTTCTCGCCCTGGCCGAGGCCACGGACTTCCTCGCCGGGGTCGTCGGCTGGGTCGACCTGACCGGCCACGACGTGGGCGCCCAGGTCGCGGACCTGCGGAACGGAGTGGGCGGGCGATATCTGGCCGGCATCCGGCACATCGCGCGGGCGGAGCCCGACGCCGAGTGGCTGCTTCGCCCGGACGTCCTCCGCGGCCTGGCCGCGGTGGCCGACGCGGGGCTCGTCTGCGACCTGATCGTCACGGCGCGGGAGATGCCGGCCGCGGCGGAGGCGGCCCGGCGTCTGCCCGCGCTCGCGTTCGTGGTCGAGCACCTGGGTGTGCCGGCGGTGCGCGCGGGCGACGACCCGGCCTGGGCGGCGGGCATGGCGCCCCTCGGCGACCTCGCCAACGTCAGCTGCAAGGTGTCGGGCCTGGTGGTCGGGCGCGCCGAGGAGCTGGCGCCGTTCGTGGACCGCGTCGTGGGCTGGTTCGGCGAGGACCGCCTGCTGTACGGGTCCGACTGGCCGGTCTGCCTGCTCGGCGCGACCTACGAGGAGATCATGGGCCGGCTGCGCGATGTCACGGCTGCGCTGCCGGCGCCCGCCCAGGCGAAGCTCCTGGGCGAGAACGCGCGGCGCGTCTACCGGCTCTGAGCGCTCGTCTAGCGGCGCTCGATGGTCGCGATGTGCTGGTAGTTGTAGCTCAGGCGACCGCCGGGCTCGCTCGCCGGCTCGATGAACACGACGAGGCCGTCCGCCGCGTCGAGTGTGCCGACCATCCGGCCCTCGACCGCGTGGCCGCCCGCACTGGGCGTGAGCTGCACCGCGACGTCGGCGCCGTTGAGCGCGTGAATCTCCTCGACAGTTGGCATGCGCGCCAGGATAGCGTGCTCAGATGCTGAGGAGCTGGGCGATGTTGAGGATCGCGCAGCCGACCACGGCGGCGGCGAAGGGGAATCCGATCAGCGACGTGGCAACGGTCACGGCGGCCGGCCGCGGCGTGGGGAGGGGGTCGCCGAGGAGCTGAGCGACGCGCAGCTGCGAGTCGCCCGCGAACGCCGCGGCGGCGGGGATCGTCGACCCGAGCCTGAACAGCGCGGCGGCCACGGGTCGCGGCCCGACCCTGCGCAGCGCGGCCTGGTCGGCCCGGAGCTCGGCCCGCTCCATCCGCCGGCGCGACCACCACCGGGCGAGTGGGAAGAACACGAGCACCTGGGCGGCCGCCTCGCACGCCGCCCGCACCACCGGCTCGCGCTCGCGAAGGTGCTGGCGCTCGTGGAGCAGCACCGCCTCCAGCTCGCGGTCGTCGAGCTGTTCCGCGAGCCCCTCGCTGACGATGACCCGCGGCCTCCGGGCGCCGGCGCAGAACGCGATGGGCAGGCTGCTGGAGATGCACTGCACGCGCTCGACGCCGGTCCGGGCGACGCTCGTGCGCAGCCGCGCCGGGAGCTGGTCGGTCCGCGGCAGGCGACCGACCGTGAGCGCGGCCCGGGCCAGCACGAAGCCCAGCCGGGCGAGCCACGCCACCGCGATGAGGGCCAGGAGGGGGAGCACCGCGAGGACCATCAGGCGCGGCCACGAGCCCGGGAGCAGCAGCCGCTCCACGGAGCTCGGGTAGATCGCGACGGTGGCGACGATGATCGCGGTGCCCACCACCGTGAACCCCGCGATGGGTCCGTGGCTGCGCGCGCGGGCCACCATCACGCCTGGCCGTGGGGCATGGTCGTGCAACTCACCGGTCCAGCTTCCTCCCTTCCTGCCCAAGTACGCTTCGCGGCGCTCAAGAGACTACCACAGTCTTTTCGTACCTTACCAGCAACGTTCCGGGAGGTCGTCGACTGTCAAGCCCACACGTCAGGGCTTGTGTACTACTCCAAAATAGTAGAGGTCGTCCGCGGAGCGGCAGACCTGCAACCGCTGCGCCGATCGGGTACGTTTCGGCTCGAGATGACAACCATGGACGACACGTGGGTCCAGGAAGCCATGCCGTTCGCAAGGCTGATCGGCGTGAGGCTGGTCACCGCGGTCCCGGAGGAGGTGCGGGGCGAACTGGACTGGGCGCCGGACCGGTGCACCACCTCGTCGGTGCTCCACGGTGGGGCGCTCATGGCGTTCGCCGACACGGTGGGGGCGATCTGCGCGCTCCTCAACCTCCGGCCGGGCGAGGGGACCAGCACGATCGAGTCGAAGACGAACTTCTTCCGCGCCGTGCGGAGCGGCACGGTCGAGGCGGTGGCTCGGCCGCTCCACGTCGGCCGGACCACGGTGGTGGTGCAGACCGATCTGCGAGACGACCAGGGCCGCCGGGTCGCGCAGGTGACGCAGACGCAGGCGGTGCTGGCGCCCCGATCCTGAGGCGCGACGGGCGGCCGCGACTCAGAACGGAGGCCAGCGCGACTGCGCGTACCAGGCCAGGGCCGGCGCGATCAGCGGCAGCCAGCGATCGGTCACCAGCAGCGCCCCCATGCCGACCAGAAGCGCGCCGGACGCGCCCTGCAGCAGCGCCGAGCCCCGCCTCACCCGGCGCAGCCACGCCCGGACGTGCGTCACAGACAGGCTGAGCAGCACGAACGGCACCGCGAGGCCGAGGCTGTACGCGGCCAGCAGCGCGACGCCCTGCCCCAGGCTGGCCGTGGCCCCGGCCAGCGTCAGGATGGCTCCCAGCACCGGGCCGATGCACGGCGTCCACGTGAGGCCGAACGCGGCCCCGAGCGCCGGCGCGGTGGTCAGCCGGCCGCCGGAGAACCGCTGGCTCCAGTCACCCCCGCGGCTCAGGATCCCGACCCTGCCCTCCAGCAAGAGGAGCAGGCCCATCACCAGGATGAACAGGCCGGCCAGGCGGGCGAGCGGCAGCCGGTAGGCGACCAGCAGCGAGCCGAGCACCGACGCGGTGGCACCCAGCGCCACGAACACCAGCGAAAAGCCACCGGCAAAGAGCGCCGCCGCCGCGATCGTCCGCCGGCGATCGGCGGTGGACCCGGCCAGGTAGCCCAGGTAGCCGGGCAGCAGCGGCAGGCAGCACGGGGACGTGATCGAGATCAGCCCCGCCGCGAACGCGACCGCCAGACCGAGCGGATTGGCGCCGGTGACCACACGCCAATTGTCACTCCGGGCCGCCCGTCGATCGAGCGGCGGCCGGAGTGACCCGTCGCGCTACTCCTCCGAGAGCAGGTTGAGCCGCCGGCGCTGCTCGTCGGACAGCCGGTCGAGGCGCGCCGCGAACGCCGCGAACGCCGCGTCGCCGTACAGGCGCACGAGTTCGTCCACGCGCTCCCGGCTGGTCCTCACCAGGAAGTCCTCTGGCAGGCCCGCGGCCTCGTAGGAGACGGCCCGCTGACCGGGCACGCGCTCCGCGTGGAGCAGGCCCTTCTCGGCGAGCCTGACGACGGTCGTCATGACCGTCGTGTAGGCAAGTTCGGGCATGCGCGCCTGCACGTCCCAGACGACGAACGGCGGTTTGACGTTGCCGGACCACACCTCGCGCATGATCCGGGCCTCGAGGGGACCGAGCAGGCGAAGTGCTCGTTGCATATTCGGTGGTCGCATCGTTTAACTATTGTGACGCCTGGGACGGATGCACGATCGTTGAATATGCGTCGGTACGACCCTTCGATCGTACCGGGTTGATCCCACCGCTGCTGGGCTAGCGCTTTCCCAACCCACCACATTATGACCCGGCGGGGCGGGGCCGCGCCGCCGTCCGGACGCGACCGATCGCCGTCAGCAGGAACTCGGCCGCCAGCAGGTCGATCAGCCACGACGTCCAGGCGCCGACCGCGTAGACCTGCTCGAACGGGAGGCCGGTCGCGGCGAGGCCCAGCCACCACCGGAAGGTCACCGCTGCGAAGACGAGGGAGTACGAGCGGAACATCCAGGCGCGATGGGCGTCGATCCGGCGGCGCAGGATCGACACCAGGGCGGCGGCGGACGTGAGCAGGAGGAGCACGGCGAGCACGCCGAAGCCGACGTGGGCGAGCGGACCGCCCATGGAGAGCGGCGCGAGCAGCAGCCCGCCGGCCGCGGCCGCGACGACGGCGACCAGGTACACCCGCCCAATCGCGCGGTGGATCGCGGGATGCCGCGCGCGGAGCCCCGTCCAGAACTGCCAGGGGCCCGCGGCGAGGGCCGTGACGCCGCCGACGACGTGCAGCAGCAGCGGGCCGAGGTGGGCGGCGTACACCACCACCTGGCCGGGCAGGAAAACGGCCGGGTTGAGCGAGAAATACCGCGCGGAGAACAGCGCGAGTCCGGTCGCCGTGACGGTCATCGCGAGCCATCCGGCTCGGCGGAGTCGGGCGGTGGTCAGCATGCGGCCATGCTGCCGGCGGCGCGGCTCCCGGGTCTTCCTGCGGCCGGCCGATCTTTCGCCTCGTCCGTCAGGACGACGACGGACGCACGATGCCGGTCTCGTACGCGTGGATGACGGCCTGAACGCGGTCGCGGAGCTCCAGCTTGCCCAGCAGGTGGGCGACGTGCGTCTTGACCGTGGTCTCGCTGACGTGCAGCGCGGCGGCGATCTCCTGGTTCGTCAGCCCGTGCGCCAGGTGGCCGAGCACCTCCGCCTCGCGCTCGGTGAGCTCCTCGACCCGGCCGCCGCGCGGCGCCCGCGGCCGCTGGCGCGCGAACTCGCCGATCAGGCGGCGCGTGACGCTGGGCGCGAGCAGCGCGTCGCCGGCCGCGACGACGCGCACGGCCTCCGGCAGCCGCTCCGGCTCGATGTCCTTCAGCACGAAGCCGCTGGCGCCCGCCTCCAGTGCGTCGTAGACGTGCTCGTCGAGGTCGAACGTGGTCAGGATCAGCACCCTCGCGCCCGGGCTGCGCTGGACGATGCGACGGGTGGCCTCGATCCCGTCCAGGACGGGCATGCGCACGTCCATGAGCACCACGTCCGGTTCCAGGCGGGCGGCGGCGGCCACCGCCTGCTCGCCGTCGCCGGCCTCGCCGACGACCTCGATGTCCGGCTCCGGCCGGAGGATCATGCGGAAGCCGCCGCGCACGAGCGCCTGGTCGTCGACCAGGAGCACGCGGATCACGCGGCCGGCTCCACCGGGAGGCGGGCGCGGACGAGCCAGCCGCCGCCCGGCTGCGGACCTGCCTCGAGCTCGCCGCCGTACACCACGGCGCGCTCCCGCATGCCGGTCAGGCCGTGCCCGGCGCCGGCCGGCGTGACCCCGCTCGTGCCGCCGGGCCCGTTGCGGACCTCGACCAGCAGGGCGCCCGCGTCGCGCCGCACCACGACTCGGGCGGCGGCGCCACGCGCGTGCCGGAGGCAGTTCGTCAGGCCCTCCTGCACGATTCGGTAAGCGGACAGGTCGACGGTGGCAGGCAGGTCGCGGCCTCCTACCACGTCCGCCTCGACGTCGAGCCCCAGCGCCCGGAACCGTTCCAGGAGAGCGGGCAGCGCGGCCACGCCCGGCTGCGGGGTCCGCTCGCCGTCGCCGGAGCGCAGCACGCCGAGCAGCCGGCGGATCTCGCCCAGCGCCTCCCGTCCCGTCCGTTCGATGGAGGACAGCACCTCGCGCACCTCGGCCGGCACGTCCTCCGCCACGCGGCGGCCGGCGCCCGCCTGGACGACGATCACGCTGAGGCTGTGGGCGACGACGTCGTGTACCTCACGGGCCAGGCGCCCGCGCTCGTCGGCCGCGGCGAGGCGCGCCTCCTCGATACGGGCGTGCTCGGTGCTGGCGACCAGTTCGGCGAGGGCCGCACGCAGGGCCCGCTGTGTCCGCGCGTTGTAGCCGAACGACCACGCGCACGCCACGAACGCCAGGTTGAAGCCGATGCCGATCGGTCCGCCCGCGCGTACCACCACGGCCGTCCCGGCCAGGATCGCCACGGCCGCGGGGATGGAGGCGCGAGGCCCGAACGCGCTCGCGGTCGAGCCGAGCGAGAGGAGGATCGCCGCGAAGCCGGCCAGGGAGGGGGGCAGGCCGACGGCCGAGCCGGCGAGCGCCGCTCCCGCCGTGACCGCGAGCGCGGCGACCGGCAGACGGCGCCAGAGCACGACCGGCGCGGTCTCGGCGATCGACACGAGGACGATGACACCCCGCGGGACGCCGGGCGGACTGGTCACCGCGAGCACGTTGAGCCCCGTGAGGAGCACGCCGAGGGCGAGGTCGGCGGCCGGTGACGTGACGGCGGAGGTCAGACGGGCGAACGGGGACACCTGCGGCAGACGGTAGCGGAGCCGCAGCCGATCCGCGTCGTCCGCCGGGAGGAGGGGCTCGTTCGGCCGGACGAGATGCGATGCTGGCCGCGATGACCACCCACCACCTCGAGCCGGACGAGCGGACGCTGCACGGGTTCTTCAGCCGCGACCTGCCGCCGGTCCTGACCGTCGACTCCGGGGACACCGTCGTGCTGCGGACGCTGGACGCCGGCTGGCACCTGGAGCCGCCCCCGGCGCCCGGGGTCCGGGGCCGCCACATCGAACGCAGAGGGGCCGGCCACGCGCTGTGCGGGCCGATCTTCGTCCGCGGCGCCGAGCCGGGCATGACGCTGGAAGTCGGCGTGGGACGTCTGCATCCGGGCACGTGGGGGGCGACGTTCGGCGGTGGGCGGGACACCGAGCTGAACCGACGGCTGGGCGTCGCCGACGGCCCGTCGCACGCCGTCCTGTGGCGGCTGGACCCGGACCGCATGGTTGCCGAGGACCAGCACGGACACACCGTCCGGCTGCGGCCGTTCATGGGCGTGATCGGTCTGCCGCCCGCGGAGGCGGGCGAGCACTCGACGATCCCGCCGCGCCCGTCGGGGGGCAACATCGACTGCCGGGAGCTGGTCAGCGGCAGCCGGCTCCTGCTCCCCATCGCGGTGCCGGGCGCGCTCCTCTCGGCAGGCGACGGACACGGGGCGCAGGGGGACGGGGAGGTGTCGGGCACGGCGATCGAGTGCCCGATGGAGGTCTGCGAGCTCACGCTCGTGCTGCGGCCCGACCTGGCGCTCGCGATGCCGAGGGCGGAGACGCCGGCCGGGTCGCTGACGTTCGGGTTCGACGCGGACCTGAACGAGGCGATGGCGGTGGCGCTGGAAGCGATGGTGGACCTGGTCGGCGAGCGCTACGGCGTGGACCGCAGGGAAGCGCTGGCGCTGGCCAGCGTGGTGGTCGACCTCCACGTAACGCAGGTGGCCAACGGCACGTGGGGTGTCCACGCAGTCCTGCCGCCGGGCGCGATCGGGTGACGCGCGGGGGCGCCCCGAGCCGCACCCCCAACCTCAGCGCCCTGTGAAGCGCGCCTCCCGGCGCTCCGCCGTGGCCCGGATGCCCTCACGGAAGTCCTCCGTCTGGTTCAGCCGCTCCTGCTCCGCCCGCTCCCGCACCAGCGCCGCCCGCACGCGCTCCGCCAGGTCGCCCCGCATCGTCTCCCGGATCGACCGCACCGCCATCGGCGCGGACGCGGCGATCTCCGCGGCCAGCGCCTGCGCCTCCGCCCGCAGGTCCGCCGCCGGCGCCAGGCGGTCGCACAGCCCGATCCGCAGCGCCTCCTCGCCCGTCACCCGCCGCCCGGTGTACAGCAGGTCCAGGGCGCGCTGCTGGCCGACCGCGCCGGGCAGCGTGACCGTCAGCCCGAAGCCGTGGTGGAAGCCCAGGCGGGCGAAGTTGGCCGAGAAGCGGGCCTCCGGGCTGGCGACCCGGAAGTCCGCGGCCATCGCCAGCCCGAGGCCGCCGCCGATCGCCGCGCCCTGGACCGCCGCCACGACGGGCGTCCGGGCCTCGAACAGTCGGACCGCCTCCTCGTACAGGTGGCGCCGGCCGGCCTCACCCCGTCCCGGCGGCCGCCGAAATCGGCGCCGGCGCAGAAGTGCTTGCCCTCGGCGCACAGCACGATCGCGCGGCACACGCCGTCGCGGTCGAGCTCCTCGAAGGCGCCGGCCAGCGAGGCGATCAGCGCCAGGTCGAAGTGGTTGTTGGGAGGTCGGTGCAGCTCGACCGTCGCGACGAAGTCGCTGCCCGTCTTTACCGTGACGTCGCCGTAGCGCCGGAACTCGTCCATGGGGGTCGGGTAGAGTTTAGTAAGGGACGTAACGAGTCCGCTCGGCGACGCATTGTAAAGGACGATGGGCACGCTGATGAATACGCTCGCAGTCAAGGTGGTCGCGGCAGCCGTCGCCGTCCTGGTTGTGGCGGGAGGTGTCGGCGTGGCCGTCTGGGCCAACTCTGCGGCCAATCAGGCGGCGCTCACGTATCGAACGGAGCGCGGCAAGCTCGACGCCGGGCTCCGCACCGCGGGCCAGGAAGGCTACACCACGTCGGACCTGGCTCCGATCACCTCGCAGGAGAACCGGCTGCAGGCCGGTCAGGCGCCCTGGTTCCCGCCCGAGCAGGTCGCGTACTACAACGGGCTGACCGGCCGGACCAACCAGCTGCGAAGCCAGCTCACCACGCTCGAACAGCAGCTCCTCGACCAGGCGCGGACCGAGGTCACCAAGCAGAGCGACGCCGCCAAGGCGTCCATCTCGCAGGCCCAGCAGGCGAACGCGTCGGACCAGGACGTCCAGGGCCTGCAGCAGCGGCTCGACGCGGTCGCGCGGGCCCAGGGGGCCGCCCACACGGTGAAGGACTACCGCGCGGCGGCCACGCTGGCCGTGAGCGTGGCCCGCGATGCCGCGGCGATCTTCGCCCAGGTCCAGCAGGAGAACCAGCAGATCCTGCAGGCGGCGCAGGCGCTGGTGACCCAGGACGGCGGCAACCTCTCGACCATCCAGGGCGCGGGCAACCAGGCGGTCGCCGGGACCAACAACGACGCATCGGTCATCGCCTACATGGGCAAGGAGTTCGCGTTCAAGGGCGCGGACGCGGTCAGCCGCATGCTCAGCCGGCTCAGCAAGTTCGCGGGCCTGATCGGCTCGGCCGACGTGAACCAGGCTGCGCTCGGGGCGGCGGCGGCGCAGCTGTACGCCGGCCAGATCCACCAGACGCTGATGGGCGGCCTGCCGGCCAAGTCGGTCATCGTGTCGTTCACGGACCAGCACGTCTGGGCGTACGAGGGCTCGAAGCTGGTGATGGACAACGCGGTCACGACCGGGATTCGCGGGGTCGGTGACTTCGGAACCGACTTCGGGCCGATGAAGATCCTGCACAAGGACCACCCCTGGAAGTTCCAGTCGCCGTGGCCGAAGGGCTCGCCGCACTGGTACCCGGACACGGTCGTGCAGTGGACGGCGTTCTTCACCAGCACCGGCGAGGCGTTCCACGACGCCAGCTGGCAGCCCGACTCGACCCTCGGACCCGGCTCTCAGTACACCCAGGGTCTGCAGAGCCACGGCTGCATCCACCTGCCGTTCGACAAGGCGCAGTGGATGTACAACTGGGCCGACATCGGCATGCCGGTGATCGTCTACCCCGGCGACGGCTCCTCGGTCGCGAACCAGCTCTCGCAGATCACCACGAACGACCAGGGCGTCCCGCACTCCGGCGGCGGCTAGTCCTCCGGCGGCTACTCAGGAGCCATCAGCAGGCGCTGCCCGTGATCCTCGGCGCCGCCAGCGTCATGGCGCCCGAGCTGATCGAGTGCACGAACAGCTTCACCGTCAGGATGCCCAGGTTGGTCGGCAGTGTGGGGAGCGTGATGCCGGGCAGCGTCAGCGCGCCGACCGGCAGGTCGGCCGCCGCGATGATGATCGTGACGCCCAGGATGGTCGCCTGAAGCGCGGTCGCGTCCAGCGTCAGGCCTCCTGACGCCACGTCGCTGGTGGCGCTGGTGTTCACCTGGGAGTGGCGGATGCACGGGCCCTGGAGATTCAGGCCGGTGATCGTCGAGGCGCCGGCGACCAGCTCGATCACCTTCACCGGGCCCGCGGCCGTGTTCACGCTCCGGACCGCGATGGAGGACAGGCCGGTGATCTGGATCGCCTGCGAGCTCAGGACGGCCACGTCGGACCCCGCGGCGGGCAGCGCCGCGCGCGTCGGCACCGGCTTGGGGGTGGCGGACGGCGTCGGCGAGGGGCTAGCCCCCGGCTTCGCGGTGCCGGACGCGGACGGACTCGGCGTCGGCGTCCCCGTCGGGCTGGGGCTGGGATTGGCCGGCGATGCCGGCGTCGCGCTCGGACCGGCCGTCGGCCCCGGTGCGGCTGTCGGCGTCGGACCTGCCGCCGACGCCGGCTGCCCGGGCGTGGCGGTCGGGCTCGGGGACGGGCTCGGGCTGGGCTGCGTCCAGCACCACCAGAACCAGATCGGGCACCATTCCATGCTCACGCCCGTGCTGGGCTGGCCTGCAGCGAAGGCCGACTGGGTCGTGAGGCCCATGGCCGCCACCGCAAGCACCACCGCCACCCATCGGCTCATCGACGATCTTCTCATCGACCTCTCCCTCTCGTGACCGCCGCACGGCCCAGGTGGGGGCGATTACGGCACCGCGGAATGTTACACCACGCGATGACTAATTACGTGCGGTCCGCCCGCGCCGGCCGCTCCGGAACGCCTCCTTCGCCTCGTGGTCCATCACCAGCCGGAAGGTCGCCAGGAGGCTCTGCTCCGCCAGCGGACGCATCCGCGAGAGCGCCTCTCGGACGCGCGGCCACTCGTCCTCCGGCTGGCCCCGCTCCTCGAACGGCCGCCACACCTGCTCGACGAACAGCCGGACGAACGCCCGCGCCACGCCGCGGCCGTGCTTCATCAGCTCCTCCTGGACCGCGAGCCCGGCCTCCAGCGGCAGGCCCAGCTGCACGAGCTCCTCGGCCGCGCGCACCAGCATCGGGCTCTGCACCTGGAGATGTTCGCCGTCCGGCAGCCGGGCCAGGAGGCCCAGCCTCTCGATGCGCTCGACCACCTCCGGGTCGCCGAGCGGGATCCGGCGCGCCAGCGCGTCGGCCCGGACCACCTCCGGCTGCTCGGTCTGCCACGTGAGCAGCGCGCGCTCGAAGCTCAGGGCGTCCGCCCCGCCCCCGCCGGGAACGCCCGCCAGGATCCGCTTGATGGCGGTCAGCTTGAAGCCCGTCTCCTGCATCTCCCGGATCAGCTGCAGCCGGGCCAGGTGGTCGCGGCCGTAGTAGCCGGTGCGGCCGCGCACGTCCGGCGGCGGCAGCAGGCCGCGCGTCTGGTGGGCCCGGATGTTGCGCGTGGTCAGCCCGCTCGCCAGCGCGAGCTGGTCGATCGTGAACTCGACGTCCGGGTCGGCACGCGCGTCCAGCGCCATCACGATGTAAATGATGGCGTTGCCGGGAAGCTGAGGATATGCTCCACGCAGCGCGGTGGGGATCCGCGGAGCCGTTCTCGAAGGGACAGGGGGCGTGTGATGGCATCCAGTGAGATCGGTCAGACGGTCGGGCCGGAGCTGACCTCGGAGCGCATCGCGGGCGGGGTGCTTCCCCGGGTGCTCAACTCGTTCGACATGGTGGCGATCTTCGTGGCCATCGTCCTCTTCATCAGCAACGTGCCGGGCTTCTACGGCAACGGCCCGGTGTCGATCACGTACCTGCTGATCGGGTTCGTCACGTTCCTCGTGCCGGGCGCGATCGTGACGGGCCAGCTCGGCTTCCTGTTCCCGGGCGAGGGGTCGATCTACCTCTGGACCCACAAGGCGTTCGGGCCGTTCGCGAGCTTCTTCGCCGGCTTCACCGCGTGGTGGCCCGGCGTGCTCGTGCAGTTGGCGACCGGCACCGTCGTCAGCCAGCTGCTCCAGGCCCTGGGCGGCTGGACGTTCCCCGCCTGGCTGCAGGGCGCGATCATCCTGGCCGTGATCCTGGTCGCGGGGCTCGTGTCGTCACTCCGCTTCCGGCTGACGCAGAACGCCGTGAACCTGGTCTTCGTCCTCTACGGGCTGGCCATCCTCCTGATCGGGGTGGCCGGCGTGCTCTGGCTGATCCAGGGCCATCACTCGTTCACGGACTTCGGCAAGTTCGACTTCAACCCGGGTGGCTGGTTCGCGGGTCTCAACAACAACCCGCTGGACCTGAGCACCACGACATCGACGTGGAGCCTCTACGGCTTCGTCATCCTGGCCCTGCTGGGCATCGAGGTGCCGCTCAACATGGGCGTCGAGATCGTGCACCTGAAGGCGATCACGCGCTACCTGCTGTGGGGCTCGGTGGTCGTCATGGTTGCCTACCTGCTCGACAACTGGGCGCTGCTGGTCGCGGCTGACCCGAAGCAGGGAGGAAACCTGGGCGCGCTGCTGATCCCGGTGAACGCGACGATGGGGCCGATCGTCCAGTGGATCGTCGGGCTCATCTTCATCGGCTTCTTCATTTTCATCACCGTTGTGTACAGCTTCTCGTTCGCGCGGCTGCTCTTCATCTCCGGCCTGGATCGCCGGCTGCCGACGGCGCTCGGCCGTGTCAACCGGGCCCGTATCCCGCACGTCGCGATCGCCACACAGTCCGTGCTCGCCGCGGTGGTCACGATGATCACGTTCTTCATCGTCCCGCCCATCGTGGGCGGGAACGCGTCGGACCTCAGCAGCCGCGTCTACCTGGTCTTCCAGGCCGCGATCACGGTCATCTGGTGCCTCTCGATGCTCTTCCTGTTCGTGGACATCCTGTACGTGATCCGCAAGTTCTCCGCGGCGTTCGCCGAGCGGCGCATCGCCCACCCCGCCGTCTTCTGGGTCTGCTCGATCGTCGGCGCGATCGCCAGCTTCTTCGGCGTCTGGACCGTGTTCACGAACCCGTTCTCGGCGCTGATCGGCAAGAGCGACTGGTGGCACGCGGTGCTGGCCATCAGCCTGCTGTCGCTCGCCGTGGTCCCGATCGTCTACGTTGTCGGGACGCGGGTCGCCCACGATGCCCCGCTCCCGCCGGAGGCTCAGGCCGCCGCCGGTTCCTAGCACTGAGCCGTTCCCGCCCGGAGGGGAGGGAATCGAAGGAGCACCCGATGGAGACGATCCAGGAGGCCGAGGAGCACCTCACCGGCGAGGGGTTCGAGTACGTCCGCTTCGAACAGCCCGACCTGCACGGCCTGAGCCGTGGAAAGACCGTGCCCGCCCGCCACTTTCGACACTATGCCGAGCACGGGCTGAACTTCCTGGGCGGGCTCCTCGGCCTCGATGCGCAGGGCGGCGTCGCGTCGGGGACCGGCTACCTCGAGGAGCGGAACTTCGCGGACTCGCTGATCTTCCCCGACCTGTCCACCCTGGCTCCGGTGCCGTGGGCGGAGCGGACCGCCCGGGTGCTGGCCGACCCGCAGTGGTACGGCGGCGAGCCGCTGCTCGCCGCGCCGCGGCACCTGGCGCGGGTCCAGGTGCAGCGCCTTGCCGACCTCGGGTACGACCTCCGCAGCGGCTTCGAATACGAATGCTATTTCGTCCACGCCGGCTCACGCGCGCCGGCCTTCGAGGGCATCCAGATCTTCTGGACGGTCCGCAACAACTTCGACCAGAGCTTCGTGACGTGGCTGCTCGACTCGCTGCAGGCGACCGGCGTCGACATCATCACGTCCAACGTCGAGTACGGCCCCGGCCAGATGGAGATCAACTTCGCGCCCAGGCTCGGGCTGGCCGCCCCGGACCAGGCGTTCGTGTTCAAGAGCGCGGTCAAGGAGCTGGCCCAGCAGCGCGGCTACCTGGCCAGCTTCATGACCAAGCCGTACGCGAACCAGAGCGCCAGCGGCTGCCACTACCACCACAGCCTGCTGCACCGAGACGGCGGCGCGAACGCATTCGCCGATCCCGACGCCGCGGACGGGCTGTCGCTGCTCGCCCGTCACTGGATCGCAGGCCAGATGGCGCACGCGAGGGCGCTGGCGGCCGTCGCAGCGCCCACCGTGAACTGCGCCAAGCGCTACAAGCTGTTCAGCTTCGCCCCGATGAACGTGACCTGGGGGCACGAGGACCGGACGGCGGCCCTCCGAGTCAAGGGCGCTCGAGGCGCCGAGACGCACCTGGAGAACCGGATACCGTGCGCCGGCAGCAACCCGTACCTGGTGCTCGCGGCGGTCGTGGCGGCCGGCCTCGACGGCGTGGCGCGGAAGCTGGAGCCCCCACCGCCCACCACGACGGTCGCGTACGCGGACCAGAGCTCGCCGAAGCTGCCGGCGACGCTCGACGCCGCGGTGGCCGCGTTCGAGGACGACGAGGTGCTGGGCGCCAGCCTGGGCGAGGAGTTCGTGCACCTGTTCCTGGCCGTCAAGCGCCACGAGATCCAGAAGGCCCGGTCCGCGATCCCGGAGTACGCCCGGGCCGACTGGCCGAACGTGGTGACCGACTGGGAGCGCGAGAACCTGTTCGAGTACCTCTGAGCGGCCGGCCGGCACATCATAGGACCCATGGCAGACGTCGCCGAGACCTACGCGGAGCGCACCCCGGAGTCGGCGCGCCTGTACCGGGAAGCGCGGGAGCACATCGCCGGAGGCGTCAGCCGGAGCACCATCCACCTCCAGCCCCACCCCCTGTACGTCGCCCGCGGAACGGGCGCGCGCGTGTGGGACGCGGACGGAACCGAACGGCTCGACTTCCTCGGCAACTACACAGCGCTGATCCACGGCCACGCCCACCCCGCGATCAGCGGCGCGATCGAGCGCCAGCTCGCCCGCGGCACCGCCTTCGCGGCCGCGACCGAGGAGGAGATCGCGCTCGCGCGCGAGCTGCGCGAGCGCCTGCCGTCAGTCGAGCTCCTGCACTTCGCGAACTCCGGGACGGAGGCCACGCTGTTCGCGATGCGGCTGGCACGCGCCCACACGGGCCGCCCGGCCATCGCGCGGTTCGAGGGTCACTACCACGGCAGCCACGACGCCGCCGAGGTGAGCGTGGCCCCCGATCCCGGCGTGGCCGGACCGGATGACGCGCCGCTGCCGGTCGCCGACTCGCCCGGCATCACCGAGGCGGTGCTGGCCGACACGGTCGTGCTCCCGTTCAACGACGCGGCAGCCACCGCGGCGATCCTGCGCCGGAACCGTCACCGTCTGGCGGGCGTGATCGTGGATCCCCTGATGAGCAGCTCCGGCCTGGTCCCGGCCCGGCCCGAGTTCCTCCAGGAGCTCCGGCGGCTGACCGAGGAGCTGGGGATGGTCCTCATCTTCGACGAGGTGATCTCGTTCCGGGTCGGCCGGTCGGGCCTCCAGGGGAGATACGGCGTGCGGCCGGACCTCACCACGCTGGGGAAGATCATCGGCGGCGGCCTGCCGGTCGCGGCGTTCGGCGGCCGGCGCGACCTCATGGAGCTGCTCGACCCGGAGCGCGACCGGCCCGTTCCTCACGGCGGCACGTACAACGCCCATGCGCTCGGGATGGCTGCCGGCATGGCGGCGATGCGCGAGCTCACGCCCGACGTCTTCGACCGCCTGGAACGGCAGGGCGAGTGGCTGCGCAACCAGCTCGCCGAGGTCTTCGCGGACCATCGTGTGGCGGGGCAGACGACCGGGCTGGGATCGCTGTTCAACGTCCACTTCACCGACGCGGAGCTGACCGACTATCGCTCGGTCCGGCGCGCGGCGTCGCCGGCGCTCGAGCGACGGTTCCTGCTCGGAATGCTCAACGAGGGGGTGCTCATGGCCGGCCGCGGCCTCGGCGCCGTGTGCACGCCCATGGGCGACGGCGAACTGCGGGCTTTCGTGGCCGCGGCCGACCGGGTGCTGGCCGCACTTGACACGCCGACCCCTGCCCACCGATAGTTACCCGGAGTACCCGGTAGCTGGGCTGCACTCCCTCGTCGGCGCAACCTCGGATTCTCCCCAGGTCGGGGAGCTCCAGGTGAGGGCGTGGCTTTTGGGCGGGCACAGCGAACCGAACGGTTGAGAGAGGTGTTCGGCTCGAATCGATCGGTGGAGTTTCCCGTCATGGCGCGCCCACCCGGAGCAGGTGCGGCGCTGCCGCGTTCTCGCGTGCTCGCTGTCGACCTCCCATGGGGATCCGAGCTCCTCAGGTTCGACCGCGGACGCGAATCAAGGAGGTAGAACTTGTCAAGATCCTCGGGTTACGCCCGGATCCTGGGCACGGTGGCCATGGCCCTGCTGGTGGCCGCCGCATGCGGTCAGAACGGCGGCTCGAACACGCAGAGCCAGAACCTGGCAACGGATCAGACGCTGAAGTTCGCGATCGGCGACGACTTCGGCACCCTGGACCCGGCCCAGCTGAACGCGGAGAGCGACTCGGAGGTCGCTCAGAACATGTTCAACGGCCCGCTCAAGTTCGACAACAACCTGAACATCGTCCCCGACATCGCGGCCGGCATGCCGACCGTGTCGGGCGACGGGCTGACGTACACGTTCAAGCTCCGCCCCGACGTGACGTTCTCGAACGGCGACAAGGTCACGGCGAAGGACGTCGTCTACTCCTGGAACCGCGCCGCCGCGCAGCAGGGCGCCTATTCGACCAACCTCTCGGCCGTCGCCGGATTCGACAAGCTCTCGACCAAGCCACCGCCGATCGCCACGATCGAGCAGCTCCTGGCCAAGAACGACCCGTCGGTGACGATGTCAGGCCTGAGCGCTCCTGACGACAGCACCGTGGTCGCGAAGCTGGCCCAGCCGGCCGGCTGGTTCCTCGCCGCCATCACGCTGGAGTCCACCACCGGCATGATCGTCGACCAGAAGGTGGTCCAGAAGGATCCCGCGAACTGGTGGACGAACCCCGCCACCGCTGTCGGCACGGGGCCCTACAAGATGACCGCCAGGACGCCCGGCCAGTCGGTCGACTTCCAGGCCGTCTCCAACTGGTGGGGCTCGCCCAAGCCGACCGTCAAGAACGTCCACCTGGACATCATCAAGGACGCCAGCACCCGCGAGACCGCGTACGAGCAGGGCAAGTACGACCTCAACGGCTTCGGCGGCTACAGCAACCTGCCCGTCGACGACATCCTGCGCATCAAGAACACCTCGAGCCTGTCCAAGCAGCTCCTGCTGCACCCCAAGGTTCGGACGACCTGGGTCAACTTCAACATGGTCGCGGACAGCTCGCGGCAGGCCAAGGGCCCGTTCGTGGACGTGCCCGGCTCGACGACAGGCAAGGACCTGCGGAAGGCGTTCGCCCTCGCGATCGACAAGGCCAAGCTGGCGCAGGTCGTGTGCCAGGGTATTGTCTGCGTGCCGGCAACGGGCGGCCTGATCACCAAGGGCCTCAAGGGCTACGGCGGTGACAACACCGACCCGCTCGCGAAGTTCGACCCGACGACGGCCAAGTCGCTGCTGAAGAGCGCCGATCCCGACGGCAGCAAGACGAAGGGCCTGACCTACTTCTACGACCCGGAGAACCCGCTCAACAAGGCCGTCGCGGAGAACCTGCAGGACCAGTGGAACACCAACCTGGGCGTCCAGGTCAGCGTCCAGGCGGAGTCGCACTCGCAGTTCATCAAGGACTACCTGTCCGGCAAGTTCGTCATGAACCGCTCGGGCTGGCAGGCCGACTACGACCACCCGCAGGACTGGTACGACAACCTGTTCGGCAAGGTGGCCGGCTGCCCGGACACCAACTGCGCCTCCGGCTTCGACAGCCCGCAGTACGACCAGCTGGTGGCCTCGGCGGACTCGAAGCCGCTCAGCGACGCGCTGCCTATCTACAAGCAGGTGAGCCAGCTGCTCATCGACAACGTGGCCTACGTGCCGCTCTACTACTCGGTCGGCGCGTTCATGATGAAGCCCTACGTGAAGGGCGCCGGGACCAACAACTTCTTCGACTACTGGTGGAACCAGTATCAGATCCTCCAGCACTAGTCTGAGGTCCAGTCACGAGGGGGGCGCCCGCCGGGCGCCCCTCTCGGCCACTCCGCCATGAGAGGCACGCTCCTCTACGTCGGGCAGCGGACGCTGCTGATCGCGTTCACCGCGCTGGCGGTGTCATCGATCGTCTTCATCGGCATCCACCGGCTGCCCGGCGACGCGTTCGTCAGCGAACGGCTGCGGCCCAGCCAGCAGGCCGCGCTCCTGCACCAGTACGGCCTGGACCGGCCGCTGTTCGTCCAGTATCGGGACTTCATGACGAACCTGGTCCTCCACGGGGACCTGGGTGAGTCGATCGCAAACCGCGGCGTGCGCATCACGCCGCTCGTCCTGCGCGAGGCCACGGTCAGCGGGGAGATCGGCTTCGCGGCCCTCGTCTTCACCGTTGGGCTCGGCCTGCTGTTCGGCGTGACGGGCGCGATCCGACAGAACTCGTGGGTCGACTACGCGCTCAGCGCCACGTCGGTCGTCGGCTTCAGCATGCCCAACTTCGTCATTGCGACGTTCCTGCTGCTGCTCTTCGGGATCTGGCTGGAGAACGTGACGGGCGGGAACTTCTTCTACGAGATCGGGTGGTCGGGCACCTACGGCAACCTCGGCGAGATCCTCGTCCCGGCGTTCGCCCTCGGCTTCCCGTACGCCAGCTTCGTGGCCCGCCTGACGCGTGCGAGCATGCTGGAGGTGATCCGGCAGGACTACATCCGCACCGCGCGGGCCAAGGGTCTGGCCGAGCAGGTCGTGATCGTCCGCCACGCGCTCCGGAACGCGCTGATCCCGGTGGTGACCATCCTCGGTCCGCTCGTGGTCGGCATCATCACGGGCAGCGTCGTGATCGAGAACATCTTCGGCATCCCGGGCCTCGGCAAGGAGTTCGTGCAGAGCATCCTGAACCGCGACTACAACATCGTGATCGGCGTGTTCACCGGCTATGCGGCCATGATCGGGCTGGCCAACCTCATCGTTGATCTGGTGTACCCGCTGATCGACCCGAGGATCAGGTACTGATGGCCACTTCCGCCACGACCGTCGACCAGCTGATCGCCGCGCCGGTCGCACGGGCGCAGATCGGCCTCTGGCAGGACGCCTGGCGCCGGCTCCGGCGCAACCGCCTCGCGCTGGTCTCCGCCGCGTACCTGATCGGGCTCGTGGTGGTCGCGCTCGTCGGGATCGTGTATACGCCGTACCCGTACGCGCACGAGGGCGTCGGCCTGCCCTATATGGGTCCCGGCGCCGGCCACCTGCTGGGCACGGACCAGGCGGGCCGCGACATTTTCAGCCGCATCATGATCGGCGCGCAGGTCTCGCTGATCGTCGGCCTGGCCACGCAGGCGGTCGTGCTCGCGGTCGGCGTGCCGCTCGGTCTCATGGCCGGCTACTTCAGGGGCTGGATCGACACGGCGCTGAGCTTCGTGATCAGCGTCTTCTACGGCATCCCGGACATCCTCGTCGCGATGATCCTGATCGTGCTCATCGGCAAGCCCGGGCTGGGCACGATCATCATCGCGATCGCCGCCACCCGCTGGATGGACATGGCGAGGCTGACCAGGGGCCAGACGCTCAGCCTCCGCGAGCGCGAGTTCGTCGAGGCGTCGCGTTCCAGCGGCGGCCGGCCGGCCAAGATCCTCTTCGGACACGTGCTGCCGAACGCGCTGGGCCCGATCATCGTTCAGGCGACGCTCGGCATTCCGGCCGCCATCCTGTTCGAGGCGTTCCTGAGCTTCCTCGGCCTCGGCGTGCCGTCGCCGACGCCCTCGTGGGGATCCATGGCGGCAGACGGTATCCACGCGATCCGCATCGCGCCGCACATCGTGCTGGCGCCCGCGATCGGGCTCTCGATCACGCTGATGGCGTTCAACTTCCTGGGCGACGGCCTCCGTGACGCCCTCGACCCCCGCCAGCGCCGGTGAGCGAGCGGATCCTGGAGGTGCGCGACCTCCACACGCAGTTCTTCACCGACGACGGCGTCGTCCAGGCGGTCAACGGCGTGAGCTTCGACCTCGAAGCAGGCGAATCGCTCGGCATCGTCGGCGAGTCCGGCTGCGGCAAGTCGATGACAGCGCTCTCGATCATGGGGCTGGTCCCGGAGCCCGGCCGCGTGACCAGCGGCGAGATCCGGTTCCGCGGCCACGACCTGCTCCGCATGCGGGCAGAGGACGTGCGCGACCTCCGCGGCCGCGACATGGCGATGATCTTCCAGGACCCGCTCAGCTCCCTGAACCCGGTCCTCAAGAACGGCTTCCAGATCGAGGAGGCCATGCTGGCGCACAAGGAGCTGCCGCGCCGGCAGGCGTGGGAGCGAGCCATCGCGCTGCTCAGGAAGGTCCGCGTCCCGGCCGCCGAGCAGCGGGCCAGGGACTACCCGTTCCAGCTCAGCGGCGGCATGCGCCAGCGGACCATGATCGCGATGGGCCTGGCCAACGACCCCGCGATGCTCATCGCCGACGAGCCGACGACGGCGCTCGACGTCACGGTGCAGGCCCAGATCCTCGAGCTCCTGCGTGACCTGAACCGCGAGCTGAACACGGCGATCATCATGATCACCCACAACCTGGGCGTGGTCGCCGGACTCTGCTCGCGCGTGATCGTGATGTACGCCGGCCAGATCGTCGAGGAGGGCCCGGTCGAGCAGATCTTCGAGCGGCCGCAGCACCCGTACACGTGGGCCCTGCTCCGCTCCGTGCCTCGCATCGACGCGATCCGCCATGACCGGCTGCGCTCGATCGAGGGACTGCCGCCGGACCTGATCAGCCCGCCCAACGGCTGCCGGTTCCACCCGCGCTGCCCGTTCCGGGTGGACCGGTGCTTCCGCGAGGAGCCGCCGCTGGAGCAGATGGGGGAGGGCCGGCGAGCGGCGTGCTGGGTCACGATGGAGCGGGCGTACGCCGAGATGGGCGCCGCCGATCTGGCCGACGTGCGCCCGGGCGCCGGGTCGGGCGTGCACGCGATCCAGGAAGTCGATTTGCCGCCCCAGAACCCCCAGCAGACGTGGGGGGGAACGGAGGAGCGAGTTGGCTGAGCCGGCGCCGGCCACCGCTCCGCAGGCCGCGCCGGCGGCGCCTCTGGTCCGCGCCGAGGACGTCGTCAAGCACTTCCCGGCACGGCTGGGCGCCTCGGTCAGGGCGGTGGACGGCGTCAGCTTCGAGATCCGGCGCGGCGAGTGCCTGGGGCTGGTCGGCGAGTCGGGCTGCGGCAAGTCGACGCTCGGCCGCCTGGTCACGCAGCTGCTGCCGCTGACCTCGGGCCGCGTCTGGTTCAAGGACGTCGACCTGTCGCGGCTGCGCGGCGAGAAGCTGCGCCGGGAGCGTCGCGAGTTCCAGATGATCTTCCAGGACCCGTACGCGTCGCTGGACCCGCGCATGACGGTCGGCGACATCATCGCCGAGCCGCTGGACAACTTCCGGATCGCGCGGGGCCGCGTCCGCAACGAGCGGGTGCAGGAACTGCTCCACACCGTGGGGCTCAACCCCAACTTCAACAACCGGTACCCGCACGAGTTCAGCGGCGGCCAGCGCCAGCGCATCGGCATCGCGCGAGCGCTGTCGGTCCAGCCCAGCCTGATCGTCTGCGACGAGGCGGTGTCGGCCCTGGACGTGTCGATCCAGGGGCAGATCATCAACCTGCTCCAGGACCTGCAGCGCCAGTTCGAGCTGACCTACCTGTTCATCGCCCACGACCTGGCGGTGGTGCGTCACATCAGCGACCGCGTGATGGTGATGTACCTCGGCAAGATCGTCGAGGTCGCCGACGGCACCCGGATCTACACGGACCCGAGGCACCCGTACACCGCCGCGCTGCTTTCCGCGATCCCGGTGCCGGACCCCAAGGTCGAGCGCCGGCGCAAGCTCGTCCACCTGGAGGGCGAGATCCCGTCGCCGCTCGCTCCGCCGTCGGGCTGCCGCTTCCACACGCGCTGCCCGATCGCTCGCGTCCCGGGCGTGTG
>DASQZW010000262.1:0-2740 GCA_035638495.1 Terriglobales bacterium
CGACGTACCGGACGGCCATCCCGGCGGCCTCGAACGTGGGGACCATGGACCGGTTGCGGATGATCAGCGGCTCGTAGACCCCGCAGCTGACGAACACCCGGTCGGCGACCCGCCGCGGGGCGGCCCGGTAGCGGTTGACGAACCGCACCACCGGCTCGAACGCCGGCCCGCCGCCGTGGTCGCTGCCGATGTCGGTGAACACGAACGAGCCGGACTGCAGCAGCAGCGAGCCGTAGACGCCCGGGTAGCGGCAGGCGGCCGAGAGCGCCGCGACGGCTCCGAAGCTCGCGCCCATCAGGCACCGGGAGGACGGCGTGCCCGCGAGCGGGAACTCGGCCTCCAGCTGCGGCACGAGCTCGGCCGTCAGGTAGCGCGCGTGGGCCGCCGAGTTCGCGTATTCGGTCAGGCGGTCGCCCGGGTCGATGAAAGCCACGATGGTCTCGGCCACATCGAGACGGTGGATGAGGTTGTCCAGCACGGTCTGGGCCGCCGCGTACTGCAGGTAGTCGCCGGCGTCGTGGACGATCAGCAGCGGGTAGCGGGCGATGCGCCGGAACCGGGCCGGCAGGTAGAGCGTCACCCGGGCCGAGCGCCGCAGCGCGCGGCTCGGCACGGCGAGCTCGGTCAGGGACCCGGGACGCGACTCCGGGTCAGGCTGGGTCCAGTCGGGGATCTCGTGCCCCCGGGCGTAGCAGACCGACGAGCTGCCCACGGGGCTGTGCGCGACGTGCGGGTTCAGCGGGTCGTTGATGCGCTCGCGCTGGTCGCCCCGGGCGACCTCGAGCTGGTACTCGACCCGTGAGCCGTCGGGCAGCTCCAGGACCACGTACCACAGGTCGGTGCCGCGCAGCCGCCGCAGCGGGATGCGCTGGGGCAGCCCGAAGATCTGATGCACGAGGTGGACCTCGCTGGCCTCTCCCCGGTAGAGGAACGTGCACCGGGAGCCCTCGACGATCGGCACCTCGTACCGGGCCAGGAAACGGTCCACGGCTGCAGGCTCGACGGGCCCGCGCTCCCTGAGCCTGGTGATCGCGAGCTTGCGGCCCGCCGGTGCCGGGCGGTCGATGGTGGTCAGGTTGCCTCCAGGGTGGTCACGTGGCCGTCTTCGGAGAGCACCCGCGTTCCGCCGGGCGGGCGGTCGCCGTCGCTTTCGACGTCGACCCGGGTGCCCTGCTCCAGCAGGACACAGCGGGCGGGCGCGAACCTGCGGGCGAAGACGGCCATCCGCGGCGTGTCGCCGAGCAGGAGCCTCGCGCTGGCGTGCGGCAGCGCGACCATGTCGCGCAGCACGGACAGGCCGGCGCCGTAGACCTCGGGGTGGCCGGGCCCCTGGGCCGCCCGGTCGTTGAAGAGCACGATCTTGCCGGTCAGCGCCATCGCGCCGGCCGACCACGCGATCACCGGCGACCGCAGCGATGCGGCGATGTTGAACAGGTGCAGGACATCCGCCAGCACGCCCACATGCCCGCCCGCGACGACCACGGCGGTGGCGTCGCCGAGCAGGGCGGCCACGTCGGCGCGGTGCCCGGCGATCACCGGCCGGTCGTGCGGCGGCAGGCGCTGGTAGAACTCGCCGCGGACGGCGCTGACGCGGCGCAGGTGCGCGGCGTCGAGTTCCCGGACGGCGTCGAAGGCCTCGGCCAGCACGCTGGCCCGCAGCCGCTGGGCGCCGCTGCGGCGCTGAATCGCGTAGACCGCCTGCAGCGCGTGATCGAGGCGCAGCAGGTACATGTCCTGCAGTTCCTCCAGCACCGCGGCCAGCTGGCCTTCGGCCAGGGCGAACTGCGGGTCGCGCTCCTGCACGTCGAGCCACCGCCGGTACAGCCGGAGGTTGACGTCGCGGGAGCCGAGCAGCTTGCCCAGCTCGGCGTCGTCCGGCTCGCGCTCCTGCCAGCCGGCGGTGATGGTGGCGATCGGCCCCTCCGGGTACAGCGACGCGGCCACCGTGTCCAGCGTGGGCCTGCGCTGCGGCCCCAGTAGTGTGACCTTCACGAGGCGTAGACGTGCAGCGTCCGGCCCACGTGGTCGAGCATCCCGCGCAGGGTGTCGTAGTCGGGATGGCGCATCCGCACGTAGGCGTTGGCCATGTACCCGGCCGCCACCGGCTGGGTGGGCGTGCCCGGCGACGGCAGGTGCGCGTCGATGACCCACTCGCCGTGCGCCCGCTGCAGTTCCTCCACTCCGCTGTAGCCGGTGATCTGGCCGTCCCGGTCGGGGCGCAGCGCGACTATCCCGGCCGCGTACTGGCGCGACGGCGCCGACTGGGTCTGACCGTGCACGATCGCGTTCGCCCACGCCCGGTAGACGTCCATGTCGTTGCCCGCGGAGTACAGGTCCCAGGCCCCGACGCCGGGCGGCCGGCAGCCGATCTCGGAGAACTTCAGCCCCTTCGGGCCGAAGAACCATTCCATGTGCGTCGCGGACGTCCCGATCCCGAGGGCGGCGATGACGCGCCGCCCCATCTCGCGCAGCTCGCCGTACTCCGGCGCGGTGTCGATCCGGTTGGTGGCGATGAACTCGGGCGATATCCACCGGGTCCGCATCGCCTCCAGCACGTTCGGGAAATAGTGCGACGCGAAGTCGGCCGCCACCTGGCCGTCCACCGTGATGGTGTCGTAGAAGCCCTCGTGGCCCTCGACGAACTCCTCCACCGCGATCGATCCGGCGCCCTGGCCACCGAAGACCCCCAGCGCGTGCTCGAGGCTGGTCGCGTCGTCGGCCCGCATCGTGTCCAGCGCGC
>DASQZW010000263.1:0-8870 GCA_035638495.1 Terriglobales bacterium
GCGGGATCCAGCCTTGCTGAGCTGGCCCACCACTTCGTCGCCGCGGCACCGGGCGGGCAGGTGGCCAGGGCGGTGCGGGTCGCAACGCTGGCGGGCCGGCGGGCGCTGGACCTGCTGGCCTGGGAGGACGCCGCGGGGCTGTTCCAGCGCGCCCTGGCCGCGCTGGAGCTGGAGAAGTGGCCCGACCAGCGGCAGCGCGGCGAGCTGCTGCTGGCGCTCGGCGAGGCCTGGATGGCCGCCGGCGACGTGCCCGCAGCGCGCGCCGCCTACCACAGCGCCGGGGAGCTGGCCAGGCGCATCGGCGAGCCCGAGGCGCTGGCGCGGGCCGGGCTCGGCCTCGGCCTGGTGGTCCCGGGCGGCGTCGCCGACCCGGTCGAGGTCGCGCTGCTCGAGGAGGCGCGTCAGGCGCTGGCCGGGGCCGACAGCCCGCTGCGGGCGCGCGTGCTGGCGCGGCTGGCCCGGGCGCTGACGTTCACGGCGGAGGCCGAGCGCCGGCTGACGCTCAGCGAGGAGGCGGTCGCGCTGGCTCGCCGGCTGGGCGACGAGGCGACGCTGGCGATGGTCCTGTTCGACCGCCACATGGCGATCTGGGGCGCCGACCCGCCGGCGACGGCTGACGAGCGGCTCGCCATGGCCACCGAGGTGGTCGCACTGGCCGAGCGCCTCGGCGACCGCGCGATGGCCCTGCGCGGCCGCGGCCTTCGCGGCGTGGACCTGCTGGAGCTGGGCGACCTGGCCGGCTTCGACGCCGACCTGGCCGCGGCCGAACGGACCGCCCGGGAGCTGCGTCAGCTCCACTACACGTGGCAGGTGCCGCTGGCCCGCGCGGCCAGGGCCGCGCTGACCGGCGAGTTCGCCGTGGCCGACGAGCTGGCCGCCCAGGCGCTGGCGGCCGGCCGGCGGGCCGGCGACGCCGCTGTCGAGATCTACCACACGGGGGTCGTCGCGTCTCTGAACCTCATGCGAGGCCGGTCGGCGGACCAGCTGGATCTCGCCCGGGACGCGGTCGCCCGGTTCCCGGCGATGCCCGTGTTCCGGGCGGCGCTGGCCGCCTCGCTCGCGGAGGCGGGGCGGCTGGAGGAGGCGAGGACCGAGGTCGAGCACCTCGTGGCCGACGACATGGCCGCGCTGCCCCGCAATCCCGGCTGGCGCCTCAGCCTTGCCCTGCTGGGCGTTGCCTGCCACCACCTCGGCCACACCGAGGCGGCCGCCAGGCTGCACGCGGAGCTGGAGCCGTACGCGGCCCGCACGATCGCGACCGGGCGCTTCGGCGGCTTCTACTTCGGGCCGGTCTCGTACCACCTGGGCCTGCTGGCGCTCACGCTCGGGCGCCCCGAGGAGGCGGCCGGCCGCTTCGCGCATGCGGCCGCCCTCGCGGGCCGGATGCAGTCACGCCCGATGGTCGCGCTGAGCCGCGAGGGCCAGGCCCGGGCGCTGCTCGCGCTGGACCGGCCCGGCGACTACGGCCAGGCCGTCGTCCTGCTGGACGACGTCGCCGCCACCGCGCTGACGCTCGGCATCCAGCGGCTCGGCGAGCGCGCGCTGGCGCTGCGCACCCAGGCCCTGCGCCCGGCGGCGCCGGCCTGGCCGGCGGGACTGACCGGCCGCGAGGTCGAGGTGCTGCGGCTGATCGCCGACGGGCGCAGCAACCGCGCGATCGCCGAGGCGCTGTTCATCAGCCCCAACACGGTGCTGCACCATGTCAGCAGCATCTTCGCCAAGACCGGTGTGACCAACCGCGCCGAGGCCGCGGCATACGCGATCCGCCAGGGCTTGACCGGATAGCAGCATCCTGCCATCCGGTCCCAGGCGCATGGGCGCCGGGAGGACGGAAAAACCACTGCATCCTCCGATGCCGGGCGCGCCCGGGAGCCGGATAGTCGGGAGAGGATGACAACGACCGAACGCCCTCAGGCGACGCCGCTGGTCGAGCGGATTCGGGAATCGGTGATCGGCGACGGCCTGGCGCTCCCCGGCCCCTACGGCACTCGCCCGCTCATCTACGCCGACCACACGGCCTCGGGCCGGGCGCTGGACTTCATCGAGGACGCGATCCGCGCCGAGGTGCTGCCCTGGTACGCGAACACCCACACCGAGGCGTCCGCCACCGGCCGCCACACGACGATGCTGCGGGAGCACGCCCGGCGCATGGTGCACCGCGCCGTGTGCGCTGGCGACGACCACGCGGTGGTCTTCACGGGGTCCGGGTCCACCGGCGCGGTCGACCGGTTCATGCGCATCCTGGGCCTGCGCATCCCCACCCGGCTCGACCGGCGCCTGGGACTCGTGACGACCGTCCCGGACGAGCTGCGCCCCATCGTCCTCGTCGGACCCTACGAGCACCACTCCAACGAGCTGCCGTGGCGGGAGTCGGTCGCCGACGTCGTTGCGGTCCGCGAGGACGGGCGGGGGCGGATCGACCTTGTCCACCTCGAGCGGGAGCTGGTCCGCCACGCCGCCCGGCCGCTGCGGATCGGCTCGTTCAGCGCGGCGTCCAATGTCACCGGGCGAATCAGCGACGCCGACGCGGTCTCGGAGCTGCTGCACCACCACGGCGCGCTCGCCTGCTGGGACTACGCCTCGGCCGCGCCGCACCTTGAGGTCCGAATGCTGCCGCCCGTCGGGCGCCCGCTGGCCGGCAAGGACGCGGTCTTCCTGTCGCCGCACAAGTTCCCCGGCGGCCCCGGCACGCCCGGTATCCTCGTGCTCCGCCGCGACCTGGCGCGCGACCGCGTCCCGACCGTCCCCGGCGGGGGCACGATCAGCTACGTCCACGCTGCCGGTCAGCACTACGTGGACGACGTGTCGCACCGGGAGGAGGGCGGCACGCCCGCGATCGTGGAGTCGATCCGGGCCGGGCTGGTCATGCGGCTGAAGGAGGCCGTCGGGACTGCGGCGATCGTCGAGCGGGAGGCGGACTTCACGCGCCGCGCGATCGCGTCCTGGCGCGCCAACCCCACCCTGGAGCTGCTCGGCAACCTGGACGACGAGCGGCTGCCGATCGTCTCGTTCGTCGTGCGCGGGCCAAACGGCCGCCGGCTCCACCACAACTTCGTGACGGCACTGCTGAGCGACCTGTTCGGCATCCAGTCGCGCGGCGGCTGCTCATGCGCCGGGCCCTACGGCCACCGGCTGCTGGGCATCGACCTCGACCGCGCGTACGAGTTCGCCGCCCAGGCGGTCGACGGCTGGCTGGGGATCAAGCCCGGCTGGACGCGGCTGAGCTTCAGCTACTACCTCTCCGAGCCGACTTTCGCGTACATCGTGGAGGCGGTGCACCTGGTGGCCGCCTGCGGCGCGCGGCTGCTGCCCGACTACCGCTTCGACGCGCGCTCGGGCCTGTGGAGCCACCGCGACGCCCCGCCGGCGCCGGCCGGCCTTCCCGACCTCTCCTTCGCCGTGCCCGGTCCGTGGCCGACCGCCGGCGCCCGCCGACGGCTCGTGGCGGAAGACGAGCTGGCCGGCTGCCTGCGCGACGCCGCCGCCATCCTCGCCCGCCCGCGCCCGGACGGCGACCGGCCGGCCGCCGTCCTCGGCGGACGGCTCGACCGCCTGCGCTGGTTCGAGCTGCCCGCCACCTGTCTTGCTGGAGGTGTCCGGTGACCACTTACGTGTTCAGTCCGGAGTGGACGATGGAGCGCGATCGCCTGCTGGCGCTGGAGGCGCTGTTCGACGACGAGTCCGCGCGCCACCTCGCCGGGGTGGGCGTCGGCGAGGGCTGGAGGTGCCTGGAGGTCGGCTGCGGCGCCGGCGGGATCGCGTGCTGGCTCGCGGAGCGGGTCGGCCCAACCGGCCGCGTCGTGGCGACCGACCTCGACACGCGCTTCGTTGAGGGACACGGCCTCGACAACCTGGAGGTCCGCCGCCACGACATCCTGAGCGACCCGCTCGAGCGCGGCGCGTTCGACCTGGCCCACGCGCGAGCGGTGGTTGAACACATCCCTGACCACCGGGGCGCGCTGCGACGCGTTGTCACCGCCCTGAAACCCGGCGGGTGGGCGGTGATCGAGGACACGCACTTCGGGGGCCCCATGGCGGCCGCACTGGCCTGCTACGCGGACCCCGCCGAGCACCGCGCGCTGTTCGAGCACTTGTACGGCGCGGTGGGCCGGCTCTTCGACGCGGCCGGCGCTGACGGCAGCTTCGGCCCGCGGCTGGTCGGCGAGCTGAAGGCGGTGGGGATGGAGCGCGTGGGCGGGGTCGTGCACGCCCCGCTGGTATCGGGCGGGACCGAGAACTGGGTCCGCGGCACCCTGGAGCAGCTCGGCCCACGCCTCGTCGGTGCGCGCCTGGTCACGAGTGACGATGTCGACCGCGGCCTCGGGACGATGGCCGGGGACGGCTCGACCCACTACGCGCCTCCGTTCATGGTCACCGCCTGGGGACGCCGCCCGGCGGACTGACCGCGGGCTCAAGGGCCGTCGGCTCGGCGGCCGGGGGGCTCGCGTCCAGTCGGGCGCGAGCCGCCTGTCGGAGGCGAGAGCCGGCCGAGCAGCCGGGAGGTCGATCTCGGCCCGCTCACCCGTATCGCTCAGGAACGCCTTCCAACCGCTTCCAGATAGTCGCCCGGCGCCACCATCGTGCCGTCGGTCGCGGTGTTGAACCGCTGCGCCAGACTCGTGAGGTCCCGCTCGAAAGCGATCCGCGTCGGGGCGTCGAGGCTGCCCGCCACACGAGTGATCGGCCCGTAGTGCTCGATGAAGTACGAAGCCCAGTGCTGCGGCGATCGGTACCGGAACCAGAACTGCCGGACCTGGAACGACGCCCACTCGACGCGACCGCCGAACAGCCGGGCCAGGTGCTGCTCCGTCCCCCATCCGGCAGCAGGGGGCACACCTGGCGGTGGTGGCGCGTACTTGCCGACCACACCGAACAGCTGGGCCGGCAGGCTCTCAGGCGTCCAGCTGCTGAGCGCGACCCGGCCACGCGGCTTCATCACGCGGACCACCTCGTCGGCTGCCCGTGAGTGATCGGGCGCGAACATGACGCCGACGGTGCTCAGGACGACGTCGAACGCGGCTTCGGGAAACGGCAGGCGCTCGGCGTCTCCCTCGACGAACACGCAGGACAGCCCCTCGGCCCGGGCGCGCTCACGCGCTTGCTCCAGCAGGTTGGGCGCATAGTCGACGCCGGTGGCCTCGGCGAAGCGACGCGCCGCAGCGATCGCGGCATTTCCCTGCCCGCATGCGACGTCGAGAACAGACTCTCCTGCGCGTACGTCCGCTGCCTCCACGAGCAGTTCGGCGATGATCTGCAGGGTTACGCCAATGCGCGGGTAGTCGCCCGTCTGCCACCCGAGCTGCTGCCGCTCCTTCACGGCCTGCAGGTTGACAACGGTACTCATACCAGATCACGGTAGGTACGCCCCGCGGCGAACGCATCCGGGCGCTTACGGAGGTCTCGCGACCCTCCTCGGACTCCGTAGCGCCCCGGAGGTTCACGGAGGCGCCAGATAAGAAGAGGCATGCGGATGCTTGCGCGTGGCGGCCTGGTCGGACGTACCGCCGATCTCGGCAAGCTGCACGCGGCGCTCCGACGAGCCCGCTCCGGCGAAGCCGCGTGCATCCTGCTGAGCGGTGCGCCCGGCATCGGCAAGACGAGGCTGGCCGACGAGTTCGTGGCGCGCTGTGGCGACCGTGTGCTGGCGCTTACCGCAAGGGCCCACTCCCTGGCCGGTGCCCACCCGTTCGGCCTCTTCGTGGAGGCGCTCGAGGGCTACCTCAGGCAGCTGCGGCCAGTGGCCGTTCGCGGCCTGTGCGGAGGGCTGACGGATGATGCCGCTGCGGTGCTCCCCAGCGCCGCGGTGGCGGCGGGCGGCTCGCCGCGCCGCCTGCCCTCTCGCCCGCGAGTGCTGGAGGCGATGACCGTGCTGTGCGGGAACCTGGCCCGACAGCACACCGTGTTGGTGTTCTTGGACGATCTCCACCTGGCTGACGCGTCTTCACTGGAGGTGCTCAACTACCTGGTGCGCGCCCTGCGTCGCTCTCCGGTGCTGTTCATCGCCGCCGCGCGGCCGGGCGAGCTGAGCGCGTCGCCGGCTGGCGACCTGGTGCTCAGGCTGGAGCAGGACGGGCTGCTGCGGCGACTGGAGCTCTCGGCGTTGGGGACCGAAGAGCTGGCGCAGCTGGCTGCCGCCGCGAGCCCGGACGGTCGCGCGCCGGAGGCGCTGGTCGCATGGCTGGAGTCGCGATCGCGCGGCGTCCCGCTCTTCGCGATCGGGCTGCTGCACGCACTGGCTGACGAGGGCGCTGATTGGGCACGCCCGAATCTCATGCGGCTGCCCGAGGAGCTGACGGAGCGTGTGCGGTCGCAAATGGGTGGCGTGAGCGGCGGGGCGCGAGACGTGCTCCAGATGCTCGCGGTGCTCGGGGGTCGGGCCAGCCTCAGCCAGCTGCCCGGCCTCACCGGTCTCGGCTCGGCCTCGCTGTCGGAGGCGCTGGAGCCGCTGATCCGGGGACGGCTCGTGTCGGAGATCGGGTCCAGCCGCGAGCCTGTGTACGAGATCGCGCACCCGCTTGTACAGGAGGCGCTCTACGGCGCCATCCCCGCCCCCCGGCGGCGCGAGCTGCATCGTCGGATCGCGGTCGCGCTCCTGGAGAGCGACCGGCTGTCGGACGCCGCGCCACACTTCGCGCGCTCTGCCGCGCCGGGCGACGAAACCGCCATCGAGGTGCTCTGCCGGGCGCTCCGACACGCCTCCCAGCGCGAGGCACTGCGTGAGGCGAGCGCCAGCCTGAGCGACCTGGTCGAGATCCTGCCCGGCCGCCACCCACGCTGGCTGGAGGTGCTGGAGTACGTGCGCTGGCAGGCCAACTGGCTCATCGACCACAAGTTCGAGGTCGGCGAGACGGCGGTGCGGACAGCGATCGCGGCCATCCAGGACGTGGCGGCCACGTCTGACGACGTCGGGCTCCGGGCCGAGGTGCGCTACTGCGAGTCCGCCTTCCTGGGCTGGGACACCGGTGACGTGGAGCACGCGCTCGTCGCTGCGAGGGAGTCTGGCCAACTCTTCCGGGACGCCGGCCGCTACCACGACGCGCGACTTTCAGACGACATGGCCGCGTTTCTGGTCGGCTTGTCGGGCGACCTAGCCGGGCAGGAGGCGGCGGCGCGGCAGGTCCTTGCCGAAGCGGAGCGGGAGTCAGACCAGCAGGCGCTCGCCAGTGTGTTGACGACCCTCGGCTACGCGCTCCTTCTCCAGGGACGGGAGGAGGAGGCCGAACGGGTAGTCGAGCGCGCGATCGCGCTGGTGAGGGAGCGCGGGATCGTCCACCGCTCGATCACGAACTGGGCGCTGCTGGCGCAGATCAGGGCCTTCGCCGGACGGCTGGCCGACGCGGACGCGGCACTGCGGATGGGCGCCTCCGACGCCTCGGCGTACCCCGACACCATCCTCCCGGACATCTCGGTTCGCGTGCGCTGGATGGAGGGCGACCTGCACGCCGCCCTGGCTCGGGCCGACGAGGCGATGTCGTGGTGCCGCGGCGGTCTGGGCCGGCGGAGGGCGTGGGCGATCGCCATGGCGGCGATCGTGGCCGGCGAACTGGCCCGGACGGATGCCGCTCGTGATCTGCTGGAGCGGAGCGCCAGTACCTATGGCGACTCCCACTGGTACGCGGCCAGCTATCACTGCGTCTGGGCCCGCGGCTTCCTCGCCTGGCAAGAGGGTCGGTTCGGCGACGCCCTGTCGGCGTTGACCGACGCCGCCGACGGCCTGGACGCGATGCGCGCCCTGACGGTGGCGGCGCTCGTCGAGTGCGACCGGGCGCAGGTTGCCGTCGAGGCGGGTGACGCCCCGACCGCCGCGACGGCGGCCTCGCGCCTGCAACGCATCGCGGCAGAGCTTTCGACCCCGCTGTACGACGCGATCGCGCGCTTGGGCGCAGGCCTGACGCGGCTCAGCCGGGATCCGGGGCAGGCCGAGGCCGAGGCTCGGGAGGCAGCCGCGGCGTTCGAGGCGACGGGGTTTCGGCTGTTCCACGCCCGTGCCCTGGAGGTGGTCGCGAAGGCACGTCTCATGCGCGGGGAGAATGCACGCGCCGCGCTCCAGGCGGCGGTCGAGGCGTATACGGCCATTGACGCGGTGTGGCGGCGCGAGCGGCTGCTGAGGCTGGAAGGCGGTCGGGCGCGAACGGCGCTGGCGGAGGGACTCACCCCTCGCGAGCGTGACGTCGCCAGACTCGCCGTCCGGGGGTTGACCGCTCGCGAGATCGGGGCACGCCTCGGCATAGGACACCGAACCGTCGAGACGCATCTT
Organism: Terriglobales bacterium; assembly: GCA_035638495.1. Taxonomy (GTDB): domain Bacteria; phylum Chloroflexota; class Dormibacteria; order Dormibacterales; family Dormibacteraceae; genus CF-161. Next base: position 8,258 of record DASQZW010000263.1, read on the forward strand.
GGCAGCGCGTACGCCAAGCTCGGCCTGCGTTCGCGAGTCGAGCTGGCGAGCCGCGCGGCGGAGCTCGGCGTGGAAGCGGCACAGTAGGGAGCCCTGGCCAGGATCCGAAGCCGGACAACATGCACTACCAGGCGGACCGTTGTAGGTCTGGTGCCGAGCATGCCTCGCCCGGCACGCTGGAGTCGCATCCGAGTCCACCACGTGCCCCTGGAGGACGCCTCCGGGAAGCCGGGCTATGTCCTCCACGTGGTGACCGACGTCGGTGGCGGCCGCCCGTAGCGCAGGGCCGAACATCAACCCGGCGGTCGTCGGCTCGCCACCAAGCGTCTACCATCCCGTCGATGGCCGGCCAGCGCACTTCCTCCAGGCTCACGGTGGCGGCTGCCCTCGGCAGCCTCTACATCGTCTGGGGCACCACGTACCTGGCGATCCGGGTCGCGATCCAGAGCATCCCCCCGTTGCTCCTGGCGGCCACCGTGTTCACGATCGCAGGGCCGGCCCTGGTCGCCATTGTCATCGTCCGCGGCGGATGGACAACGGGCCTGCCACCGGCCCGCCACTGGCTGTCCGCCGTGCTGGTGGGTATCGGACTGGTGACCTTCGGCAACGGCAG
>DASQZW010000264.1:0-7097 GCA_035638495.1 Terriglobales bacterium
GCGGGCGTGGAAGGCGTGAACCGGCGCGAGGTCACCCTGCCGGTCGGCGAGTGGGGCGGCCGCGTGGGATCGCTGCTCGCGACGGACTTCCGCGTCGCGTTCAGCTCTCTCGGTCAGGTCCTCGAGGCGGCCGGCGCCCTCGAGTCCGGCGAGTTCGGCGACCTGATCCACCGGGTTCAGCGCGAGTACGACCAGCTCGAGGTGTCCACGAGCATCGCCATCGCGTACGGCCGCAAGCCGGACTAGGGGTCCGGCCGAAAGTGCCGACGGATCTTCGCCGTCATCTCCGGCCAGACCCCTAGCGGGCGGGGCCCACCCACACCGTCTGCACGTTCTGGAACTCGTGCAGGCCGAACTGGGAGAGCTCCCGGCCGAACCCTGAGCGCTTGACGCCCCCGAACGGCAGGCGTGCGTCCGACGCGACCATCCCGTTCACGAACACGGCCCCCGACTCGACCCGGGCGGCCAGGCGCTTGCCGCGCTCGACGTCCCCGGTCCACACGGCCGAGCCGAGGCCGAAGTCCGAGTCGTTGGCCACCGCCAGCGCCTCCGCCTCGTCCCGCACCCGCACCACCGCGGCGACCGGGCCGAACGTCTCCTCCCGGAACACGGGCATGCCGCGCGTCACGCCGGTCAGCACGGTGGGCTCGAAGTAGTAGCCCCGGCGCTCGACGCGGCCGCCGCCGACCACCGCGCGGGCGCCCATCGCCACGGACTCCTGGACCTGGCGCCTCAGCTCGGTCACCAGGTCGCCGCGGGCGAGCGGGCCGACGTTCGTGTCGCGCTCCATCGGGTCGCCGACCTTCAGGGCGGCGACCGCCTCCGCGAAGCGCCGCTCGAACTCGTCGGCGACCTCCTCGACGACGATGAACCGCTTGGCGGCGATGCAGCTCTGGCCGTTGTTCTGGTTGCGCGCCCGGCAGGCCACGCGCGCGGCTGCCGCCACGTCGGCGTCCTCCAGCACGACGAACGGGTCGGAGCCGCCCAACTCGAGCACCGACTTCTTCAGGGCCTCGCCGGCGACCCTCGCCACCTGCGCCCCTGCCGCGTCGCTGCCCGTGAGGGTGACCGCGGCGACGCGACGGTCGCGGACGATGCGGGCGACCTCCGCGCTGCCCACGAGCAGCGTCTGGAAGACGCCCTCCGGAAAGCCCGCGCGCTCGAACGCGCGCTCGGCCTCGAGCGCCGTCTGCGGCACGTTCGAGGCGTGCTTCAGCACCATCACGTTGCCGCCCAGGACCGCCGGGATCGCGGCCCGGAACACCTGCCAGAGCGGGAAGTTCCATGGCATCACGGCGAGCACCACGCCCAGCGGCTGGAAGCGCACGTAGCTCTCGGTCGCGGTGCTGGCAACGGCGATCGGCGCCAGCATCGACTCCACGTGCTCGGCGAACCACTCGGCCGTCCACGCGCACTTCTCGACCTCCGCCTCGGCCTCGACGATCGGCTTGCCCATCTCGGCCGTCAGCAGCGTGGCCAGCCGCGGTCGATCGTGCCGCAGGTACGTGGCGAGCTCCGCGAACCGGGCCGCGCGCGAGCTCACGGGCGTGTCCCGCCAGGCGCCGCGGGCGTCCCAGGCGCGGGCCAGCGCGCGCTCCACGTCGTCCGCCGTGTGCTCCTCGAAGCTGGCCAGCTCTTCCTCGGTGGCCGGGTTGACGGAACGGATTGTCATGCGCACCTCCAGGGCTCAGTCTCACACACGACCGGTCAACCGATCGGTTGATGCGATTCGAGCCGGCCGGACGATTTGCCCCGGAGGGTCCGCACCGATGCTGGGGCCATGCCAGTCATCGAAGTCGACAACCTGCGGAAGCGCTACGGCGAACGCGTCGCGGTGGACGGCGTCTCCTTCAGCGTCGAGGGAGGCGAGATCTTCGGCATCGTCGGTCCCAACGGCGCCGGCAAGACCACGACCGTCGAGTGCGTCGAGGGTCTGCGCACGCCCGACGGCGGCTCCATCAGGGTGCTTGGCCTGGACCCGCGTCGCGACGCCGTCGAGCTGCGTCGGAGGGTCGGGGCGCAGCTCCAGGAGAGCGCGCTCCCCGACCGGATGAAGGCCGGGGAGGCGCTGGACCTCTACGCCTCGTTCTATCCCGGGCCCGCCGACCCGGGGCGGCTGCTCGAGGACGTCGGGCTCACGGCTCACCGCGACACGCGGTTCGGCCGGCTCTCCGGCGGCCAGAAGCAGCGGCTGTCGATCGCGCTCGCGCTCGTCGGCAGCCCGGAGATCGCCGTCCTCGACGAGCTGACTACCGGGCTCGACCCGAACGCGCGGCGGGACACGTGGGACCTGATCGAGCGGGTGCGCGAACACGGGGTCACGGTCGTACTCGTCACCCACTCCATGGAGGAGGCCGAGCGGCTCTGCGACCGCGTGGCGGTGATCGTCGCCGGACGGGTGGTCGCCGTCGACACCCCTGCCGGACTGGTCGCTCGCGTGGACGCCGAGCAGCGCATCCGGTTCCGCCCGCTCTCCCCCCTCGACGACGGGCTGCTGACCGCGCTGCCCGAGGTGCGCAGCGTCACCAGGAGCGGACTCCAGGTCGTGGTGACCGGCACCGGCAACCTGCTCCACGCGGTGACCTCGGTCCTCGCCCGCCACCAGGTCGTCGCAGGGGACCTGCGCATCGACCAGGCCAGCCTGGACGACGCCTACGTCGCCTTGACCGGGCGCTCAGAGTAAGGAGGAGACATCGACCAATGACCGGACTGCCCAGACTGACACTCATGGAGCTCAGGCTGTTCCTCCGGGAGCCGCTGGCCGTCTTCTTCGCGGTGGTGTTCCCGGCCCTGCTGGTGGGCATCCTCGGCAGCGTCCCCGGCTTCCGGCAGCCCCTGCCCAGCCTTGGCGGGCAGCGCGTGATCGACCAGTACGTGCCGATCGCGGTCACGTTCGCGATCGTGATGCTGGCGCTGAGCGTGGCTCCCAGCGCGCTCGCCGCGTATCGGGAGCGGGGCATCCTGCGCCGGCTGGCGACCACGCCGGTGCGGCCGGCGGCGCTGCTGGCAGCACAGCTGGCGATGAGCCTGGCGACGGCGATCTTCACCGTGCTCCTGGTGCTCGGAGTCGGCCGGCTGGCCTTCGGCGTGGGGCTGCCGAGACAGCCGATCGGCTACGCGCTGGGGTTCGTGCTGGCCGCCGCTGCGATGTTCGCCATCGGCCTGCTGCTCGCCGCGATGGCCCCGAGCACGCGGAGCGCGCAGGGTCTCGGCTCGCTCCTGATCTTCCCGGTGATGTTCTTCGCGGGTCTGTGGGTTCCGCGGGCCGTGATGCCCGAGGTCCTACGCCGGGTCAGCGACTTCACGCCGCTCGGCGCCGGCGCGCAGGCGCTCCAGGACGCCACGGGCGGGGCCTGGCCCCAGCCGCTGCACCTCGCGGTCATGGCCGCGTACCTGGCCGTCTTCGGCCTCCTGGCGGCGAGGACGTTCCGCTGGCAGTGAGCACCTGGCGCAACTCGCTGTGGGGCCCGCCCTCGCTCCACGTCATGAAGATCGAGGTCAACGGGACCTGGGGGAGGCGCTATGCGCGGACGCTCGCGCTCCTCCCCTACGTCCTGCTGGGGATCTCGACGGTCCTCAGCCAGACGCAGCCGTTCCCGAGCCCCCGGGAACGGCTGACGGTGCTCGGGCTCGCCGCGGCCGCCACGGTCTGGCTGCTGCTCCTGCACACGCTGGCGCCGCCGTCCTGGCGCGAGCGCACCGGCCCGATGCTCGTCTACTTCACCGGTCTCCTGGCGCTTTCGGCGGCGCTCGTGGCGCACTCGGCCTACTTCATCGCCTTCGCGTGCATCGGCTTTTTCCAGGCGTTCTTCCTGCTGCCGACCGTCCCCGCCTTCCTCGCCGTCGCGGCCACCTCCGTCACCATCTACCTGGTGCCGCCGGACTCGGGCTTCAAGAACCCGGCGAACCTGCCGCTCCTCGTGCTCATCGTGGCCTTCCAGACGGTGGCCGTCGGCGGCAGCAGCTTCATGGGCGCCAGGATCAGCGAGCAGCAGGAGCAGCGGCGCCAGCTGCTCGACGACCTGCAGGCCGCCCAGGAGGAGAACGCCGGGCTGCACGCGCAGCTGCTGACGCAGGCGCGCGAGGCGGGCATGCTCGACGAGCGCCAGCGCCTGGCCCGCGAGATCCATGACACGGTGGCGCAGGGGCTCACCGGGATCGTCACGCAGCTGGAGGCGGCGGAGGCGGGCGGCGGCCGGCCCGACCAGTGGCGTCCCCACGTCGTTCGCGCCGGCGCGCTGGCCCGGGAGAGCCTTCGCGAGGCCCGCCGCGCGCTGCAGGCCCTGGGCCCCGAGCCGCTCCAGGGCACGCGCCTGCCCGACGCGATCGCCGAGATGGCCCGCGGCTGGGCCGAGACCTCGGCGGTGGCGCTGAACGTGGAGACCAGCGGCCTTCCGGTGCCCCTGCTCACCGAGCTGGAGGTCACCCTGTTCCGGGCGGCGCAGGAGGCGCTGGCCAACGTCGCCAGGCATGCGTCGGCGACCCGAGTGGGCCTCACGCTCACCTACACGGACGACCTGGTGCTGCTCGACGTCCGTGACGACGGCGTCGGATTCGCGGCCGGCGCCGAGCGCGGGTTCGGCCTCCGAGCCATGGAGCAGCGGCTGCGCATGGTCGGCGGAACGCTGGAGGTCGAGAGCGCGCCGGGCGCCGGGACGGCCATCGCGGCCAGCGTCCCGGCCATCCCGGCCGGAGGCGGCGAGTGAGCGCCGGCGAGCCGATCCGGCTCCTCGTCGTGGACGACCATCCGGTGGTCCGCGACGGCCTGCGCGGGATCTTCACGGCCGAGCCCGGCTTCGAGGTGGTCGGCGAAGCACGGGATGGAGCCGAGGCGCTGGCCCTGGCCCCGCGGCTGAGCCCCGATGTCCTCCTGATGGACCTGCGCATGCCGGCGATGGGCGGCGTGGAGACGATCGCCCGGCTGCGCCGGACGACGCCGGACGTCCGGGTGCTCGTGCTCACCACGTTCGACACGGACCAGGACGTCCTGCCGGCGATCGAGGCCGGCGCGACGGGCTACCTGCTCAAGGACGCACCGCGCGAGGAGCTGGTGCGGGCGGTGCGGGCGGCATTCCGGGGCGAGCCGGTGCTGTCGCCCGCCATCGCGGGCCGGCTGATGGGACGGATGCGGCGTCCGGCCCCGGAGGCGCTGAGCGATCGGGAGCTGCAGGTCCTGCGGCTGGTCGCGGCCGGCGCCACCAACCGGGAGGCGGCAGCTCGCCTGTTCATCAGCGAAGCCACGATCAAGACGCACCTGCTGCACATCTACGGCAAGCTGGGCGTACGGGACCGGGCTGCGGCGGTTGGCGAAGCGTACGAGCGCGGCCTGCTCGGCTGAGACATCGCGGGTCGTGCCGCGGCGAATGCAACGTCAGCGGGACCACTTGCCCGTCTGGGGCACCGCTGACGTTCCACCGGATCGCAACTGGATCGCGACCGAGACGATCGCGAGTTGCCTGGCCGGGTAGCCTTCCCCGCGGGGAAGACACGCAGTGACCGACCACCCGTCGATGCAGGACATCTTCCAGCGGCGGCAGCAGACCGGATTCATCGGGCGCCAGGACCTCCTGGCCCGGTTCCAGGAGAACCTCGCCCTCCCGGTCGATGACCCGCGCCACCGGTTCCTCTTCAACGTGTTCGGCGACCCCGGCGTCGGCAAGAGCTTCCTGCTGCACCGGCTGCACGTCATCGCGCTCGACCGCGGCGCCCGGTCGGCCATCGTCGACGACCGCGTGTTCGATGTGCCGGGCACGATGGCGGCCATCGCCGAGCAGCTCGCGGCGCAGCACGCCCGCATGCGCAACTTCGATCGCCGCTACCAGCGCTACGAGGAGCGGCGCCTGGCGCTGCTGGCCGACACGCCGTGGCAGAGCGGCGCCCCGCTCCTCCTGGCCCGCCTGGCCATCCGGCTGGGGCTGCGCGCAGCTCGGCCGGTGCCGCTCGTCGGCTTCGCGGCCGAGGCCGTCGAGCCCGAGGTCGTGGAGCAGGTCGACCACCTGCACGGGCTGCTCACGCGCGTGCTGCGCAGCCGCGGCGACGCCCGCCTGGTGCTGACGCCGACCGAGGAGCTGACCCCGCTCTTCGTGCAGGACCTCAACCAGATCGCCTCCCGGCGTCCCGTCACGCTGTTCTTCGACGTATACGAGCGCACCTCGCCGCTGCTCGACCCGTGGCTCATCGACCTGATCGAGCATCGGATGTACGGCGATCTCCCCGCGAACCTCACCATCACGCTGGCCAGCCAGGAGCGGCTGGACCCCGTTCGGTGGGCGGGCCTGCTCACCGAGATCGAGCCGATCGAGCTCGGCCGCTTCAGCGAGGCCGAAGCGCGGCAGCTGCTGGCCAGCAAGGACGTGCGTGACGAGGCGGTCGTCGAAGCGATCTTCTCCCTCACCGGCCGACTCCCACTCGAGGTCGCGATGCTGGCCGAGCGCAGCCCGGTCGACCCCGCGGCGCTCGTACAGCCCGGCAGCGACGCCGTCGAGCAGTTCCTGCGGCTGGAGACCAGCGAGCGCCGGCGCGAGGTCATCCAGCTGGCGGCCCTGCCCCGGCTCGTCGACGAGGACGCGGTCGCCGAGCTGTCGGGACGAGGGGATGACGCGGCCGAGCTGTACGAATGGCTTCGGCACCGCTCCTTCGTCGACGAGCACGCCGGCGTCTGCACGTACCACGAGCTGGTCAGGGCGCCGCTCCTCCGCCTGCAGCGCGAGCGGGCGCCGCAGCGGTGGCGCCGCAACCACCGGCGCCTGGCCGACCTGAACCGCGACTGCCGCCTGGAGCTCGACCTCTCGGAGGCCGAGGGCTGGGCGGATCCCGCCTGGCAGCGCTACACCATCGAGGAGACGTACCACCGGCTGTGCGCGACGCCGCTGGCGGCGCTCCAGCCGGCGCTGACCGCGGCGCTGCACGCCTATCGGGCCGGCCGGCCGCAGGCCCGCCGCTGGGCCGAGATGCTGCGGCAGGCCGGCGTCGACGGCGGCGCCTTCGAGACCGCCCGCTGGGGCCGTGAGCTGGTCGCCAATGCCGGCGACGACGAGGGCTGCTGGGCCGGTTTCATCACGCTCCTGCTCGACCGCGCGGAGCTGGCCGCGGCCGAC
>DASQZW010000265.1:0-5502 GCA_035638495.1 Terriglobales bacterium
ATGCGGGCGAGCAGGTCTTTGGCAGCCTGGTCGGCGCGCGGGGTAGCAACGGTCCTGACGTCGGTCGCGCCGTGGCCGGGACCGCCGCGGCCAGCACCAGGTCCTCCGGGCTCTGGAGCACCGCGAGCTGGATCAGCTGCCACCGCGCGAGCGCCGCGACCGTCTGCCGGTCGCCCGCAAGGCCGATCACTCGGGCGGTCGCCAGGGACACGGTCAGCGGCAGCCGCGGCAGCACCTCGTGCCGGCGCAGCACGGCTCGCGCCTGGTCCAGCAGGGCGGGCGTGCCGTGGTCGGGCACGCGGAACGCGGGCGGCGGCGTGCGGTCGCTCCAGCCCACCCGAAGGGACAGCCAGTCCGGGTCGTCGGGCCGGCGCTCCCAGAGTCGCGGGTCCAGGCGCCGCGCGCGCTCCAGCAGCGTCGGTGCGTCGGGAGCGGCCGCGCGCGCCCGCGCGACCTCCGCCTCGTGGGCCGCTCCGACGCCACGGTCCAGCTCCTGCAGGTGGGACCGGAAGGTTCGCACCGCCCTGCGGTACGACAGCGAGGCCGGGATGCCGATCTCCGCGATCGACACGACCGCCATGACCGGCGTCAGCAGTGCGAACAGGACGAACAGCGGGTTCCGGTAGACCAGGATCAGCAGGATCGCGAACACCGTCGGAACCACCGCGTAGCTGATGGGCAGGTGATTCGTCTTCTCCCTGACAGGCACGTCGCCGAGGTCGAAGTCCATCGACGTGGGCGGGGCGGTGACCCGGGGCGGACGGTTGAACGGCACGCGACCCGTCCCGTCGGGCGGAGGCTCATGTGCCTCCGGTCCGACCCACCGCTCGGCCGACTCGAACGCGAGGAGCGTGCCCCCGATGCGCACGACCTGCCCCGGCCGAACCGCGGTGGGTCCGGCCACACGGCCGTCGTCGACCCAGCTGCCGGAGTCGGAGCCCTGGTCCTGGACGGAGACGTCGCCGCCGGGCGTGACGGTGACCAGCAGGTGGACGCTGCTCACCGACGGGTCCTCGACCATGACTGAGGAGTACCGGGTGCTGCCCACGCGGTGCTGGCCGGCGGCGAGCGGCTGACGGGTGCCGGCGGCGGGACCCGCCAGCACGACCAGGTCGACGGCCGCCTCGCGGTCTGCGCGAGACGGCGCCCCGCCGGAGGCGATCCGCAGCCGGTCGCCCCAACGCAGGTCGGCGCCGCCGAGTTCCTGGCCGGGATTCATCCAGGCGCCCGTTCGGCTGCACTGGAGATGGAGGGCGGACCGCTGGTCGAGGTCGAGGTGGCGCGTCAGTGCGGCGAGCAGGTCCCCGGCGGTGTGCTGGGACTGAGCCTCGACGGCCACTTCCCGCGGAGGCCGGCCCGCGGATTCCACGACCAGCCGGAGCTCCACGGCGAGTGAGCTTAGAGCATGGTCTCGTGGCGCTGAACGGCCGGTCGACGGACAAAGCAGGTCAGCCCGGGCTGGCCAGCTCCCGCAGATAGCGAAACGTGTAGATCCCCGTCGCGTGGCCGCTGGCGAAGCCGATCTGGAGCGCGTACTGGCCGACCAGCACGACGTCGGTCATCCGCTGCTCGTCCTCGGACAGCTCGGGCAGCGTGTCCAGCCGGCCGGTCGAGCCGCCCTCGCCGCGGCACTCCGCGCATGGGCAGGCCCACCGCATCTGGGCGCCGCGATAGCGCGTGCGGGCGCCGTCCTCCCACGCGATCTCGAGCACATTGCCGGCGCGATCGAGGTCGACGGCGGTCGGGAACGGGTCGGCGTCTTTCAGCGGACGTTGATCACCGGCAGGCGCCGGAACGACTGGATCGACGTGCGCGCCGCCACCTGCGACGCGAGGTCGACGAACGCCTTCGCGGCCGGCGAGTCCGGCCGCGAGACCACGATCGGCGCGCCTCCGTCCGACTCCACCCGGATGTCCTCGTGGAGCGGGATCGCGCCCAGGAACGGCACCCCCAGCCGGTGTGCGGCCCGCTCGGCGCCGCCGTGGCCGAACACGTGGTGCTCGTGGCCGCAGCTCGGGCAGACATACCAGCTCATGTTCTCGACCAGCCCGAGCGGGGTCACGTTCAGCGTGCGGAACATCTGCAGCGCCTTGACCGCGATGTCCAGCGCGAGGTCCTGCGGGGTCGCCACGATCGCCACTCCGGTCAGCGGGATGGACTGCGCGATGGTCAGCGACGCGTCGCCGGTGCCGGGCGGGAGGTCGATCACGAGGTAGTCCAGCTCACCCCAGCGCACGTCGCCCATCATCTGCTGGATCGCGCGCGACACCATCGGGCCGCGCCAGACCATGGCCTTGTCGCCGCCGGCGATGAACCCGATCGACATCAGCGACAGCCCGTACGCCTGGAGCGGCACGAGCTTCTGATCGACGACCTTCGGCTGCTCGTGGGTGCCGGTCAGGGCCGGGACCGACGGGCCGTAGATGTCGGCGTCCAGCAGCCCGACGCGAGCGCCCGACCGGTGCAGGGCCGCGGCCAGGTTGACGGCCACGGTCGACTTCCCGACGCCGCCCTTGCCGCTCGCCACCGCGATCGTCTGCTTGACACCCGGCAGCATCTCCGACGCCTGCCGCATGAAGCCGGGCCGCACGTTGGCTGTCATCTTCACGGCGACGCCTGAAACGCCGCCCAGGGCGCCGACCGCCTCCTCGGCCTGCGTCTTGAACCGGTCGCGCACGGGGCAGGCCGGCGTCGTGAGCTCGAACGTGAACGCGACCTCGCCGCCGTCGGAGATGCGGAGCTCCTTGATCATCCCGAGGCTGACGACGTCGCGCCCCAGGTCCGGGTCCACGATCGTCGACAGGGCGGAGAGAACCTGCTGTTCGCTTGGGGCTGGCATGGCGACTCCGATTCTAAGCAGGTACCGGGCGGGAACTGTGCGGCCCTTACACTTCTCCGCGAGCGTGACGTCCTACATCCCCGACTTCCTGGAGTACTGCCAGGGTCCCGCCTCCGACATCTACTTCAAGCGCGCCGCCGACACGCTGGCCGCGGCCGGCCTCGATCCCGTCGTCACCATGGAGTACTTCGGCGACCGCGCCGGGCTGCTCTGCGGCATGGACGACGTGCTGCACCTGCTGCGCCGCTCGCTCGCCGGCGCGGGCGAGGTGTGGGCGGTGCCGGACGCCAGCCCGATCAGCGCCCGCGAGGTGGTCATGCGGGTCCGCGCGCCGTACTCGCGGTTCGGCCGGCTGGAGACGGCGGTGCTGGGGACGCTGGCGAGCTGCACCGGCTGGGCCACCGCCGCGCGGGAGATCGTCGACGCGGCCGGCGGCAAGCGCGTCATCTCGTTCGGCGCCCGCCACGTCCATCCCCTGGTCGGGCCGATCATGGAGCGCGCGGCGGTCGTGGGCGGCTGCGCCGGCTGCGCGACCCAGCTCGGCGCCGAGCTGGCCGGCCTGGCGGCGCCCTCGGGGACGATGCCGCACGCAATGATCCTGGTCTTCGGCGACACCGTGAAAGCGGCGCTCGCGTTCGACGCGCACATGCCCGAAGACGTCCTGCGGGTCGTGCTGGTGGACACCTTCAAGGACGAGGCCGAGGAGTCGCTCCGCGTGGCGGAGGCGATGGGCGAGCGGCTGCAGGGCGTGCGTCTGGACACGCCGTGGGAGCGGGGCCGGGTCACCGTCGACCTGGTCAAGGAGGTCAGGGCGCGGCTGGATCTCGCCGGCCACCGCGGTGTGCGCATCTTCGTCAGCGGTGGCCTCGACGCCGAGCGGATCCGCCAGTTCGTGGCGGCGGGCGCGCCGGTGGACTCGTTCGGCGTGGGCATGGCGATCTCGGCGGCGCCGCCGGTCGGGTTCACGGCGGACATCAAGGAGGTGGACGGCGAGCCGCGCACGAAGCGCGGCCGCATCCCGGGCCTGACGGACGCGCCCCGCCTGGAGCGGATGATCTAACGAGGAGTCCCTGCCCCCTCGCGGGGGAGGTGGCCGTCCCAGCGGCCGGCGGGGGGTCGCTCAAAAGGACCCCGCGACGGGCGCTCAACGCAGTCCCCCCCTCCGGGCCGTGGCCGGCCCTCCTCCCCCGCCGGGGGGGAGGGATATCTTCTCCAGGTCGGCGCGGCCGCGGTTCAGGGTCAGGATGCCGATCGTGCGCTCCCGCGAGAAGCCGGCGGCGGTCGGCGTGGACACGTTGATGAACCGGGTGCGGCCGATGACCTCGTCGCGCCAGCGGTGCGTGTGGCCGTGGATGCAGACGTCGAGCTCCGCCGCCCACCGATCGCCCCGGTGCGGCGGCCGGTGCACCATGCCCACCTCGAGGTCCTCGAGTCGCCGCCGCACCTGCATCGGGTAGCGGGAGTCGTCCGGCGCGTTGCCGTTCACCACCGTGAGCGGCCTGCCGAGCGCCCGCAGGCCGTCGAGCACCTCCTCCTCCTGCCAGTCGCCGGCGTGCCAGACCTCGTCGACGCTCGCGAAGCGGTCGGACACGAACGCCAGCAGGGCGGTCACCCGGTATCTTCCCTGCGTGTCGCCGATGAGGCCCAGCCGAAGCACCAGGCAGGAGCTTACCGACCTGCAGCGCGCCTGCCGGGCGTGCGACCGGTGCGTGCGGGACGGCATCATCCCGGCGGCGGCGCCCAACTTCCAGGGGGAGGCGGGGGCGCCCTTCTTCCTGGTCGGCCAGGCGCCGGGTCCGGTCGAGATCGAGGTGGGGCGGCCCTTCGCCGGCAGGGCGGGCCGGGAGATCTCGCGCTGGATGGAGCGTGCCGGCTTCGCCTCCGACGAGGAGTTCCGGCGGCTGACCTACCTCGCGCCGGTCATGCGCTGCTTCCCGGGACGGCTGCCGTCCGGGAATGGGGACCGGCCGCCGTCCGGTCGCGCGATGCGCAACTGCGCGAGCTGGCTGGAGGCGGAGCTGGCGCTCCTGCAGCCTCGGGTGCTGGTCCTCGTCGGGCAGCTGGCGATTCGTCGCTTCCTGGGTCCGGGCAGTCTCGAGGAGCGGATCGGGCGAACGTACGGTCGCGATCCCCTTGTGATCCCGCTGCCCCACCCGTCCGGGCAGAGCCGCTGGCTGAACGACCCCGCCAACCGGGACCGGTTGGCGCGAGCGCTGGCCGCGCTGGGCGAGCAGCGGCGTTTGTGGGTCGACGTCGACCCGGGCGCCGTGCCGGCGCCCGGGTCAAGGCTCGACGGTTAGGCCGTCGACTTGCGCGAGCGCATCCAGAAGTAGGCGGCGGCGGCGATGATGACCACCACCACGACGCCGATCGCGATTTCCTTGTTGGTCGTCATGACCATGGAGATGAGGTTCATGAAATCCCCCGTTGCAGGTGTTGACGGCCTCCGGGGCCGATGGTTCAGCGCGCTGGCCGGGACAGTCTAACGGGTACGCGCCGAAGATTGGAGCGATCCACAGAGTGCCTTACTTTTTTGCCCAGCGCACCGGGGACCGCGTGGACATCGTCGGGACGGATGCCCGACACCTGTCCCGATCGCTCCGGGCACGTCCGGGTGAGCTGATCTCGGTGGTGGAGCCGGCCGGCCGGATGCTGGCCGTGAG
>DASQZW010000266.1:0-37279 GCA_035638495.1 Terriglobales bacterium
GTCCGACCAGCCGGCGCTGTTCGCGCAGCTGGACGACCTCTGGCGGCAGAACATCCCGACGATCCCGCTGGAGTACCGGCCCCTGGAGTTCTTCGAGCACCACGACACCAAGTGGACCGGCTTCCCGGACTCCACGCACCCCACGGCACCGCCCACCACGGCGGGCGCCGGCATCAAGTGGCTCTACCAGATCAGGTTGAAGGGCTGATCCGAGCGACCCTGGGCACCAGGGGGGGCCAATAATCGTGGTGTGGGGGCTCGTGCCCCCACGCCACGGCCCGGGGCGTCGGTGATGACGAGGTGCGGATGAGAGGAGAGAGCTAGGACCGGTGCAGACGTTCCGGCGGTACGTCCTCGGCAAGGTCGCATGGTATCTGGGGGTGCTGCTGCTGGCGATCGTCGCCAACTGGTACCTGCCCCGGCTGATCCCGGGGAACCCGGTCGACATCATCATCAGCCAGATCGGCGGCAACGCGACCGGCGAGCAGGCGAAGCACATCTACGAGGTCTACGTCCACGAGTTCGGCCTGGACCAGCCGCTCTGGGACCAGTTCCTGATCTACCTGGGCAACCTGGCCCACGGGAACCTGGGGACCTCGTTCGCCTATCCGGGCACACCGGTCTGGGAGCTGATCAGGCAGTCGCTCCCCTGGACCATCGCGCTGCAGGTGCCCGCCATCCTGATCGGCTGGATCGTGGGCAACGCGCTGGGCGCGCTGGCCGCGTACCGCGGCGGCTGGCTGGACCGCGGTGCGTTCGTGTCGTCCCTGTTCGTGTCCAGCATGCCGTACTACTGCCTGGCGATCCTGCTCCTGTTCGGACTCGCGATCGCGGTGCCCGTGTTCCCGGCCGGCGGCGGCTACTCGTTCTCCAACACACCCGAGCTCTCGAGCGACTTCCTCCTGGACGCGCTCGGCCACTACTGGCTGCCGTTCCTCTCGCTGGTGGTCGTGTTCATCGGCGGCCAGGCCGTGGGCATGCGGTCGATGGCGATCTACGAGCTGGGCTCCGACTACGTGAACTACGGGCGCAGCCTGGGGATCGGCGACAACCGCATCGTGCGGTACGTGTTCCGCAACGCGGCGCTGCCTCAGGTCACTGGGCTCGCCATCTCCCTGGGCACGCTGGTCGGCGGCGCCCTCATCACGGAGATCGTGTTCAACTACCCGGGGGTGGGATCCGTGCTCTTCGGAGCCATCCGCCAGAACGACTACCCGGTCATCTCCGGCATCACCCTCATCATCGCGGTCGCGCTGGTGCTGGCGAACTTCCTCGTTGACATCGTCATCGGGTTCATCGACCCGCGCATCCGCGCGGCGCAGGCAGGAGAGCGCTGATGCTGTCGAGCTTCCGGCACAACACGCGGTTCCAGGTCAGCGTGGGAATCCTCCTGGCAGTGCTCGTCTTCGCGATCATCGGTCCGTTCCTGCCGGGTCGCGGCGATCCGAACGCGCTGCCCGGCAAGCTGTTCGACCCGCCCTCGTGGACGCTGTGGCTGGGCAGCGACAACTTCGGCCACGACGTCCTCACCCAGCTCATGTACGGCACCCGCACGTCCCTCGTGATCGGCATCGTGGCCGGCGGCGTGGCGGTGCTCATCGGCGTCGCGATCGGTGCTCTGTCGGGCTTCCGCGGCGGCCTGATCGACGACGTGCTCTCGGGCTTCACCAACCTGCTGCTGGCGATCCCCGTCTTCGTGATCCTGATCATCCTCTCGGACGCGGTGCAGAACCGGAGCATCTTCACGATGGCGCTCGTCATCGGCGTCACCAGCTGGCCGTGGACCGCCCGCGCGGTGCGCGCCCAGTCGACCAGCCTGCGCGTGCGCGAGCACGTCGACGTCGCCCGGCTCTCCGGCGCCGGCACCGCCCGGCTGATCCTGCTCGAGGTCCTGCCCTACATGGCCTCGTACATCTCGATGGCGTTCGTGCTCCAGCTCGCCGCGGCGATCCTGGCCGAGGCCGCGCTCAGCCTGCTCGGACTGGGCCCCTCGAACGTCGTCTCGCTCGGGATCATGCTGCACTGGGCGCTGCTCTGGGAGTCCGTGCGCAACGGCGCGTGGTGGGCGTTCGTGCCGCCCACGCTGCTGCTGACCGTGATCTCCTTCTCGCTGCTGCTGCTCCAGACCAGCCTCAACGAGGTGTTCAACCCGCGCCTGCGCACCGGCGGCGCGACCCGCCGCCGTGCCGCCCAGCCGACGCTGGTGCCGGCCGGCGCCCCCGTCGGCATCGCGCCGGTCGAGGTCGAGCCGGTCGGCGGAGGCCCCTCGTGAGACTTGCAGGAGGGGGCAGGCCCTCGGTGCCTGCGGCAGCTGCGGGGTCACGTTCGTGAGCGTGGTCCTCCACGCGAGGAACGTCACGGCCGTCTACGTGACCGACGACGGCCGCGACGTGCAGGCCGTCAGCAACGTCAGCATCGAGCTGCTGGAGGGCGAGGTGCTTGGCATCGCCGGCGAGTCCGGCAGCGGCAAATCGACGCTCGCGGCGCTGATCACGCTCACCGCCCGGCCGCCGCTCCTCGCGAGCGCGGGCACGCTCCAGATCGGCGACGAGAAGATGGACCTCACCAACCTGGCCACGGTGCCGCGGGAGTGGCGCGGCAAGCTGGTGTCCCTGCTTCCGCAGGGAGCCATGAACGCGCTCAACCCCACCGCCCGCGTCCGCGACCTCGCGTTCGACGTGATCCGGGCGCACGAGCCGGATGTGAGCCGGAGCGACGCGATGGAACGCGCGCGTGAACGCCTGGACCAGCTGTCGCTCCCGGTGCGGGCGCTGGACAGCTACCCGCACCAGCTCTCCGGCGGGATGCGGCAGCGGGTCGTGGCGGTGATCTCGACGCTGCTGAACCCGCGCGTCCTGGTCGCGGACGAGCCGACCTCCGCGCTCGACGTCTCCTCGCAGCGGGCGCTGACCGAGCTGCTGCGCGAACTGCTCAGGCGCCGCCACGTCGAGGCGGTGGCGTTCATCACGCACGACCTGCCGCTCCTCAGCACCATCGCCGACCGGATCGCGATCATGTACGCGGGCCAGCTGGCGGAGTCGGGCTCGTGCCGGGAGATCGTGGACGAGCCGCGGCACCCGTACACGATGGCGCTGATGGACACGGTGCTGGTGCCCGAGCCCCAGGTCCGGCGCCGGCGCGTCGAGGGCATCCGCGGCGCGCCGCCGGATCTGCGCTTCCCGCCCGGCGGCTGCCGCTTCCATCCGCGCTGTCCCCACGTCATGGACATCTGCCGCGAGCAGGAGCCGCCGCTGGTCGGCGACGGCGTGCCGGGCCGCACGGGCGGCACGCGGCGGTTCGCTGCGTGCTGGTGGGTCCGCCAGCAGACGGAGGAACCCGTGCATGCACAGTGAGCGTCCTGCGAGGCGGCCACTCGCTCAATTGATCAGAGGTGGCGGTAAGACAGGGCTCTGCCCGGCGTGTGAGTCCGTCTTCCCGGGATCGCCCAGCCTCGTGCTCGGACCCGAAGGGATGCGCCGAAGGCGCCCCGAACGTCCCGGACAGAGGGGGAGTTCTGGAAGAGGGGGCCTGCCCCCTCTTGCCTGGACGGAGGAACCCGTGCATGCACAGTGAGCGTGTGACGAACCCCAACGGCAGCGGCGCCGCGCTCCTCGAGGTCTCCGGCCTGACCCGGACGTTCGGTTCCGGCTCGCGGGCGGTGGCGGCCGTCGACCACGTGTCGTTCTCGATCCAGGCCGGGGAGATCGTGGCCCTCGTCGGCCAGAGCGGCAGCGGCAAGTCGACGCTGGCCCGCCTCCTGCTGCGCCTCCTCGACGCCACGCAGGGCACGTTCAGCCTCGCCGGCCGGGACGTGACGCACCTCCGGGGGGCCGGCCTCAAGGCCTACTGGCGCGACGTGCAGGCGGTGTTCCAGGACCCGTTCAGCTCCTTCAACCAGTTCTTCCCGACGAAGCGGCTGCTGTACGGCGCGCTCACGATCCTGGAGCACCAGCCGCGCGGCGCCGAGCGCGACGGCCGGGTCGTCGAGGCGATCGAGCGGGTGGGCCTCGGCGCCGACCTGCTCGACAAGTGGCCCCACCAGCTCTCGGGCGGCCAGCGCCAGCGGATGATGCTGGCCAGGGCGCTCCTGGTCGGCCCGCGCCTCCTGATCGCCGACGAGCCCACGTCCATGCTCGACGCGTCGCTGCGCGTCACGATCCTCAACCTGCTCCGCGCTTTGCGCGATGACCTCGGCATGACCGTGCTGTTCATCACCCACGACCTCGGCCAGGCCGGCTACCTCAGCGACCGGGTGCTGGTGATGAGCAGGGGCCAGCTGGTCGAGAGCGGCCCGACGGACGACGTCCTCTGGCACCCGCAGCACGACTACACACGCGGCCTGCTCGCCGACGTGCCCCGCCTGCACTCGAACCCACCCCACGAAATCGGCACCCCGGGGTACCCCCAGCGGAGCGAGGAGAGTGGAGCCCCGCGATTTCGTGGGGGCCCCGGGAACGGCACCGCACCCGCGGAGTCGGCCGGCGCGTGATCGAGCGGCCGTCCCCCGGGCTCCCGACGCCGGACGGCGCGTCCTCGAACTGGGTCGGCGTCAACTTCTGGTCGCGGGCCGGCGGGCCCCGCATGTGGTCGGCGGCCTTCGACGAGGACGTCGTGCGCCACGAGCTGCAGATCCTGGCGGAGCACGGCCTGAACGTGACCCGTTCGTTCTTCTTCCTGCCCGACTTCATGCCGGCGCCGTACACGATCGACGAGGGCTGCGCCGAGCGGTTCGACCGCTTCCTCGACCTGTCGGGCGAGGCCGGCATGGGCACGATTCCGACGTTCGTCGTCGGCCACATGTCCGGAGAGAACTGGGACGTGCCATGGCGGCAGGGCCGTGACCTCTACCGCGATGGCTGGATGCTCGCGCGGCAGGCCTTCTTCGCCCGGGCGATGGCGGAGCGGTTCGGCGGTCACCCGGCCGTGGTGGGCTGGCTGCTGTCCAACGAGATGCCGCTGTACGGGGGCCCGACCAGCGCCGAGTACGCGCGGAGCTGGACGGAGCTGCTCGTCCAGGCGGTGCGCGCGGGCGGGGCGACGCAGCCGGTCTCGACGGGCGACGGCGCCTGGGGCCTCGAGGTCACGGGCCACGACAACGGGTTCCGGATCCGCGACGTGGCGCCGGCGGTGGACTTCCTGGGGCCGCACGTCTACCCGATGTCGGACGACGCGACTCGCCAGCACCTCGCCGCCGCGTTCACGTGCGAGCTCTGCCACGTCGGCGCGCCGGTCGTCCTCGAGGAGTTCGGATGCACGACCGACTTCGCCTCAGGTGAGCACGCCGCCGACTACTACCGCCAGCTGCTGCACACGTCGCTCCTCGCCGGCGCCGTGGGCTGGATCGCGTGGAACAACACCGACTTCGACCTGACGGCCCAGGACCCGTACCGGCACCACCCGTTCGAGCTGCACTTCGGTGTAACCGGGACCGACGGCGCCCCGAAGCCGCCGCTCCTCGAGCTCAGGCGATTCCGCCGCCTGCTCGACACGGTGGACGCGGCGAATTGTCGGCGCGCGCCGACCGACACCGCGATCCTCGTCTCCTCGTACCTGGAGACCGACTACCCGTTCTTCCGCGAGGAGGAGCGGCGCGCAGTTCGCGACAACACGTTCCAGGCGTACATCGCGGCCCACGAGGCGGGCCTCACCCCCGCGCTGGCGCGCGAGGTGGACGGGCTGCCCGACGCCCGGCTGCTGATCGTGCCGTCGACCAAGGCGCTGACCGCGCCGACGTGGCGCGCCCTGGAGGACCGCGCCTGCGCCGGCGCGACTGTCTACATCTCGTATTTCCCGGGTGTCGGCGCCGAGCAGCGGGGGCCGTGGTGGCCGAACCTGGACGCGCTGTTCGGCGTCGAACACCAGCTGCGATACGGGCTGATCCAGCGCGTGGACGAGGACGCCGTCACGTGGCGGCTGGTCGGCGGACTGGGCGACCTGGAGGTGGACGCGGAGCTGTCGTTCCGCGTCGCGGGCACGGCCCACAGCCGGGCGATGCTGCCGCTGGTCGTGCCCGCCGCGTCGGGGACGCGGGTCGTTGCCGAGGACGCCCACGGCCGGCCGGCGCTGCTGGTGCGCGAGGTCGGGGCCGGGGCGCTGGTGCTGGCGACGTACCCGGTCGAGCACTTCGCGGCGGCGCTTCCCAACGCGAACCCTGAGGCGACGTGGCGGCTCTACCGGGCACTCGGCGCGCGCGCGGGCGTCCAGCGTGCCGTCGGCTCGGACCTGCCAGAGGTGCTGGTCGACCGCCTGCTGCACCGTGACGGCGCATGCTATGTCTGGGCGGTCAACACGGGCGACGGCCCGCGATCACCTCGTATCGAGCTGTGTGGGGGCGGCTGGCTGCGGGACGTCGAGACCGGCGAGCACGCCGATGCCGAGGTCGGGCTGCCGCCGCATGGGGTTCGGGTGTTCCAGTGGGTGACTACGTGATCGAGGGGAGTGCGATGAGGGTGGGCGTGATCGGCTGCGGCACCGTCAGTGAACCGTATCTCCGCAACATGACCGCGTCGCCGGCGCTGCAGGTGGTGGCGTGTTCGGACCTGGCGATGGAGCGGGCCGAGGCGCGCGCGGCCCAGTTCGGCATACCGGGCGTCTGCACGCAGGCCGAGCTCCTCGCGGACGGGACGATCGACGTGGTCGTGGACCTGACCGTGCCCCGCGCGCACTTCGAGATCAACCTGGCCGCCCTCGAGGCCGGCAAGCACGTCTGGAGCGAGAAGCCACTGGCCATGGACCGAGCCGAGGCGGCCCGACTGCTGCTTGTGGCCGCCGAGCGCCGGCTCCACCTCGGCTGCGCCCCGGACACCGTCCTCGGCGCCGGGCTCCAGACCAGCCGCAAGCTGCTCGACGACGGCGCGATCGGGCGCCCGCTCGGCGGCGCGGCGTTCTTCATGTCGCCAGGGCCGGAGAGCTGGCACCCCGACCCGATCTTCCTGTACCAGCCGGGCGCGGGCCCGCTGTTCGACGTCGGCGTCTACTACGTGTCTGCGCTGGTCAACCTCCTGGGCCCGGTCGCGTCCGTGACCGCATACGGGCGCGTGCTGTACCCGGAGCGGGTGATCGGGTCCGGGCCGCACGCCGGCGAGTCCTTCTCCGTCGGCACGGACACGTACGTGACCTCGATCCTGCGGTTCGAGAACGAGGCGCTCGTGAATCTGGTCGCGACGTTCGGTGTGTGGGGCGCGGACGTGCCCAAGCTGCAGGTGTTCGGCGGAGGCGGCGTGGTGGAGGTCCCGGACCCGAACACGTTCGGAGGACCGGTGCGCATGAACCGGCATGCCGACGAGGACGGCTGGCGGGACGTGCCGCTTGCGTTCGACCACACGGACCACTGCCGGAACTGCCGCGGCCTGGGCGTGATCGACCTCGCCGAGGCGGTGCGCGAGGGCCGGCCGCCGCGGGCGTCCGGGGCGATCGCGGCTCACGTGCTGGACGTCATGCAGTCGATCGCGGAGTCGGCGAGCCAGCGCCGTCACGTCGAGGTCGCGAGCACGTGCGAGCGGCCGGCGCCGATGCCCCTGGGCACCGCGCTGGCGGAGGGGGAGCTGAGATGATCGCGGCGGAGCTCTACACCCTGCGCCAGCACCTCGCCGACGCCGAAGCGATCGCGGCCGGTCTGGCCCGCGTCCGCGACATCGGCTACGACGGCGTCGAGCTGGCCGGCCTCGGTCCGATCGAGGCCGCGCGGTTGGGCGACCTGCTGCGGGAGCACCGCCTGGCCGCGTGCTCCGCGCACGTGCGCTGGGATCGCCTGCGCGACGAGACCGACGCCGTGGCCGAGGACTGCCGGACGTGGGGCTGCAGGCACGTGGCCGTGCCCGTGATGCCGCAGCAGTTTCGGTCGGCCGAGGGCTACGCTCGGTTCGCGGTCGAGGCGTCGGCGGTGGCTGCCAGGCTGCGAGAGGCGGGCATCCGGCTCTCGTACCACAACCACGCGTTCGAGCTGCAGCGGTACGGTGGCAAGAGCGGGCTGGAGATCCTCTACCGGGCGAGTGACCCGGCGCTGCTGGACGGCCAGGTCGACACGTACTGGATCCAGTACGGCGGCGGCAACCCCGCGGCGTGGATCCGCCGGCTGCGGGGGCGGGCCCCGACCGTGCACGTGAAGGACATGGACGTCAGCGAGGGCAGCCCGGTGATGGCGGAGGTGGGCGAGGGCAACCTCGACTGGAGCGACGTGCTGGCCGCGTGCCGCGACGCGGGCGTCGAGTGGCTGATCGTCGAGCAGGACGAGTGCCGGCGCGACCCGTTCGAGAGCCTGGCCATCAGCCGCCGCAACCTGCGAGCGCTGGGAGCGGGCTGAACCCGCATTCGCCGAAGGAGGCCACGCGTGGCCACAGGTCCACGATGTGGCATAAGTGGCCGCATGGTACGGATGGGTGTACGGGAGTTGAAGGACAACCTGAGCCAGTCGTCATCACGTATGACCAGCGCATGGCCGACGCCGCCCTGGTGCAGGGCCTCGAGGTGGCAGCTCCGGCGTGAGACCGACGGCTGCTGCGCGCGTCCCCTAGGTCCGCGGCGGCGACCTGCAGGTCCCGTCGGCGGCTACGGTATTCGGCATGGAGCACGAGCAGGCGGCCGGCATGCGGCTCATCGGCCACGACGACCTCGGGGGTCGCGGCAACGTCGGCGAGGGCATCGGCCTGCACGCCGGCCGCGGCCGGCGCACCCTGTACCTCGCCCACGAGTCGAGCCCGGTCAACTTCAGCGTCGTCGACGTCACCGACCCACGGGCGCCGCGACTGGTCGAGCAGACGACGCTGCCGCACGAGGGCCTGCGCTCCAACTCGCTGGCAGTCGCCGGCGACGTCATGGTCGTCTGCTACCAGGAGGGCAACCGCTGGCGCGGGCCCCGGCTGGGGCCGGTCGGGCTGGAGGTCTTCGACCTGTCCGGCGACCCGCACCATCCCCGGTCGATCGGCTTCTGGGACGCCTCCGGGCCGCGGTCGCGCGGGACGCACTGCGTCTGGTTCGTCGACGGCCGCTTCGCGTACCTGAGCACCGGCACCGCCGACTCGAGGCCGACCCACCCGCGCGACGACCAGTTCGTGGTCATCCTGGACCTGGCCGATCCCGTCCGTCCGGTCGAGGTCGGCCGCTGGTGGCTCCCCGGCACGCAGGAGGGAGACGGCGCCGCGCCGCCCGAACGCCATCCGCGCTTCGACAGCGGCTTTCGCTCGCACAACGTCAACGTCTATCCAGAGCGGCCCGACCGTGCCTACTGCGGCTACATCGACGCCGGCGTCCTGATCCTCGACATCGCGGACCGCGCCCACCCCCGGCTCGTCGCGCGCCTCGACTACCACCCGCCGATGCCCGGATTCACCCACACCGCGGTGCCGCTCCTGAGTCGGGGCCTGCTGGCCGTCACGGACGAGGCCGTGCAGGAGGGCGGCGCCGACTGGCCGAAGCCGCTCTGGCTCATGGACATCTCGTTCGAGACCAATCCCACCATCCTGGGCACCGCGCCGCTCCCGATCGAGGACCTGCGCGGCGCGGGCGGACGCGCCGGCGCGCACAACCTGCACGAGAACGACCCGACCGGCCTGGCCTGGCGCTCGGACGACGTCGTGGTGGGCGCGTTCTTCAACGGCGGGGTCAGGGCGTACGACGTGCGCGACCCGTTCCGCCCGCGCGAGGTCGGACACCTGGTGCCGGCCGCGCCGCCGGGGTCCCCCGCCGGGGCGGCGCAGATCAACGACGTGTTCGTGGACGAGTACCGCCTGCTCTACGCGGTCGACCGTTTCACAGGCGGGCTGTACCTGGTCGAGGCCGATTTCTGATCCCGTCGCCGGCGGGATGCTGCAACAATCGAGGTCGGGACAGTGGGCAGGTTCCAGCTCACGGGAGCGGTCCTCGCGGTGGCGGTCCTCCTCGCGGGACTGACCGCCTGCGACAGCGGGCAGGCGGTCACCGCCGGCCTCGTGGCGTCTCCGGCCGCCGGCAGCCCCTCGCCCAGCGTGCGGCCCTCGCCGACCGCCAGGCCCGCGCCCACGCCTCGCCGCACCCCCACCCCCGTTCCGACGCGGCCCGGGCCCCATCCGGCCGTCGCGCCCGGATGGGTCGGCCCGGTCTACCCGCCGCGTCTGCACGGCTACGACGTGTCCTATCCGCAGTGCCCGGGCCGCGTGCCGCCCGCTGGCGCCACCTTCTCGATCATCGGCGCCAACAACGGCAAGGCGTTCTCGGCGAACCCCTGCCTGCGGACGGAGTGGCTGACCGCGAGGGGGGTCCGAGCGGTCTACTTCAACTCCGGCTACGACCCCGACAACGCGGGCAAGGTCAACCCCGACTGCGCCGGCCGCTCGCAGTACCAGGCCGGTGGACCGGACCGGCAGCTCGCCTACGCGATCGGCTGCGCGGAGGCCGTCTTCGCGGTGGCCACCCTGGCCGGCGGCGGGGCCAGCCGTACGGTGATGATCTGGCTGGACGTCGAACAGTCGAACACGTGGGACCCCGCGAACCAGGACCTGAACCGCATGGCGCTGCAGGCGGAGATCGACGAGCTGGCCGCCTACGGGCACATGGTCGGGATCTACAGCACCTCGTTCCAGTGGCAGGCGATCCTCGGCGACTGGTCGCCGGCGGGCGTCGTGGCCGACTGGGTCGCCGGGCAGCCGCCTCAGGCCGTGTGCGGCACGCCGGGCTTCTCCGGCCACCCGGTGTGGATCGCCCAGGAGCTGGACACCTGGGCCGGCCTGGACTCGGACTGGACCTGCTGACGCTTACCGGCCGTGCGTGTCGCCCGGTCGCCATGCGCGCCTGATGGAATTGTCGAGGGGGCCGAACGCCCTCCAAGCGAGTTCTAAGCATGCCCGCCTAGCATCCTTTGGGTGCATCCGGCATACCCCCCGCCACCGTCCCCGGGCGCCGACGTCCCCGCTCTGCCGACCACTCCCGGCACCAACCTCCCGACGGTCCACCGGGCCGACACCGACGTCACGCCCTCTCCCCTCGAACCCACGCTGTTCGAGCTGAAAAAGCTCATCGTCGGCCAGGACCGGCTGCTGGAGCGCCTCCTGGTCGCGCTCCTGGTGGGCGGCCACGTCATCATCGAGGGCGTCCCCGGCCTCGCCAAGACCATGACGGTCAGAGCGATCGCAGAGGTCGTGAGCGGGACGTTCGGCCGCATCCAGTTCACGCCCGACCTGGTCCCGGCCGACCTCATCGGCACCCGCGTGTACCACCCCGCCCGCGCGGAGTTCAGCGTCGAGCTGGGCCCCGTGTTCGTCAACCTGCTGCTGGCCGACGAGATCAACCGCGCGCCTGCCAAGGTGCAGTCGGCCCTGCTCGAGGTCATGCAGGAGCACCAGGTGACGATCGGCGGCCAGACGTTCCCGGTCCCCGACCCGTTCCTGGTCCTCGCCACGCAGAACCCGATCGAGGCCGAGGGCACCTACCCGCTGCCGGAGGCGCAGCTCGACCGCTTCCTGTTCAAGGTGCTGGTCGACTACCCGTCCTTCCACGAGGAGCTGACGGTCATCCAGCGCGTCACGGGTCCGCCCATCGCGCTGCAGCCCGTGCTGACGCTGGACGACCTGCAAGCGATGCGGACGGCGGCGAGCCAGGTCTACGTGGACCCGCCGGTCGCGGCCTACGCCGCCACGCTGGTCGCCGCGACCCGCCTCCCCGCCACGTACGGCCTCGGCGACCTGGCGCCCGGCATCTCCTTCGGCGCCAGCCCCCGGGCGTCGATCAACCTCGTGCTCGGGGCCAGGGCGCTCGCGTTCATTCGGGGGCGGACGTACGCGCTGCCGCAGGACGTCGCGGACATCGCGCCGGAGGTGCTGCGGCACCGGCTGGTGCTGAGCTACGACGGGATCGCGACCGGGCTCACGACGGAGATCGTCGTCGGCCGGGTGCTCGAGCGCTACCCGCCGCCCTGGATCAGCCTCGGCGACCGGCGTGCCTCCTGATCGCTCGGCGAGCGGCGTGAGCGAGCTGCTCAGGCGGCTGAGCTGGCCGGCCCTCCGCCGGCTGGGCGTCCACCTGGGCGGGGCCGAGCAGTCGCTCGTCCGCGGACCCGGCATCGAGTACTCGGACGCGCGCGAGTACACGCCCGGCGACGACGCCCGCCTGATCGACTGGAACCTCACCGCCCGCAGCGAGCGGCCCTTCATCAAGGACTCGTTCCCCGAGCGGGCGCTCGACGCATGGCTGGTGCTGGACGTGAGCCCGTCCATGGCCTGGGGGACCGCCCGCTGCCTGAAGGGGCGCCTGGTCAACGAGATGGCCGTCGCCTCCAGCGAGCTGCTCGCGCGCAGCGGCAACCGCGTGGGTGTGATCGTCTTCGGCGCCGGTGCGCCGGGGATCGTGCCGCCCCGCGCCGGCCGGGCGCACCGGATGCGCATGCTGGCCAGCCTGGAGGAGGCGACGGCGACCGCGGCGGCCGGGCCGACGGACCTGACGTCGGCCCTGGAGACGGTCGAGCGGGTGGCGCGGCGGCGCGCGCTCGTGGTGCTCGTCACGGACTTCCTGACCGCCGGCGGCTGGGACCGGCCACTGGCGCGGATGTCCCTTCGCCACGAGATCGTAGCGGTGCACGTCACCGACCCCCGCGAGAGCTCCATCCCGAACATCGGCATCGTGACGTTCGAGGACCCCGAGACCGGCCGCCAGATCACCGTGGACACCGCCAGCCGCCGGCTGCGAGCGCGGTTCGAGGAGGCCGCGGCCGAGCAGCGCGCCGAGCTTCGCGAGGTATTGCGGCGCTGCCGCGTCGACGTGCTCCCGATCAGCACGGAAGAGGAGCTGATCCCCCGCCTGGCGCACTTCCTGGCCACCCGCCGGGCGCTGCGCTCGGCCCGCGGTCCGCGCCGGTGGGACGCTCCGGCCGTCAGCGCCCCAACCAGCACACAGGGGGCACCACGATGAGCTTCCAGTCGCCGATCGCGCTGCTCGCGCTGGTCGCGATCCCCCTTCTCGCGGGCCTGTACTGGCTGGCGCAGCGGCGCCGGCACGCCTACGCGGTGCGCTTCACCAACCTCGAGCTGCTCTCCCAGGTGGTGCCCCGCGCGCCGGGCATCCGCCGCTACCTCCCTGCGGCGCTGTTCCTGCTCGCGCTGACCGGGCTGGCGTTCAGCTTCGCGAGGCCGCAGGCGACGATCAACGTGCCCGGCGACCGCTCCAACGTCATGCTCGTGATCGACGTGTCGGGCTCGATGCAGGCGACCGACGTCCAGCCCACGCGGCTGACGGCGGCAAACCACGCGGCGCAGTCCCTGGTCGACTCACTGCCGCCCAACGCGTCGGTGGGGCTGGTCGCGTTCAACTCGTCCGCGTTCGTGATCTCGCCGTTGAGCCCTGACCGCGACGCGCTGCGGTCCGGCCTGCAGAGCCTGCATGCCCGGGGCGGCACCGCGATCGGCGACGGGGTGAACCTGGCGCTCGACCAGCTGGGCGCGCCCACGAGCGGACCGTGGAGCGACCAGCACCCGCCCAGCATGATCGTCCTCCTCACGGACGGCGTGTCCAACGCTGGTGCGCCGCCGGAGGAGGCGGCCGCGCGCGCCGAGGAGGAGCATGTCCCGATCAACACGGTGGGCGTCGGCTCGCGCGGCACCCAGCCGGTCTTCGTCCTCGGCCAGGACGTCGGGGGCGTGGACGAGCAGGCGCTGCAGTCCATGGCCCAGACGACGGGCGGCAGGTACTTCTTCGCCACCGAGGCCGGCCAGCTCCAGCAGATCTACACATCGCTGGGCTCGCAGTTCGGGTGGAAGCACGAGAAGGTCGACCTGACGGTCCCGTTCGCGATGGCGGGCGCGCTCGTCCTGGTCGCGGGAGCCGGGCTCAGCCTGCTCTGGTTCCGCGAGCTAACCTGAGGAGCGCGGGTCGCTCCTGGCCGGCTCGAACCGGTAGGCGGTGACGTCGGCGACCGGCCGGTAGCCGACGGCCAGGTAGATCCCGTTCGACGTCGGGTTGCCGAGGTCGGTGTAGAGCGAGCACAGCGCCGCGCCGTCGTCGAGGGCGCGCTGGCTGCACGCCGCGACGAGCGCCGCGGCGTACCCGCGGCGCCGGCTCTCGGGCGGTGTGTACACGGGGCCGATCCGGACGACGCCGCCGGCCGGCCGGCTCGTGCAGACCAGGCATACGGGCGCGCCGTCGACCCACACGAACGCGCGGCGATCGGCGATGCGCCACTCCACGTCCCGCTCGGCGCTGGGGCTGGCCGGCAGCCCGACCTCGACCTCGAACGCCCGCAGCCAGGCCGCCAGCAGGTCGCGCTCGTCGGGGACGGCCAGCCGCCAGGCGCCGGGTGGGGCCGGCGGCGCGACCACGGAGTCCAGGCGGTAGAGGCGCTCGTGCCGCGCTACCGAGAGCGCGGCGCCGGTCCGGGCCGTCCACCCCGCCGCGAACGCTTCGGCCCCGGCCGCCATGCCGCTCACGCCGGCAGCGTCCGGACAGCGCTCGACCAGCGCCTCCACCAGCGGCGCGATGGCCTCGACGGGCATCGGCGACAGCGCGACCATGTGCGGCGGCGTGCGCATCGCGGCCCCCACGACCCGTCCCGCCTCGTCGAGCACGGCCGCGTACGTGGCCGGCGCCGGGTCCGTCACCGCGCCGTCGCGGCGGGCGGCGATGTTCGTGATCAGCACGTTGTTGGCCACGGGATCCGAGAGCAGGAAGCCCGACGTCAGGTCGAGGAACGCGGACGGGTCGGCCGTCGCCTCACACCGCATGCGTCGAGTATGCGCGACCGCTTGACCCTGCCCCTGGGGCAGACCGCAGCCTGGCCGGCATGAACGAAATCGAGGTTCGCGAGGTGCCCGAGCAGCTGGTGGTGACCGAGCAGCGGAACGTCGACCAGGCGCAGCTGGTCGAGTGGCTGCCCGGCGCGATGAGCCGCGTGGTGCGGTCGGCGGAGGCCCTGGGGGGCGGGCTGCGGACGTCGGCGCAGCCGCACCTGCAGCGCAACGGGCATCCGGACGAGCCGGTCCTGATCGTCATCTACGAGGGCAACCCCAACGAGGGGCCGGTGCCGGTCGAGGTCTGCACGCCCGTGGCCCACGCGCCCGCCGGTTCGACCGACGTGCCGGCGCGAACCGTCCCCGCCCACCGGGAGGCGTACCTGCGGCTGACCAGGAACGAGGCGGCGCCCGAGAACATCGGCGCGGCGTACGGCGCGCTGGAGCGCTGGATCGGCGAGCAGGGCCTGGAGATGACCGGTGCGCCGCGCGAGGTGTACTGGACCGACTACTTCAGCGCCGGCGCGACCGACGAGGTGTGCGACGTGGCCTGGCCGATCCGCTGAGCCCCGGCCTCAGGCGGCCTCCTGGAGCGCCTCCGACCGCACCCCGTCGTCCGAGCGCAGCACGGCGGCGGCGACCACCATCGCCGCCGCCACCAGGCAGGCCCCGATGCCGAACGCGAGATGGTAGCCGCCGGCCAGCGCGGCCGGCGCGCTCCACCCGCTCGCGAGCAGGTGGTCCGTCCGCGACGTGGCCATCGTGGCCAGCACCGCCAGGCCAAGCGAGCCGCCGACCTGCGCGGTCGTGTTGACGAGACCGGAGACCAGGCCGGCGTCGCGATCCGTCGCGCCGGCCATCCCCAGCGTCATCACCGCCGGGAACGACAGGCCGCCGCCGATTCCCAGCAGCACCATCGACGGCAGAACGTCGACCACATAGCGGGCGTCGATCGGCGCGCGCACGAACAGGGCCAGGCCGGCGACGATCGAGCCGAGGCCGGCGAGGAGCACGGCGCGGGCGCCGAAGCGCGTGTTGAGCTGGGCGGAGAAGCGGAAGGACAGCGCGCCGATCGCGACCGCGACCGGCAGGAACGCGAGCCCGATCTGCAGGGGGTCGTAGCGGAGCACCCGCTGCAGGTACAGGGCGCCGACGAAGAACATGCCGAACATGCCGGCGACCATCAGGACCTGGACGACGTTGGCGCCCGAGACGCTGCGCGAACGGAACAGCCCCAGCGGCAGAAGCGGGTCGGACGCGGTGGCCTGGCGGACGAGGAAGCCGGCCAGGAGCAGGACCGCCACGGCGCCGAACCCGAGCGTGTGCGCCGAGCCCCAGCCGTAGTCCCGGGCCTCGACGATGGTGTAGACGCCCAGCATCAGCGCCGACGTGACGAGGACCGCGCCCGCGACGTCCGCGCCCGCGCGCAGGCCCAGCCCGCGGTCGGTGTCGAGCAGGCGGGCCGCCAGCACCGCCGCGGCGACGCCGATCGGGAGGTTCACGAAGAAGATCCAGTGCCAGTTGACCGCCTGCGTGAGGAGGCCCCCGGCGAGCAGGCCGATCGAGCCGCCGGCCGCGGCCGTGAAGCTGAAGACGCCGATCGCCCGCGCCTGTTCGCGCGGGACCGGGAACATGGTCACGATCACGCCGAGGATCACCGTGGAGGTCAGCGCCCCGCCGACGCCCTGGACCAGCCGGGCGCCGATCAGGGCCTGCTGGCTGCCCGAAACGCCGCACAGCAGCGAGGCGACCGTGAACACCGCTAGCCCGGCGATGAAGACGCGCTTGCGTCCGACCAGGTCGCCGAGGCGTCCGGCCAGGAGGAGCAGGCCGCCGAACGGGATGAGGTACGCGTTGACGACCCACGCCAGGCTCGCCTGGGAGAAGCCGAGGTCACGCTGGATCGAGGGCAGGGCGACGTTCACGATGGTCGCGTCGAGCACGATCATGAGCATCCCCGCGCAGAGCACGACCAGCGCCAGCCAGCGCGAGCGGTCCGTGGGAGCAGCGTTCTCGTCGATGGGCACGCCTCCCTCCAACCCGGCCCGGGCCGCCGATTGTTCCGCCGGCTTTCGCGGATGTCCTCGGGGGGGCGCGAGGTGACCCTCGCGCCCCCGAGAAGCGTCCCTAGCGAGCGGACGCGGAAGCCGGCTGCGCCGCCGGCTGCACGATGCGGATGTGGTTGCCGAACGGGTCGCGGAGCCCGACGTCGGTGCCGTACGACTGCGTGGTCGGCTCCTGCGTGAACTCGACGCCGCGGGCGACGAGCGTCTCGTACGTCTTCCGGCAGTCGTCGGTGGTGAACCCGACGGTGAAGCCGGTCGCGCCCTTGCTGGTCAGCTCCCGGATCTGCGCCGCGCTGGCCTCGTCCATCGACGGCGGCCCCGGCTTCTCGAGCAGGATGCGGCGTCCGGCGTCGCCGGGTACGCCGACCGTCAGCCAGCGCATGAACCCGAGGTCCTGGTCCTCGACGACCTCGAGCCCGAGCTTGCCGACGTAGAAGTCGAGAGCCTGGTCCTGGTCGAGGACCCAGACGTGTGAGATCGTGATCGCGTTCAACATGCCCGAGACTCTAGGTCCGCGCGGCCGGCTCGGGCTTCTCCGAAACTGCTGAGCTGCTCGGTCTCGTCCAGGCCATCACGAAGCAGGTCGGCGCGGTCATCGCGCGGCCGCGCCGGCGGTAGGACGACGGCGGCTCGCCCACGATCTCGCGGAACGTGCGGCTGAACGTGCCCAGGCTGGTGAATCCGACGTCCAGGCAGATGTCGGTCAGGCTGCGGTCGGTCTCGCGCAGCAGGAACATCGAGCGCTCGACCCGCCGGCGCTGGAGGTAGCGGTGCGGCGTCTCGCCGAACGTGGCTCGGAAGGTCCTGATGAAGTGGGACTCGGAGACGCAGGCGATCCGGGCCAGGCTGGGGACGTCGAGCGGCTCCGCGTACGTGCGGTCCATCGCGTCGCGCGCCCGGAGCATGCGGCGGTTGATCTCCTCGACGGCGCGGCTCATCGGACGAATCACACCACATTCACGCGCTCGGGCTGGGGAATCTCCCGGAGCGTCCGGACCGGCGACCGGAACACCCACAGGCACGCGGCCAGGATGCCGAGGCCGCTCACGACCAGCGTCGCCCGCAGCCCGATCGTCGCACCCAGCGCCCCACCCAGCAGCGCGCCCATTGGCTGGACGCCGAAGACCAGGAAGCGCCAGGCCGCGTTCACCCGTCCGAGGACGTGGTCCGGGGTCAGGCTCTGGCGGAGGCTGGTCTGGGGCACGCTGAACAGCGGCGGCCCGACTCCGGCCAGCACCATGGCCAGCACCAGGATCACCAGGACCGCGGCCGGCGGGCCGGCGGCGGTCGCCACGACCAGCACGCCCAGACCCAGCAGCAGCGACCCAGTCACGAACGCCGGCCCTGGCCCCAGCCGCTCGCTCCCTGCGCGGGCCGCAAGCGCACCGACCACGGACGCGCCGCCCCCGACGGCGAACGCGAGGCCGACCAGTGCCGGTGTGAGCCCGAGGTCGCGCACGAGGAACAGCACCAGCAGCGACGTGTACATCGCTCCGGCCAGCGCGCCGCCGGTCGCGGCCACCGTGATCGGCCTCAGGATCGGACTGCCCAGCAGCACCCGCAGGCCCTCGACGGTCTCGGGCCACAGCCGCACCCGGCCGACGCGGCGAGGCGCCTCCTCGACCCGCACCAGCAGCGTGCACCCCGCGGAGAGCAGGAACGACGCGGCGTCGAACGCGATCGCCACGGGGGCCGTGAGCACCTGGACCAGCCAGCCGCCGACCGACGGCCCGACGGTGCCGGCGACCGTGTTGTTCAGGACCCAGGCGCCGTTGGCGCGGATCAGGTTCTCGCGACCCACCAGGGCCGGCACCAGGGAGGTGGCGGCCGTGTCGAAGAACAGCGTCATGAGACCGGCCGCGAAGGCGACCACGTAGAGGTCCTCGATGCGCAGCGCGCCGAGGAGCGCCAGCGCGGGCACGGCGCCCAGCACGGAGGCCCGACCCAGGTCGGCCACCACCAGGATGGTGCGGCGCGGGAGCCGGTCGACCCACACTCCGGCCGGCAGCCCGAACAGCAGGTGCGGCAGCACCGTCAGCGCCGCCAGCACGCCCATCTGCACCGGCGTGGCGTGGAGCACGATGACCGCCGCGAGGGGCATCGCGACCGCGGTGATGCGAGATCCGAACGCCGAGATCGCCTGGCCGGACCACAGCTTCAGGAACTCGGGGTGTCGACGCAGGATCACCTGGCCACCGCGCCCTGAGCGTACGATGCGCTGGCGATGTCGTTCGATGGATGGAAAGGTGATTTCGTGGGCTTCTTCCGCGGACTGGAGCTCGACAACTCCAGGCGCTACTTCGAGGCGCACCGCGACCAGTACGAGACCGAGGTGCGCGGGCCGATGGAGGCCCTGGCCGCCGAGCTCTCGCCGGTCCTCGGCCCCGTGAAGCTCTTCCGCATCAACCGGGACGTACGCTTCTCGGCGGACAAGTCGCCCTACAAGACCAACGTCGCCGCCGTGGTGGGACGCCTCTACATCCACCTGGACGCCCGCGACTTCTTCGTCGCCACCGGCGCCCACATGCCGGACAACGCCTGGCTGACACGCTACCGCGAGGCGGTCGCCGGGCCGGCCGGTGCCGACCTGGAGCGCACGGTCGAGCGCCTGCGGCTCGGGGGGCTCAACGTCGGCGGCAACCCGCTGAAGACGGCGCCGCGCGGCTACCCGGCCGATCACCCGCGGATCGAGATGCTGCGCTGGCGCGAGGTGGGGACAGGCCGGAGCTTCGGGCTGGAACCGTGGATCGCAACGCCGGCGGCCAGGGAGCGGGTGCTCGAGGCCTGGGAGGCCATGCGGCCCCTGTCCGACTGGCTCGAGTCGAACGTCCCGGCGGACTGAACGCGGCGAGGACTCTGCTGGCACGTGTACCAGATGCTCGGCAAACTGAGCGGTCGCGTCTGCGTACTGTCGAAGGAATGAGCGGCAGCGACGAGGTGCGCGACGGGGTCGCGCTGACCAACCTCGACCAGCCACTGTTCGACGGCGCGGATGCCACCAAGCGGGACCTGGTCGACTACCTGGACGCGGTCCACGACCGGATCCTTCCGCTGCTGCGGGACCGCCCGCTCTCCGTGATTCGGGTCCTGCGCGGCCAGGCGCCGTTCATGCAGAAGAACGTCCCCACCTATGCCCCGCCCTGGGTGCGGACCGTGTCGCTCTGGGCCGAGAGCTCCCGGCGCGAGGTGTCCTACGCGCTGTGCGACGACCGCCGCACGCTGCTGTGGTTCGCCAACCAGCGCGCCGTCGAGTACCACCCCACGCTGATGCGCGCCGACCGCTGGGACCTTCCCACGGACCTCGTCCTCGACCTGGACCCGCCCTCCCCGGACGCATTTCCGCTCGCCGTCCGCGCCGCCCAGCTGGTCCGCGACGTGCTGGCCGAGGCCGGCATGGCGAGCGCCGTCAAGACCAGCGGCGCGAAGGGCCTCCACGTGTTCGTGCCGATCCAGCCGCCCGCCACGACCGAGGAGGTCGCCGCCGCGACGCGCGCGGTCGCCGCGCGTGCCGAACGCCTGGACCCGGCCGTCGCCACGACCGCGTTCTTGAAGGAGGACCGCGGCGAGCGGGTGCTGGTCGACTCGACGCGGGCCGGAGGCGGGACGGTCGTGGCCGCGTACAGTCCTCGCGTTCGTCCGGGCGCGCCGGTGTCGTTCCCCGTGGCCTGGGAGGACCTCGAGCGCGTCTCGCCGTCGGACTTCACGCTGCGCACCGCTCAGCGGCTGATCGGCGACGGCGATCCGTGGGCCCGGCTGCTGCCGCCGCCGCAGCGCGTCGACCCGGGCCTGGTCGAGGAGGGTCGCTCGATTCCGGTGGCCCGCGCGCAGGCGATGCACGAGGGCAGGCGGCGGCGCGCCCGGCGCGGAGACGAGGCGGCGCCGGGTGCCTGACGCGGCACCGACGCCGCCGGCGGGCTGGACGCCCGAGCTCCTGGACGTGCCGGCCTACCTCGCTCGCGTCGGCATCCGCGCCCTACCGGAGCCGACCGAGGCCGCGCTCCGCGACCTGCACCGCGCCCACGTCAGCGCGATCCCGTTCGAGAACCTCGACATCATCGTCGGACGCGGCGTGGACGTCTCCCTGCCCGCCGTCCAGGCCAAGCTGGTGGCGCGGGGCCGCGGCGGCTACTGCTTCGAGCACAACGCCCTCTTCGCCGCCCTGCTCGACCGCGCCGGCTTCGACGTGGCCCGGCTCGCCGCCCGGGTCCGGATGGGCGCCGGCTTCGTCAGGGCCCGGACGCACATGACGCTCCTGGTATTGGCCGAGGGCCGGCCCTGGCTCGCCGACGTCGGGTTCGGGGGCGACGGGCTGCTCGATCCGATCCCGCTGGAGCCCGACCGCCCGTGCCGGCAGGGCGGGTGGATGTACCGTGTCGTGCGGGAGCACGAGTGGAACTGGGCAGTTCAGTCGCAGCGCCCGGACGGCTGGCTCGACCTGTACGGCTTCGCGCTCGAGCCGCAGCACCCGATCGACTACGTGATGGCCAACCACTTCACGTCGACGCACCCCCTTTCGGCCTTCACGCGGGTGGCCACGGCGCAGCGGGCGGCTCCCGACCGGCGGCTGACGCTGCGCGGCCGGCTGCTGACGGAGACGCTGCCCGACGGCACGGCCGAGGAGCGGCTGGTCGGCGCCGGCGAGCTGGACGACCTGCTCCGCGAACGGTTCGGAATCGCCCTCGGCGCTGAGGACCTGGGCCGCCTCAGCGACCGGTGGCCTGAGCAGCCCGCCGGCTGACCCGGGCCGTGATAGACTCCTGGGCGCGTCCGGCCGTGCAGGCCGGAAATCCTGATCGGGAGGTGGCGGCACATGCGAACTGAGGGCGTGTTCGGGCCCCGCAGCCGGCCGCCCCTCAGCGCGTGAGGCACCCCTAGAGCCTCGACCGGCGCCCGCGCGACCGGCTGCCCGACTCCCACTCAGGAGGGCAGCATCCCTTGCACTTCGTTCGCGCGCATCTCGCGACGGTTCGCATCGCCGCGCTGGGTCCGCTCTCGGACGGGCTGTGGGCGGTCTCCACGGTCGTCCTGCGCTTCGTGCGCATCCTCATCCTGCTCGCCATCTGGCGGGCGGTGATCCCGCCCGGCGCCGTCGTCTCCGGCTACCGGCTGGGATCGGTGCTCACGTATTCGCTGGTCGCCGAGGTGTTCTCGGCGCAGCTCGACGTGCGCACCCCCATCGGCGCGGCCCTGTGGAACGGGACGATCGCAACCCGCTTCACCTGGCCCCTGCCGCTGGCCACGCAGTACGCGGCCGAGATGGCCGGCGAGTGGGCGCTGCCCGTGCTGATCGTCTCGGCGCCCCTGCTCCTGCTCGCGCCGGTGCTCGGCGTCGATCCGCTGCCGGCGTCGGCGGCGGACCTCGCGCTGTTCGTCGTGAGCATCGGGCTGGCGATCGAGATCGGACTCGCGATCGACATGGCCTGCGCGGTGCTGATCGCGCGCATCGACATCGGGCCCTGGGTGCTCAACGCGGCTCGGGCCGTCGTGCAGGCCATCTGCTCGGGCGCCTGGGTGCCCCTGGCCCTGCTGCCGTTTCACCTTGGCTCGGTGTTCGCGTGGCTGCCGTTCGCCTCGACGGCCTCCGCGCCGCTGCGCACCTACACGGGCACGGGCGATCCGATCCCGCTGCTCGGCCTCCAGGCCGCCTGGGCGATCGTCCTCACCGCCGCGGTCCGGGCGGCGTGGGCCCGCAATCGCGAGCGGGTGGCGCTCTATGGCGGCTGAGACCCTGCGTCTCCTCGGCGCCGGCGCGCGTCTGAACCTCGCCCGGATCCTGCGCACGCGCGAGCAGGCAATCGCGCACACGCTCACGGACTTCGTCTGGCACTCGGGCGCCATGGTGGCGCCGATCCTGGTCGCGGTGCGGTTCGGCCACATCGGCGCATGGCCGGCGGCCGCCGTGGTCTTCATGCTGGCGTACGGGGCCGCGGTGAGCTCGCTCATGGATGCGCTGGGCGACAGCCCGTGGAACCTGAGCCGGATCATCGGGCGCGGCCAGCTCGACCACCTCCTCGTCCAGCCCCAGCCGATGTGGCGGATCCTGCTCACCGACGGCTTCACGCCGTTCGACTTCTGGCCGGTGCTGACGCTCGGCGTCGTCCTGATGGCCTGGTCCGCCGCGCACCTCCACGTGGCGGCGAGCCCGGGCTGGTTCGCGCTGCTCGGGATCAACCTGGTCGCGTCCATCGCCGTGGAGACCTCGTTCATGTACTCGTGGGGCTGCGCCGCGTTCTGGGCGCCGCGCGGCGCGGAGGAAATCAGCTCGGTGGCGTCGAGCCTCCTCGGCGACCTGAGCTTCCCGCTCGACCCGATGCCGCGCGCCCTGCGCCTGGTCCTGGTCACTGCCGTGCCCAGCGGACTGCTGAGCTGGCTGCCGTCGCGGGCGCTGCTGCACATCCCGGGCGGCGGCTCCCTGGACGCCTGGCTCACCCCGCTCGCCGCGATCGTGCTCGCCGCGTCCGCGGTCGTCCTGTTCCGGCTCGGACTGCGCCACTACCGCCGCACGGGATCGAGGAGGTACCTGGACCATGGCCACCGTCGTTGAGCTGCGCGGAGTTCGCAAGTCGTTTCGCAGGCGCGTGCGGTCGGCCTCGTTCTCTGGTGTGCTGCGCGACCTGACCCGTCCGAGGCATGAGACGGTCACGGCGCTGGCCGGGATCGACCTGGCGGTCGAGGCCGGCGAGATGGTCGCGTACGCCGGGCCGAACGGGGCCGGCAAGAGCACGACGATCAAGCTGCTCGCCGGTCTGCTCGCACCCGATTCGGGAACGGTCCGGGCGCTCGGCGCCGACCCGGTGCGCGACCGCGTCCGCTACGTCGGCCGGATCGGCGTGGTCTTCGGGCAGCGCACCGAGCTGTGGTGGGACCACCCGGTCGCGGCCACCTTCGCGTGGCGCAGGACCGTGTGGAACATCCCCGACGACGTCTACCGGAGGTCCCTCACGTTCGTGCGGGAGCTGCTCGGCCTCGACCCGTTCTGGGAGGCTCCCGCCCGCGAGCTGAGCCTGGGCCAGCGCATGCGCGCCGACCTCGCACTGGCGCTGGTGGGCGAGCCGCAGATCCTGTACCTCGACGAGCCGACGATCGGCCTGGACGCGCTGGTCAAGCGGGAGGTGCTGGAGGCCATCCGCATGCTCAACCGCGAGCGCGCGGTGACGGTGATGATCACGAGCCACGACATGCCCGACCTCGAGCAGCTGCGGGCACGGATCGTGCTCCTCAACGAGGGCGCGATCGCGTACGACGGCTCGTTCGGAGACCTGCGACGCCGGCTGGGCGACCGGCGGCGCCTGGTGCTGGAGACGGACGCGGCGGCGGCCCCGGTCCTGCCGGGCGCCACCCACCTCGGCAGCGACGCGACGCGCCACGAGTACGCGTTCGACGCGACGGCCGTCCCGATCCCCCGGCTCCTCGCGGCGGCCGCGGAGCGGGCCCGGCTCCTGGACGTGGAGACGCACCGGGCGCCGATCGAGGACGTGATCGCGGACCTGTACCGGGACTGGCGCGGCGGGTAGACCGCGGAGACGGCACTGCCGTACCGCAGCCACCTGATCCGGCCCCAATGAGGTGGTTGACGTACGGCAGAGCCCACGGCCGGCCCATCAGGCCGCTACCTGGCCGCGTCGGCCATGCTGAGATGGGCGGCCCGCTCCAGCGCCAGAGCGGGGCGTGGGGCGCAACGGCATTGGAGGCAGGCACATGACACGGCACACGGCATCCCGACCGTTTCGTTTCGGCGTGGTCGCGGCCCAGGCACGCTCGGCTGAGGAATGGACCACCAAGGCGCGCCGCATCGAGTCCATGGGCTACTCGACCGTCCTGATGCCCGACGGGCTGCGGTACACGCTGTCTCCGCTGCCCGCCCTGGCTGCGGCGGCCGCCGTGACGCGCTCGCTGCGGATCGGCACGTACGTGCTCGCGAACGACTTTCGGAACCCGGTCCTGCTCGCGAAGGAGGCGGCGACCCTCGACCTGGTCTCGGGCGGCCGCTTCGAGCTCGGCCTGGGGGCGGGCCGCCCGGCGGCGGCGGAGGACAACCGGATGCTCGGGCTGGCGTTCGACCAGGGGGGCGAGCGGGTCGCGCGGCTCGCGGAGTCGCTGGCGCTGATCGGGCCGCTCCTCGCGGGCCAGGCGGCGACCGCGACCGGCCCGCACTACGCGGCGACGGGCGCGGAGATCTCGCCCGGCCCGGTCCAGCGGCCGCGGCCGCCCATCCTGGTGGCGGGCTCGGGCCGGCGGCTCCTCTCCCTGGCGGCCCGCGAGGCGGACATCGTCGCGCTTGGCGTGGCACCGACGGAGTCCGAGGCCGGCGCCGCCGAGCGCATCGGCTGGCTTCGCGAGGCGGCTGCGGAGCGGTTCGACCGGCTCGAGCTGAACCTCAACCTGATGGCGGTCGGGGACCAGGTGCCGCGCTGGATCGCGATGCAGATGGGACTGACCGCGGTCGGGCTCGCGGAGGCGGGCGCGGTCAGCGCGGTGGTCGGCACCGTCGACCAGATGTCCGAAACGCTGCTCCGGCGCCGGGAGCGGCTCGGCATCTCCTATGTCGTGGTCTCCGACGAGCTCATGGACGCGTTCGCGCCGGTGGTCGAGCGCCTGGTGGAGCGCTAGCCTTGCTGGGCGATGACCATCGAGCTCGCCCTGTTCGGGCTGCACCGGGGATCCAGCGCGGAGCCGGACACGCTGGCCCGCCGGGCACGCGCCGCGGAGGACGCCGGCTTCGAGTCGCTCTGGGTTGGCGACCACATCGCGCTGCCTGCCGGCGCGGCGGACCCGCCGGCCCAGCCCCGCCTCGAGGCCGTGACGGCCCTCGCCCACCTGGCAGCGCTCACGAGCCGAGTGCGGCTCGCGATCGGCGTGATCGTGCTGCCCCAGCGCCAGCCGGTCCTCCTCGCCAAGCAGCTGGCGTCCATCGACGTGCTCTCGAAGGGGCGGCTGATCGTGGGCGTCGGCGTCGGCTACGTGGAGCCGGAGCTGCGTGCCCTGGGCGCCTCGCTCGCCGACCGCGGCGCTCGGACCGACGAGTACCTTGCCGCGATGCGCGCGCTCTGGGACGAGCCGGCGCCCTCGTTCGAGGGCCGGTTCGTGGCGTTCGAAGGCGTCGTGCAGCGGCCGCGTCCGGTGCAGCGGCCGCATCCGCCCATTGTGGTCGGCGGCCACTCGCCTGGCGCGCTCCGTCGAGCGGTCCTCGCCGGCAGCGGCTGGTACGGCTGGGAGCTGTCGCCGGCGCAGACCGCGGGCGCGCTGGACGACATCCGGGAGATCGCCCGCCGGCACGACCGGCCGCCCGTGCTGGGAGAGCTCGAGATCACGATCACGCCGCCCAGCGTGCCCGATCTCTCGATGGCGCGAGAGTACGCCGAGCTCGGCGTGCACCGGCTGGCCGTCCAGCCCCACACCATGGAGGGCTCCGCGATGGACGACCTGATTGCGACGGTCGGGGAGACCCTGATCGGCCGAATCTAGGGCAGCCGCCAGGGCGGGTCGAGCCGGATCTCGAGGTCGGTGACCTCGATGGTCACATGGTTGAGTCCCATGTCCGTCAGCCGAGAATAGACCCGTGGCACCGATAGACGACTCAGAGCTGTCGCCAGACCGACTGGCGAGCGTGTTCGCCGGCTTCGTGCGGCAGGTCGCCGGGGCCGCGGCCGGGCAGGCCAGCCCGCTCCTGACGCGCATGCGCGATCACCTGGGCATCGACCTCGCGCGGCAGCCGGTCATCGTCGAGCAGTTCGACACGTTCGAGCAGCCCAACCTGCAGGTCGCGCTCGACGCGTACGCGGCCGCCGACGGCCGGACCGTGGATGTCGTCGGGGTCAGCATGGAGAACAAGCGGTTCATGGCCGTCGGCCTCTCCGAACTGGCCACCTGGGGCACCGGCGCCGGGACCCGGCCGCCGCTGATCGAGGGGCCGGTCGACTTCGTCAACTTCCACCTCGCCGACGGCCGGCCGCTGGCCTGCGTCCAGTTCGGCCTCTTCCTCGTCAGCGACGGCAAAGCGCGGCTGGTGGTCCTGGTGACCGGGCCCAGCGAGATGGGCGACCCGCGGCGGCAGAAGCTGCGCCTCGAGGTGATGTCGGCGGGACCCGAGGACGCCCGATCCTTCATCGCCGAGATCCGCGGGCTGATGACGCGCCTCAACGTCTATCGGGGCCACACGATCGCGCTGTCCGCCGGGTCGCTCCAGATCGGCCCCGGGCCGGTCACGCTGGTCCAGTTCCAGCCTGTGCCGGACGTGACGCGCGAGGACGTGATCCTGCCCGACGACCTGCTCGACCGGGTGGAGCGGCAGACCGTCGGTTTCTCGGACCACGCCCCCGAACTCCTCGCCGGCGGCCACTCGCTCAAACGCGGCATGCTCCTCTACGGCCTTCCCGGCACGGGGAAGACGCTCACGGTGATGTACCTGATCGGCCGGATGCCCGGCCGCACGGTCATCCTGACGACGGGGCGCGGCCTGGGCCTCGTCCAGACGGTCGCGCAGATGGCGCGTCAGCTCGCGCCATCGATGGTGGTGCTCGAGGACGTCGACCTCGTCGCCGAAGAGCGCACCATGCCCGGCTTCGGTGCCCGGCCGGTGCTGTTCGAACTGCTCAACGAGATGGACGGCCTGCACGACGACCAGGACGTGATCTTCGTCCTGACCACGAACCGCCCCGACATCCTGGAGCCCGCCCTTGCCGCCCGGCCCGGCCGCATCGACCTGGCCGCCGAGCTGCCGCTGCCCGACGAGGGCGGGCGGCGCCGGCTCTTCGATCTCTACTCCCGACGCCTCACGCTCGATGGCGTCGACCTGGAGGGGCTGGTCGAGCGCACCGACGGCGCCTCGCCGGCTTACGTCAAGGAGCTGATGCGCAAGGCGGCGCTGCGGGCCGCTCAGGCGGGCTCGGGTGACACGGTTCGGCAGCAGCACATCGACGCAGCGTTCCAGGAGCTCGCGGCCGGCGGACGTCTCGCGGAGCGGCTGCTCGGCTTCCGCCCCGAGCCGCCCGGTCCCCCGGACGGACCCGGCCCACCGCCGGGCACGCCGACCGGGTTCCCGTGGGTCGGGAGGATCGCCCGCGGATGACGCGGCTGTACGAACCCACGAGCATCGGAGATGTCGTCACCGCGGTGCTGCGGCGCTTCCCCGATCGAGTCGCGTTCCGGCAGGACGGAACCGAGCTCACCTACCGCCAGGTCGAAGACACGCTGGCGCGGTGGGTGGCGGTGCTTCGCGACCGCGGGCTGCGACCGGGCGAGGGGGTCGGCCTGCTCTCGCCCAATCGCCCGGAGGCCTGGCTGGCGCAGGTCGCTCCAGCGCTCGCCGGGGGGCGGTACACGGCGCTGCACCCGCTGGGCTCTCTCGCCGACCACCTCCACGCGTGCAACGAGGCGGAGCTGCGGTTCCTGCTGGTCGATCCCGCGTACGGCGAGCGGGCCGCACAGCTGCTGGAGTCGTCCGCCGCCGTGGAGTCGGTCTTCACGTTCGGGCCGGCAGAGGTCGGCCGGGACATCCAGGAACTGGCGGCGTCGGTCGCGCTCGACGGCCGGCTCGGCCCGGGTCCGCACGGGGCGGACGACGTTGGCTACCTCCTCTACACGGGCGGGACCACCGGGGTCCCGAAAGCGGCCACGCTGACCAACAGGGCAGTGGTCGCGCACTACTACGGCACCGCGCTGGGGTGGGACCTCCCCGAGCGGCCTCGCTACCTGGCGGTCGGGCCCATCTCGCACGCCGCCGGCATGCTCGTCATGCCCACGCTGCTCAGCGGTGGCACCGTGATCCTCCAGCGTCGCTTCGACCCGGCAGCCTGGCTGCAGGCGATCGCCGCCGAGCGCGTCAACCTGAGCCTGCTGGTGCCGACGATGATCTACGTGCTGCTCGACGACCCGCAGCTCGATCGCACCGACCTCTCGAGCCTGGAGACGGTGATCTACGGCGCCTCCCCGATCTCGCCGGGCAGGCTGGCCGAGGCGATCGAGCGCATCGGACCGGTGTTCTGCCAGATCTACGGTCAGACCGAGTCGGCCGGACAGGGCACGTCGCTCTGGCGGGCCGAGCACGACCCGTCGGACGTGCGCGCGCTCGCCTCGTGCGGCAGGGCTATGCCCTTCTCACGGGTGGCGGTGCTCGACGATGATGGTCGGCCCGCGCCAGACGGCGCGCCCGGGGAGCTGTGCATCCAGGGCCCGTCGGTGATGCAGGGCTACTGGAAGCAGCCGGACCTCACGGCCTCCACGCTGGTGGGTGGCTGGCTCCGGACAGGCGACATCTGCGTCCGCGACGGGGGCGGGCTCTTCTCCATCGTCGATCGGAAGAAGGACATGATCGTCAGCGGCGGATTCAACGTGTTCCCGCGCGAGGTCGAGGACGTGCTCGCCGACCACCCGGCGCTGTCGGCGGTCGCGGTGATCGGCGTTCCCGACGAGAAGTGGGGTGAGGCCGTGAAGGCGCTGGTGGTCCTCCGGCCCGGGGCCCGGGTGGAACCCGCCGAGCTGATCGAGCTGGTGAAGGAGCGCAAGGGAGCCGTCTACGCGCCGAAGACGATCGAGTTCCTGGACAACCTGCCGCTCACGCCGGTCGGAAAGGCAGACAAGAAGGTGCTCCGGGCGCGCTACTGGGCGGGCCGCGACCGCCAGGTGAGCTAGCGGCTAGTCGGGCAGGGCGGTCGGATCGCCGCCGAGCATGTGCACCGGGAAGCCGATGGCGGTGAACATCCGCTGGATCGCGGCGGGAGACCCGGTCAGCACGACGTCGCCGGCGGCGATCGCATCCTGGAGGTTCCGTTCGCCCGCCAGGATCGAGTCGAGCGCCGCGCCGCTCGCAATGAGACGGACCGCCGGGTCGCGAGCCGGCCCGCGGGTTCGGATCACGGAACGCCCCGACACCTCGAGACCGAACCGCACTCCGTCGACCGTCCACTCGTAGGTCTCGTCGGCGACGAGCGTGGGGTCCGGGATCGCCCATCGCTGGTCGAACACCTCGCGGTCGACGGCCTGTCCGCTCGTCGGAGCCGTGAGCGTGAGCGACGCCATCCCCCAGCGGACGAGCGCCTGGACCACCGGGCCCAGGGCGAGCCCGCGCTCGGTCAGCTGATACCTGACGTCGCTGCCCGGCCGGTCGCCCGCGACGCGGCTGACGATCTGGGCGTCCGCAAGGCGCCGCAGGCGGTCGCCGAGCACGTTCGAGCCGGCGCCGTAGAGAAATGCCTTCAGGTCCGCGTACCGCTTCGGCCCTCCGAGGAGCGCATAGACGATGTGCAGCGTCCACCTGTCGCCGACGTCCTCCAGGGCCATCGACAGCGGGCACAGGCGGTGGTAGGTGCGCGGCCCCATCAACCTACGATGCCAGACTACCAAAGGCGTGCAATAATCCCGCTATTATTCCGCAGCACGAAATTAGTGCTATAGACCTCTTTTCGTGTACGATGCACGGCACCGCACTCGAGCGACAAGGAGGAGTCGACGATGAATGCAGAGCCTGTCGAGGTTGCGAGGAACGACTGGGGCGTGGTCGTCAACCACGAGCGGTGGCGCACCCTGGAACTCCGGTGGCTTCCGACCACGCGAGACATGAGCGACGACGGTTTCAAGGAGACCCTCGCGCTGCTGGCCGAGGCCGGCGAGCGCTTCCACCAGCCGTTCATGTTCATCGACGCGACCGAGTTCCATCACGAGCTCGGTGAGGGTGTACTGGCGTGGCGGGACGAGAACATCGTCCCGCGCTACGGCGCGGCCGGGGTCACCAAGTTCGCGTTCCTCGTGCCGGAGGGGGCCCCGGGAACCGTGGAGTCGGGCGCCGAGCCCACCCCGGACGGCCCGGCAACCTTCCCGACCG
Organism: Terriglobales bacterium; assembly: GCA_035638495.1. Lineage (GTDB taxonomy): Bacteria > Chloroflexota > Dormibacteria > Dormibacterales > Dormibacteraceae > CF-161. The sequence goes on from DASQZW010000266.1 coordinate 30,573, forward strand.
GCTGGTTCTCGACCCGCGAGCGCGCGTACGGGTGGCTGGCGGAGTGAGCCTGACGGGAGCAGGGCTGATCGCAATGGCGTTCAGCTTCCTCACCTACATCCTGCTCGCGGCATGGTACGTGGCACCGTGGATGCGCCGGCAGACGCTGGCCGTCGCGCTCAGCGTGCCGCTGTGGGTGCAGGTGCTCCGCTACGTCGCGCTGCAGATCTTCTCGGCCCAGCACTTCGGCTTCCGGATCTCGGACGCTCTGGCCAACGAGATCGCCTGGGGTGACGTGGCAGGCGCCATCCTCGCCCTGGCCGCGCTGTGGCTGCTGCGCGCCCGCTCCCGGGTCGCGGTCGTGGTGGTCTGGGTATTCGTGGTGGAGACCGCGCTGGACCTGCTCAACGCGACCGTCGGGGGAATCCGCGAGAAGGCCTTCGAATCGGCCTCTGCCACCACGTGGCTCATCCTCTCCTTCTACACCCCACTGCTGTGGGTCACGGTGGCGCTCGTCGTGTGGAGGCTCGTGACACAGACCCGGAAGGTCGAATCGTGACGAGCTGTTCGCCGCCGCGGGTCAGCGAGAGGTGGTGAGACGGTCGGCGATGATGGAGACGATGCCCGGGTACTCCCTGAGGCGGGGGCGAATCCCCAGGTACGCCAGCCCGGCCACGAGCGCCAGGGCGGCCAGGGGGATCCACTGCCAGCCGTCCAGCGCCTGAGCGCCGGTCGCCAGGTTGGCATCGCCCCGGGTCTGTTCGATGCCGATCCAGCTTCCGAGATCGGCATCCAGTGCGATCAGGTCCCCCTGCGATTCGCCGGGCTGTGAACTGAGACTCAAGCGGACGGCCTCGCGAACGTCGTTCCGCGCCACTGCGCCCCGCAGGACGCGATCGTCTGCCTGGAACTTCGCGTAGGAAGCGACCACAGTCCTCGCCGTGGCCGCTTCCTCGTCTCCGCTCACGCCGCTCAGCGCGATCCCCAGGCTCCCTCCCAGCGCCGGCGTCCCACCGCGCTCGAGCACCTCGAGCTGCTGGGCCAGCGCGGCGTCGTAGGTCGCCAGTGTGGGTCGCGACGCGAAGGTGGCCACCGACCGCGACCTGAGCAGGAACACCGACTCGTACATTCGCCGCCGTCCCGGATCCAGGAGGTACCGGCTCTCCTCCGCCTTGCTGTCGAAGACGAACGCTCGCGTCTGACGGATGGCGTCGACGGTGTCGTACGCCTGCTTCGCCGTTCGCAGCCGCTCGCCGCTGACCGCCAGAGCCTGGTACGCGCCGGCGATCATGGCCAGCGCCAGTATCCCGGCCACGACGAGCGGAGGGTTGACGACTCGCCTGGTGCGGCGGAACAGGTACAGCATCAGCAGCGCGAGCGACACGATGCCGGCCGATCCGGCGACCGCAACCACGATTGGCAGGCGAGACGGCGCCGGCTGTGCCTGGCTCTGGGCATACGCGGTGTCCAGGGTCTGGCGATCGATGTCCGCGAGGCTCAGCGCCGCCTCGAGGATGCCGTCGACCTCGTTCTGCATGATATCGGTCGCCTGCTCCCAGGCCAGGATCGCGTCGGCACGGCGTCCCTGGTCGCTGAGCTGCCACGCGATTGCGACGTCTGAGTCGAACAGGTGCAGCCTGGTCTGCAGACGGTAGAGCCCGTAGCGCTGGTCGCTGTTGACGACGTTCTGGGCGGCCGAGATCGCGAGGTTGACGGCCGTCTGGCGGAGGGCCTGGTAGTCCCCCCTGATCCGGTCCGTGGTCAGCGGCGGTGACGGGTTGGCTGCGACGAGCAGGTAGTCGGCGGCGTCCGCGTCCATGGCCGCCAGGACGAAGTACAGATCCTGCGCATAGGTGAGGTTCGGTTCGCCGTGGGTGCCGATGGCGTCGAAGGTCTGGCGCGCACCGTCCACCTCGGCATGGATCGACAGGACGACGACGGATGACGCCAGCAGGAAGATGGTGGTCAGCAGCCAGATCTGGCCCGGGGTACCCCAGATCCGCATCCTTCTGACCATGGGAGCCGCCGCCGCGTGGCCGTTCTGCGACGCAAACGACGGATGGCTCAGGCTTTCTCTGCGGCGCTCGCGGACGCTGTCGGCCACAGCCGACATCGTGCCCGATTTCTGATTAAGGCCTGCGAATCCATTGGTTAAGCGTCCGGTCCAAACCCGGCTGCGGTCTCGGGCAGGTGGACGGCGCCGCGTCGCCCCAAAGTCTGCCCTTTCAGACATGGAGGCAGCTGGCGCGCCGCCGTACTCTCTTCCCATGGCCCCGAACGCGGTGAAGGGCGCGCTGATGATCTGCACGATGGGTCAGGGCCCGCCCGCGCAGCTGACGCCGATTCCCGCCGGTCCTCCGGTCGAGATCGACGGGAGCCTCGCCGGGACCGTCATGGACTTCAAGCCGACGGTGAACATCCCCTCCTTCGGGATGTGCATCTCGCCGTCCAATCCGCAGGTGGCCGCGGCCACGGCGGCCGCACAGGGGGTGCTGACGCCGCAGCCCTGTATCCCCGCGACCAGCAGCCCATGGTCGCCGGGCGCCACCAAGGTGAAGATCTACGGCCAGGCCGCACTCCTCCAGACGGACACGTGCACGTGCATGTGGGGCGGGAAGATCTCGATCACCAACCCCGGTCAGAAGTCGACGTCTTCGACCTGATTCGCGGCGCGGCCCCGACCGGGAGTCCCTGGACAACGACCGGGTGCGGACTCCGGCTTCAGTAGATTCCAGGGATGAGCCGGGCGGTGCGAGCGGCGTAAGACCGGTAGTCGTCGCCGAAGTGGTCCATCAGCATCCGCTCCTCAGCCTGGATGCGCCAGCCGTAGGCCAGGAGCATGATGACGGCCACGATCAGCGCTGACAGCCAGCTGTGGAAGGCGAGGGATGCGCCCACCCACACGGCAATGCTCCCGAGGTAGCCAGGATGGCGCACCCAGCGGTACGGACCGGTCGCGACCAGGCGCTGCCCGGTCGCCGTGCGCAGCGTGCGGCTGTATGCCTGGCCCAACGTGCGCATGCTCCACGCTCGGACGACGAGGCCGGCGGCCGCGAGCAGGACTCCGATCCAGGCCGCACGGCCGATCGTGCCGATGCTCGCCTGCCAGAGCACGATGGGCACGACGATCGCGAGCGCAAACGCGACGATCAGCAGGGGGGTGCTGGCGCGGTCCGTGCGGTCGCGTCGCAGGCTGCCAGCCTCGCCCGGCGTGCGAAAGGCGAACTCGAAGCCGCCCCACGCGACGAGCGCCAGGGCGCCGAGGACCACCGTCGTCATGCGCGGGGTCCGGCGGCCACGCGGTACCGGATGTGGCTGACCAGATCGGTCCCGCGGACCTCGATCGGCTCCAGTGTGAGCTGGCCCACGCCCTCGAACAGCCGGGCACCGGCGCCGAGCGTCAGGGGAGCGACGTGAAGCCAGAGCTCGTCGATCAGGCCTGCAGCGAGGAACTGGTTGATCGTGCCCGCGCCGCCGGCGATCAGGACGTCGCGATCGCCGGCTGCCACCCTGGCCCGCTCCAGCGCCGCCTCGATGCCGTGCGTCACGAAGGTGAAGGTGGTGCCGCCTTCCATCGTCACCGGCTCACGCGCGTGGTGGGTCAGGACGAAGACCGGAGCGTGGTAGGGCGGGTCCTCGCCCCACCATCCATGCCACGCGAGATCCCAGTCTCCTCGACCGGGGCCGAACATGTTGCGCCCCATGATGTACGAGCCCGCTGATGTCTGGGACCGCACCTCAGCCGGGTTCCGGTCGGCCTGCTCGAACATCCACCGATGGAGCCTCTCGCCGCCCTCGCCCAGGGGGTTCTCCAGGCCCTGGTTGGGCCCCGCCATGTAGCCGTCGACCGAGATGGTGACGCTGCAGGTGACCGCGCTCATCGTCCCTCGCCCTGCATCTCGCGAGCGCTGCCCGCCTGCTCGTACCACCTGAGCACGCGCAGCGCCCGGAGCGTGTTCCACCGGCTCGGTTTGCCTTCGCCCTCGTCCATCTCGAAGTGCAGGCGGCCGGGATGGGGATTCTCGAGGGGCCAACGGCCCTCCGAATCCCGCCGGGACCTGACCAGGTCGATCGCCTCAGCCAGCCGCGTGTCCGGAACGGCGCCGGCCGCGCGCAGGTGGTCGAGACCCCTCAGGACGTCGTAGTGCCAGTAGGTCGGGTAGGAGAACTGTATCCAGGCAGGGTCGATCACCTCGCCCGTCGTGAGCCTGCGGAGCATCCGCCGCTCGAGGAGGTACTCCTGGCCGCGGAGGCGCGCGGCGCTCACCTCCGATCGGCCCCCGATGGCACGCTCGTACTCCAGCAGGCCCTCCAGCACTTCGACGGTCGTGTGGAACGAGCCCCGCGTCGACCCGTTCTCCTGCTCGCAGTTCCACCCGCCGTCGCCCATCTGCTCACCGAGCAGCCGGTCCACGATGCCCTGGACGTCCTCGCCGAAGTAGGCTCCGATCGATACGGCCCGGCCGTTGATGCACGGCTCCACCTCGCCCTCGAAGAAGGGCTCGCCGTCGTGCTCCCACCTGCAGTGCTCGCGGACCAGGCGGACGGCCCGGCGCGCTCCTGCGCTGCCGGGATCGAGGCCGAACGCCCGCAGCAGCGTCAGGCTCCATGCGGTCGAGGTCCACTCGGGGAAGAGGGTGCCGCGACACTCGGGTGGCAGCGACTGCCACCAGTCCGCCGCGCCGGCGGAGCGAAACGTGGGAGTGCCTCCGTCCCACTGGCCGTCCTGACGCTGGAGGGCCAGAAGCCGTGCGCCCCAGCCCTCGCCGGCAACGCGGGCGCGCTCGGCCGCGACTTCGTGCGCGGGCGCGTCGGTGATGTCGCGCAGCACCTGCCAGCGGATCGCGGGGTCGGAATCCAGGAGCCACTCGACGACGTCCATCCGGTTCATGAGCGTCTCCTCGTCACTGGGGCGCCATCGCCGCGCACCAGGCGCGGACGGCCGCGGCCAACTCGGGGGCCAGTGCGTCGACCTCCGCCACGTCGGCGAACCGCATGAACCGGACGGCCCTGCCGGTGCCCTCGATGTGCGGAAAGTCGCCCTCGATCCTGCCGCCCCGCATGAACATCAGGGACACGGTCTTCCTGGCCGTCTGCACGAAGTTCGCCATGTCGCCACCGAAGGCGAACTGCACGGTGCCGTACTTCACGTACTCGGTCATACGAGGATCGGCGGCCAGGATCACCTCACGCACACGGCGCAGGGCTGCCTCTGCAGGTGGCTTCCTGGTGGCGAACCAGTCCTCGACCTCAGGGTTCATCGGCATCGCTCCTCCCGGTCCACTCTAGCGGCCGGCGCGGGCTGCGATGGAGGTGTGGGCCAGCTTGCTGGCTCGGGCACACGCGTATGCCCCGGGATCGGCGTGCGAACGCCACTCAGCCCCGCGACGACTAACCTGATCGTCGTGGGCCACGGCAGTTGCCAGACCGCAGGCGTACGCGAGGGCGGGGAACCCGGGTGAGCGGGCGAGACGGGAAGAAGCGCGAACGAGGGGGCGAGGCTGCCGATCAGTCCTCCCCCTCCGTCGACGAGCGCGAGCGGATTGCCGATGAGCGAGAACGAATGTCGGATGAGCGAGAACGAATCGCCGATGAGCGCGATCGAATTGCCGATGAGCGTGAGCGGGTTGCTGATGAGCGCGAGCTGATTGCCGACGAACGCGAACGGGCTGCGGACCTGCGCGAGCGGGCGGCTGACGAGCGCGACCGGGCGGCCGACCAGCGCGACCGGGCGGCCGACGAGCGCGAGGACACCCTCGACCAACGGGGACGAGATGCCGGTCTGGTGACGGTTGACGTTTTCACCCGGACCGAGGAACGCATATCCCGCACGGACGCGGCGCTGCGCAGGGCACGAGACGCCCTGCAGCTGTCCAGAGAACAGCTCAAGCGCCGAAGGGCCACGACTGCTCGGGAAAACGCGAACATCCAGCGCGAGGTCAGGAGCACAGAGGCATCGGAACTGCAGAGACGCCCAGGCGACCCCGATGAGGCGGAATCGTAGTGACCAACTCGACGGCCGACCGGGTCCCGCCGCGAGCTCAGCTCATGTCGTCGGTGTAGTCCTCCGTCCGCCAGCGCTCCGGCCGCATCCGGACCATGACCTCCGAGGGGTCCGGTTCGGGCGACCTCTCACGCGCCCGGCGGGCGGCCTCGGGACCGAGGTAGCGCTCACGAATCCCGCTCAGCTCGTCGACATCGACCGGCTCGATGGCGATCACCGGCCCCTCCACCGAGACGTACCGGTAGGGTGGCGTCTCCTGCTGGACCGCAAGACGGAGCCTGCCCGACCGCTGGATCAGGCGGGTCTTCCGTGACCGGCGGCCGGTCACGAAGGTGACTCGACCGGAATCGTACGTGTACCAGATCGGAACTGTCAGGGGCGCGCGGCCCTCCTCGTCGTTGACGCTGAGCATTCCGACGCGAACGTCGGCAAGGAACTGCTCCCGCTCCGGGACGGTCATCTCTCGCGGCATGAGAGGTCATACGCCATCGCGTCGGGGGGTATTCCGGTGCGCGGTCGGTCGCTCGGCGGTGGGACGCGATGCACTGGGCCGACATCGGCAGCGGCTGCGTCTGAAGGAAGGAAACATCCTGTCAACCGAAAATAGGCGATTCGAGATCCCGTCGCTTGCCGGCGGGTGTCAACTGGATTCCGAGCCAGCGTTCTTCAGCGAGCTGGAGAGTGGAGGTGCAGACGGGCAAGCCCTCGGGCTATTAGTACCGCT
>DASQZW010000267.1:0-8699 GCA_035638495.1 Terriglobales bacterium
CAGCGGGGAGGCGCCGGTGCCGCCGTCGTGGCCGCTCACCAGGACGTAGTCGGCCCTGGCCTTGACCACCCCGGCCGCGATCGTGCCCACGCCCGCCTCCGAGACCAGCTTCACCCCGATGCGCGCGTGTGGGCTGATCGCCTTCAGGTCGTATATCAGCTGGGCCAGGTCCTCGATCGAGTAGATGTCGTGGTGGGGCGGCGGCGAGATCAGCGGCTGGCCCGGCTGGGCGTGGCGCAGCCGCGCGATCAGGCTGGTCACCTTGATGCCCGGCAGCTGGCCGCCCTCGCCCGGCTTGGAGCCCTGCGCGATCTTGATCTCCAGCTCGGAGGCCCGGCGCAGGTACTCGGGCGTGACGCCGAACCGCGCCGACGCCACCTGCTTGACCTTGTTGTCGCGCCGCGGCCCCGGACCGTCGTAGAAGTCGGGGTCCTCGCCGCCCTCGCCGGAATTGGAGCGGGCGCCGATCTCGTTCATCGCGATCGCGAGCGCGGCGTGGGCCTCGGGCGACAGCGCGCCCAGGGACATCGCGGTCGAGACGAAGCGGCGGCGGATGTCGGTCGCGGGCTCCACCTCGTGGAGCGGAACCGGCTCCGCTGCAGGCCGGATCTCGAGCAGGTCGCGCAGGTCCTGGGGCGGCCCCATCGTCGACAGCTCCCGCCAGCGCTGCCACTGTTCCGCGTCACCGGTCTGGGCCGCCTTCTGCGCCGCCCGCACCGCCACCGGGTTGTACGCGTGGAACTCGCCGCTCTTCCGGAAGCGGACGCGGCCGTGGTCGGTCAGCGCGTCCTTGCCGGCCGGCTCCGGCTCGGGCTCCCACGCCTGCCGGTGCCATTCGCGGATGCGTTCCTCCAGATCGGCGTACGACGCGCCGCCGATCCGGCTCGGCATGCCGGGCAGGCACAGCTCCATGATCTCGGCGCCCAGGCCCAGCGCCTCGCCCACCTGCGCCCCGCAGTACGAGGCCACGCAGGAGATGCCCATCTTCGCCATGACCTTGAGCAAGCCGTGCTCCAGCGCGTGGCGGTAGTGCCGCTGGCTGTCGTCACCCTCGATCAGGCGTGCCGTCGCCAGCGCCAGGTACGGGTGGACCGCGCTCGCGCCCGCCGTGATCAGGCAGGCCAGGTCGTGCACGTCGATCGCGTCACCACAGATGGCGACGAGATCCTTCTGCATGCGCTGGCCGGTGCGCAGCAGCCGCTCGTGCACCGCGCCCACGGCCAGGACCGTCGGGACGGGCGGCCGCGCCCGACCGGCGCGGCGGTCGCAGATGGCGACGATGCTGTCGGAGGCGTCCTGGGCGTCCTTGCACAGCCGGTCGAGCGCGGCGCGGAGGTCCTCGCCCGGGCCGATGGTGGCGTCGAGCACCACGGCGGATTCCAGGACGCGGCCGAGCTCGCCCGGCCCCAGCACCGGCGACTCCAGCTCGAGCAGCGGGTGGTCGTGGCCGACGGTGGCCGGGTGCTGGCGCCGGCTGAGGTCGGCGCCCGCCTGGTTCTCGGGCCCGAGCGTGCGGCCGCGGGCGCCCAGCGTGACGCGCAGCGACATCACGGGCCGCTCACGCAGGGAGTCGATGGCCGGATTCGTGACCTGCGCGAAGCGCTGCCGGATGTGGTTGGTCAGCCGGCGGGGCGTGCGGCCGAAAGGCGCGATCGGGATGTCGTCGCCCATCGAGTACGTCGGCTCCTGGCCGGTCTCCGACATGGCCTGGATGACCATGCGGACGTCCTCGGCGCCCCAGCCGTGCATGCGCTGGAGCCGGGCCAGGTGGTTGGGCACCTCGGCGTCGAGGTGGCGCCCCTCGACCGGGACGAGCACGCGGTCGGCGAGCAGTCCGTAGTCATGGCGGGCGGCCACGTGCGCCTTGGCCTCCTGGTCCCGGTACGTCACGCCCTCGCGGACGTCGGCCAGGAGGAGCTGGCCCGGGCCCAGCCGGCCGCGCTCGACCACGTCGGCCGGATCGAGCGGGATCACGCCGGCCTCGGAGGCCGCGACCACCGTGCCGTCGCGGGCCACCTGGTAGCGGACCGGCCGCAGGCCGTTGCGATCGAGCGCGACGCCCGCCACCACGCCGTCAGAGAACACCAGGGCGGCCGGGCCGTCCCAGGGCTCGAAGCGGGTGGCCTGGAACCGGTAGAAGTCGCGCACCCGCGGGGCCATGTCGCCGCGGCCTTCCCAGGCGTCGGGGACGAGGGTCATCAGCGCCTCGGCCGGGTCGAAGCCGCGCCGGACGAGGAGCTCGAGGACGTTGTCCAGGCTGGCCGAGTCCGAGCCGTTCGGCCACATCACGACCGGCCGAAGCAGGTCCGGCAGCTCCGCCTCGCGGGCGCGCATCCACGCCCGGTTGCCCGTGACGGTGTTGATCTCCCCGTTGTGCGCGAGCATGCGGTACGGCTGCGCCATCTGCCATTCGGGGAGCGTGTTGGTCGAGTAGCGCTGGTGGAAGACGGCGAGCTGGCTCTCCGTCCGGGAGTCCTGGAGGTCCAGGTAGAAGTCCGCCAGGTGGGTGCCGGCCATCAGGCCCTTGTAGACCACGGTGCGGCACGAGCAGGACGCGACGTACATGCGGATGCCCTCGGCGTGGGCTCGCCGCTCGGCCAGCCGCCGGGCCGCGTAGAGCAGGTCCTCCCAGCGCTCCTCGGACACGCCGGGCCGGCAGATGACCGCGTGCCAGATGGCCGGCATCTGCCGGCGGGCCTTGCTCCCCAGGCTGTCCGGGTCGACGGGCGCGCGCCGCCAGTCCGCAACGTCCAGGCCGTGCTCGGCAAGGGCCGCGGCGAGCTCGCCCCGGGCCCGGTCGTCCCACTCGAACAGGACGGCGACGGCCGCGTCGCCGCCGAAGATCCGGCGCGGCACCTGGATCATGAGTCCGGCGCCGTCGCCGCTCCTCCCGTCCGCGTCCAGGCCGCCGCGGTGGCTCAGTCGGGCGAGCGCGGTCACACCGAGGTGCACGACTCGATGGCTGGCGGCGGCGCCGGGCGTCGCCACGAAGCCCATGCCACACGCGGCACGGTGCTCCGGAAGCTGCCCAGGCCACGCGGCGCGCGGCGGCAAGGCGAGGTCGGGCATCAGTATCCGCGAGCGTACCCGGAGGTGCCTCCGGGCCTCTAGTCGCCCGACACTAAAACCGGCGAATGTTCATCGTGGGGCGCTCACAATCCGAGCAGGCCCTGCACGCGCAGCGCAACCGCCAGGTTGAGCCGCGTCTCGCCGTCGTCCAGCTCCGCGCCGGAGATCTCGCGGATGCGGTCCAGCCGGTACCGCAGCGTGTTTGGGTGCACGCGGAGACGGCGGGCGGCGGCCTGCTGCTCCCCCGACTCCAGGTACGCCTTCAGGGTCGGGATCAGGTTGCCGCCGCGGGCACGGTCGTGCTCGACGAGGGCGCCCAGGTGGCGGTTGACGAACTCGACCAGCCGGTCGTCGCTCACGCCGGCGAGCAGCCCGGTCAGGCCGAGCTCGGGCACCGCGATGACCTGCCCCCAGCGCTTGAAGCGGGCGAGGGTGTCCAGGACGGCCCGCACCTCCCGATGCGCGGTCCCGACGCCCAGCGGCGCGTCCACCGGCGCGCTGTAGCCGGCCGAGACCGTGAAGCCGGGGCGCCACTCGCCCACGACCTCCCTGACCTGGATCCCGATCGCCTGCACCCGGGTCTGGTGGTCCTGCTGGTCGAGGCCCAGCGGCAGCAGGGCCATCACGCTGTCCGAGCGCGCGCTGAGCAGGGAACGGGGGTAGGTGGCGCGGATCACGCCCGCCACGCGCCGCATGAACTCCCGCTTGATCGCCTGGATCGCGTCCTCGCCGAGCTGCCGGGCGCGGATGAAGCCGCGGAAGTCGTCGATGTCCACGACCAGCAGCACGTGCCGGCCCGGCAGCGGGTAGCCCAGGTGGCGCGCCCGGCGCTGGGCCGCGGCCTCATCGCCGAACGTGCCCTGGATCAGGTCGTCCAGGTACTCGCCGCGGACGTGTCCCTCCACCTCCGCGACCTCGCGCTCCTTGATGAGCGCGAGCGACATGACCAGGGCGGCCTGCTCGACGGCCATAAAGGCCAGCTCCTCGTTGTCGGGCGGGTGGTCGAGGATCGAGATCACGCCCAACAGCTGGTTGGCGGCGAGGATCGGGGCGATGATCCGCTCACGGTTCATGCCCAGGTGCGGGAACGCCGGCACCTTCATCGGCCGGCGACTCTCGGTGACCTCACGGAGCATGCGCTGGATCTGCGGGTCGTAGAGGACGCGCGGCGGCGTGCCGTGGCGGGCGATCGTCTCCCGGCGGTGCGGGTCGCTGGTCGAGCCGCCGGCGTGTGCCAGGAGGTGGAACGAGGCGTCCTCGACCGCGACGCCGCTGTCCAGCAGATCCGCGAGGGTCCGGCAGATCTCGTTCACGCCCTTGCCGTCCAGGACGAGGTCGGTGAAGCGCCGGTGGATGTCGATGGAGCGCTTGAGGCGCCAGTGCTCGGCGTTGATGATGCGCTCCAGGAGCGGCTCCATCAGGTCGCTCCACGGCACCTCCTGGCTTATCGTGAACAGCGGCAGCGACAGCCGCTCCGCCTCCGCGATCATCTCGGTCGGCACCCCGTCGATGTAGCGACCGAGCTTCACCACCAGTCCCGATCCGCCGCTCTGGGCGACGCTGTCGATGAGGCCGATCTGGGCGTCCGGGTCGTCCTTGACAGGGAACCCCGTGGTCAGGAGCAGCTCGCCATGGCGCAGGCGCTGGGCCGTCTCAGGCGTCTCCATGACGCGGACCCACTCGATCTGGCGGTCCAGGCCCTGGCTTCCGCCCACCAGCGTCGCCTCCTGGAAGCCGCCGAAAGTGGTCGCCTCACGGACGGTGGGCGGGGGGATCTGGTGGGCCGCGTCGCTCGACTCGGGGGTCAGTTGGGGGCTCGCCATTCCGCAGTTGTCCAGTATGAGCAATGTGGAAGGGTTCCAACTCCGCGCGGTGTGTCCTTGTGGCTGCGCTACTAGGCGAATCACACGAAGCGGTCCTACCGTAAATCGTCCATGGGTACGGAGGACGCGCCGGTGTGCCAGCAGCATGCTGGCGAGGTACGGATGAGCCTGAGCACCCTGCACTCGGACGCCTCGGCGCCCGAGCAGGTGCTGGCTGCATACACGTGCCCCGAGTGCGGCTCCGAGCGGCGCCTGCCGATACCGACGCAGGACCCGGAGCCGGGGCCTGGCGACGGCGGGGTGTCCTGGGGAACTGCATAGATTTCGCGCCTGCCGTGAGAGGAGCCGCGAAGACCCCGCCCTGGCGAGCCGGGGCGGGGTCTTCGGTTTTCAGGAGGAAGTCAGGGACGATGGAGCAGGACAGCGCGGGGAACGGCGAGAGCTTCGAATCGATCGGCGCGCGATTCCCGGAGCTGGACGAGGCGGCGAGGCGGCGGGTGGCGGTCCGCATGGCGGCGGGGGCCGACGCGCATTCCGCGTTCGCGCAGGAGTCGGTCGCCGTGCAGCTGGTGCGCGTCTACAACTGAGTCAGGCGCGGCGCAGCTCGGGGGGCAGCAGCTCGCGCAGGAGCGCCAGCGGCAGGCCGATCACCGTGTCGGCGTCGCCCTCCAACCGGGTCACGAAGCGGGCCGCGCCGCCCTGGTACCCGTACCCGCCGGCCTTGTCCAGCGGCTCCCCGGTGTCGACGTAGGCGCTGATCTCGTCCTCCTCCAGGACCCGGAGCGTCAATCGGGTGCGGGCGTGACCGGATCTGATCTCGCCGTCGTGGCGCACCGCCACGCCGGTCACCACCTCGTGCGTGCGGCCCGAGAGCCGCCGGAGCATCGCCGCGGCGTCCGCGGCATCCGCCGGCTTCCCCAGCACCGAGCCGTCGAGCACGACCACCGTGTCCGCGCCCACGACTACCTCGTCGCCACCCCCTTCCGCGGCCTTCGCCTGCGCCAGCGCCTCCGTATAGCCGGCAGGGTCGCCGCCCGGGAACGGCCACTCCTCGGCGCCGCTGGGACGGACGTCGAAGTCGTAGCCCGCTGCGCGGAGCAGCGAGGCCCGGCGGGGCGACGATGAGGCGAGCACCAGGCGCATGCCGCACGAAGGGTAGCGTTGGCGCCAGCACCGATGGCACCGCCCGACCCCCACGCCAACTTCCGCAGCGCCGTGGCGGACTCCCGGCTGATCGACCCCATGCCGACCTTCCGCCGGCTGTCCGAGACGACCGGGGTGCCGGTCGAGGACCTGGTCCATCACGCGCTCGCCCGCTGGGCCTCCGCCGGCAGCGAGGCGCTGCTCTTCATCGGCCCCGAGGTGCTGCGCGACCTGGTGGCCGCCCGGCGAGCCGGCGACTGGGCGAAGGTCGCCGGCATCGTCGACTGGCTGCAGGCCGGCTGGGAGCAGACCGCCGACCGATAGCGCTGCAGGCAGGCCGGCGAGCCCCCCGCGGTTCAGGCCATCAGGTCGCGCAGGACGCTGGGCAGCACCCCGCCGTGCACCAGGTAGCCCGCCTCGGTCTCGTTGAGCACGCGCGAGACGACGCGGAACCGGATGACCGAGCCGTCCGGGCGCCGGGCCTCCACCTCCAGTTCCTGGCGGGGCCGTACGCCGCCGTCCAGGCCGAGAATCGTCACCTCCTCGTCACCGGTCAGGCCGATGGAGAGCCGGCCCTCGCCGTCCGCGAACTGCAGCGGCAGGATGCCCATGCCGACCAGGTTCGAGCGGTGGATGCGTTCGTACGACTCGGCGATCACGGCCCTGACCCCGAGCAGGTTGGGACCCTTCGCGGCCCAGTCGCGGGACGAGCCCGAGCCGTACTCGCGGCCCGCGATGACCACGAGCGGCACGCCTTCGGCGCGGTAGCGCATCGCCGCGTCGTAGATCGTCATCTCCTCGCCGGACGGCAGGTGCCGGGTCCAGTAGCCCTCCCGGTCGCCGGCGATCTCGTTCCTGAGCCGGATGTTCGCGAACGTCCCCCTGACCATCACCTCGTGGTTGCCGCGGCGGGCGCCGTAGGTGTTGAAGTCGGCCTTCTCGACGCGGTTCGAGATGAGGTACTGGCCGGCCGGGCTTGCGGCGGGGATGCTGCCGGCCGGCGAGATGTGGTCGGTCGTGACCGAGTCGCCGACCATCACCAGGACGCGTGCGCCGGCGATCTCCGGCACGGCCGCGGGCGCCGCGTCCTCGCCCGCGAAGTAGGGCGGCTCCTGTACGTACGTCGAGGCCGGGTCCCAGGCGTAGATGGCGCCGGCGGGCGCCGCCATGCGCTGCCAGTGCTCGTCGCCGTCGTAGATGCGGGCGTACTCGCGCTGGAACATGTCCTGCCGCACGCACTCGCGGACGACTGCGTCCACCTCCTCCTGGCTGGGCCACAGGTCGCGCAGGTACACCGGCCGTCCGGTCACCGCGTCGTGGCCGAGCTCGTCCTCCGTCAGGTCCCGCCGGATCGTGCCGGCCAGCGCGTAGCCCACGACCAGCGGCGGCGAGGCCAGGTAGCTGGCCCGGACCAGCTGGTGGATGCGCGCCTCGAAGTTGCGGTTCCCGGAGAGGACCGCGACGACCGCCAGGTCCCTGTCGGACACCTCCGACTCGACCTCGGGGCTGGCCAGCGGCCCGGAGTTGCCGATGCAGGTCGTGCAGCCGTAGCCGACCAGGTAGAAGCCGAGCTGCTCGAGCGGCTCCAGCAGGCCCGCCTGCCTCAGGTAGTCGGTGACCACCCGGGAGCCCGGCGCCAGCGACGTCTTGACGTGTGGCGGCACCCGCAGGCCGGCCGCCACCGCGTTGCGGGCGAGCAGGCCGGCCGCCACCATGACGGACGGGTTGGACGTGTTCGTGCAGCTCGTGATGGCCGCGATCACGACCGAGCCGTTGCCGACCTGCACGGTGGACCGCTCGGCAACCGCCACCCCGCCGTCGGACGGCTGGCGGGCGCCGCCCTCGCCGTTGAAGCGGCCCAGGTCGGCCGGCGCGGGCGCCTCCTCCTCGGGGTGGAAGACGGTGTGGAAGCTCTCCCACACGCCGCCGAGGGCCACGCGGTCCTGCGGCCGTTTGGGCCCGGCGACGCTCGGCTCGATGCCGGCCAGGTCGAGCTCGAGCAGCTCCGTGAAGACCGGGACCGGGGCGCCGTCGACGCGGAAGAGGCCCTGCTCCCGGCAGTAGCGTTCGACCAGCTCCAGGTGCTCGGGCGTGCGGCCGGTCGTCTCCAGGTAGCGCAGGGTCTGCGCGTCGACGGGGAAGAGGGCCGAGGTGGCGCCGTACTCCGGGCACATGTTGGACAGGGTCGCCCGGTCGGCCACGGTCAGGCTGGACAGGCCGTCGCCGCAGAACTCGACGGACTTGTCCACCACGCCGTGCCGGCGCAGCATCTCGGTCAGGGTCAGGACCAGGTCGGTCGCGGTCGCGCCCGCGGGCAGCGCGTTGACCACGCGCACGCCGACGACGACCGGCGCCGGCAGGTACATCGGCTGGCCGAGCATGGCCGCCTCGGCCTCGATGCCGCCCACGCCCCAGCCCAGGACGCCGAGCCCGTTGACCATCGTGGTGTGCGAGTCGGTGCCGCAGAGCGTGTCCGGGATCGCGGCGCGGCCGTGCCCGGTGTCGCGGACCTGCACGACCCGGCTCAGGTGCTCCAGGTTGACCTGGTGGCAGATGCCCATGCCGGGGGGCACCACGGTGAAGTTGCCGAACGCCTGCTGCGCCCAGCGCAGGAGGGCGTACCGCTCGCCGTTCCGCTCGTACTCGCGTTCGATGTTGTCGTGG
>DASQZW010000268.1:0-44036 GCA_035638495.1 Terriglobales bacterium
CGAGCGACCAGCGGGTGAGCACGGTGCTCACCGCGACGCAGCGGTCTGGGCGGATCACCGAGAACGCTCGGGGCGGCGAGCCGCCGATGTTCACACCCGAGCAGCGTCAACTCGTCAGCAGGATCTGCGCCGCCGACTGACGTTCGCAGCCCGAGCGCCCGTATCGCGACCTAGTCGCCGATCGCTGGGGCCAGGCGTATGTAGTGGACGCCCGACTCGCGGAACAGTCGCCTGCCGCGCTCCTGCAGCAGGCGGATCGTCGCCTGCCGGGTGCGCTCGATCAGACCCTCCACGTGCCGGGGCTCCATGTCCAGGCCGTCGCCCTGGCTGAGCACCGGGCACAGCACCGCCACGCGTCCCAGCCGCCGCAGGCGCGCGAAGTCAGACAGCATCCGCTGGTGCAGCATGAGCTGCACCGTGCGCGCCATCAGCTCCGCCCAGTTGGCGGGCGGCCGCTCCATCACCTCACCGGCCATCAGCTCGATGCCCAGCACCTCGTGCTCGCCCTGGGCCAGCGCCAGCCCGAGCGGACAGTTGTCCACGATGCCGCCGTCGAGGTAGCCCGCCTCTTCGATCCGGACGGCCGGGAAGACGCCCGGAATGGCCGTCGACGCCCGCAGCGCCGGCAGCAGCCGGCCGTCGCGGAACACGTGGGGGCGCCCCGCCCCGATGTCCGTGGCGAGCACCTCGAGCGGCACCCGCAGCCCCTCGAACGTCTCGATGCCGATGAGCTGGATCGCCCGCTCTATCAGGCGGGTCACGTTGGTGGCCGGCATCGCGGAGAGCGTGTCACCGCGCAGCCGGCTGAGGACCACCCCCAGCGGGTGGAGGCGGAACACGTCCTGCGCCAGGCGGGAGAACCACAGCTCACGGAGCATGGCGGCTCCGGCTCGGGACGGGTAGGCCGCCATCGTCGCGGCGTTGAGCGCGCCTACGCTGACGCCGATCAGCCGCCGCGGCGGCTCCAGGCCGCACTCGAACAGCGCCTGCAGGACGCCGACCTGGGCGGCCCCGCGGGCTCCCCCGCCGCTCAGGACCCAGGTGCGTCTGGAACGTTCGCTCGCCACCGCTCGTCGCTGGAAGGGAAAGGGCACGGCGCCCGGGCCTCTCAGAAGGTGATGACCGCCTGGACCTCGTGTCCCTCGAGCAGCTCCCGGCCCTTCAGATCGGCCAGCTCGATGAGGAACTGGACGCCGACGACCAGGCCGCCGAGCTGCTCCACGAGCTCCACAACCGCCTTGGCGGTGCCGCCGGTGGCGATCACGTCGTCGACGACCAGCACGCGCTGGCCGGTCGAGACTGCGTCCTCGTGGACGTGGAGCACGTCTTCACGGTACTCCAGCGTGTAGGCCACGCTCCGGGTCCGCCAGGGCAGCTTGCCCGCCTTGCGGACCGGCACGAACCCGGCGCCCATGCGGATCGCCATGGCCGCACCGAACATGAAGCCCCGGGCCTCCATCGCCGCCACCAGGTGCACGCCGCGTCCCTCCCAGGGCTCGGACATCCGCTCGACCGCCTCGCGAAGCGCCGCAGGGTCGTGGAGCAGCGGGGTGATGTCGCGAAACAGGATGCCGGGGATCGGGAAGTCCGGGACGTCGCGGATGTAGCTCGCGAGGTTCACAGGGGGACCGCGGCCCTGAAGTACTCCAGCGTGCGGCCGAGGCCGACCTCGATCGGCGTGCGCGGCGTCCAGCCCAGGATCTCGCGCGCACGCGTGGTGTCGGGCCGGCGCTGGCGCGGGTCGTCCTCCGGCAGCGGGCGGAACTCGATCTCGCTGGCGCTGCCGGATACGCTCCTCACGAGGCGGGCCAGCTCGAGCATGGTCAGCTCGTCCTGGGTGCCGATGTTGAAGGGCATCGGGTCGGGGCCGTGGAGGACGGCCAGCGCCCCGGCGACCAGGTCGTCGACGTAGCAGAGGCTGCGCGTCTGGCTGCCGTCGCCGTAGACCGTCAGCGACTCGCCGCGAAGCGCCTGGTTGAAGAAGTTCGGGATCACGCGGCCGTCGTCGAGTCTCATCCGCGGCCCATAGGTATTGAAGATGCGCATGATCCGCGTCTCGAGCCCGTGGGTGCGGTGATACGCCATCGTGAACGCCTCGGCGCAGCGCTTCGCCTCGTCGTAGCAGCCACGCGGCCCGATGGGGTTGACGTTGCCCCAATAGCTCTCGGGCTGGGGGTGCACCAGGGGGTCCCCGTAGACCTCGGACGTGGAGGCCAGCAGGAACCGTGCGCCCTTGGCGAGGGCGAGGCCGAGCATATTGTGCGTGCCCAGCGTACCCACCTTGACGATCTTGATCGGCATGGCCGGGAAGTCGACCGGCGACGCCGGCGAGGCGAAGTGGAGGACGTGGTCGACCGCGCCCTCGACCTCGAACGGCTGACTGACGTCGTGGCGCATCAACCGGAACAGGGGGTGTCCGTCCAGGTGGGCCAGGTTCGCCGCCGAGCCCGTGACCAGGTTGTCGATGCCGACGACCTCCCAGCCCAGGTCCAGCATCTGGTCGCAGAGGTGCGACGCAATGAACCCCGCAGCGCCCGATATCACCGCTCGCGTCATCTGAGCAAGTGTGGACTCACATGGACACCGAATATCTCGCCGTCATGTCCGGCCAGACCTCTAATTGCGGCCGATGCCGCGGTACACGAAGCCCAGCCGGCGCATCTCGGCCGGGTCGTACAGATTGCGCCCGTCGACGATCACCGGCCGGCGCATCAGCCGCTTCAGCTTCAGCATGTCCAGCTGCTTGAACTCGTTCCACTCGGTCACGATCACGATCGCGTCCGCCCCCCTCGCCACGCCCTGGGCGTTCCGGCGGTAGTCGATCTCGGGCAGGACCGCCTTCGCGCGCTCGATCGCCGCCGGGTCGTACGCGCGGACGATCGCGCCCTTGCCGAGCAGCGCCCGCGCGATCTCGAGGCTCGCCGCCTCGCGCATGTCGTCGGTGTCGGGCTTGAACGCCAGACCCAGGAGTCCGATCACCTGGCCGCGCAGGCTGCCCAGGCACTCGCGCAGCTTCTCGACGGCCAGCGTGCGCTGGTCGCGGTTGATGTCCATCACCGCGTGCAGGAGCTCCGGATGGTATTCGTACTTCTCGGCCATGGCCGCCAGCGCCTTCACGTCCTTCGGGAAGCACGAGCCGCCGTAGCCGATCCCGGCGCCCAGGAAGTGCGGGCCGATTCGGCGGTCGAGGCCCATCCCCTCGGCGACCAGCTTGACGTCGGCGTCCACGCGCTCGCAGATCCGGGCGATCTCGTTGATGAACGAGATGCGCGCGGCCAGGAACGCGTTCGATGCGTACTTGACCATCTCGGCCGTGTACAGGTTGTAGATCAGGATCGGCGCGCCCAGGCTCTCGTACAGCCTGGCGACCTTCTCCGCAGCCTCCTGGCTGTGGGCGCCGATCACGACGCGGTCGGGATGCATGAAGTCCTTGAGCGCCGATCCCTCCCGCAGGAACTCGGGATTGGACACCACGTCGACCTCGAAGTGCGAGTTGAAGCTCCGGATGACGTCGGACACGATGTCGCCGGTGCCGATCGGGACCGTCGACTTGTTGATCACGATGAGCGGGCCGCTCAGGTTCTGCGCGATCGAGCAGGTGGCCGAGCGCACAAAGCTCAGATCCGCTTCGCCGTTCTCGCCCTCGGGCGTGTTGACGGCGAGGAACACGAACTCGGCGTCGGGGATGGCCTCGGCGTACGACGTCGTGAACCGGAGGCGGCCGGCGCGGGCGTTGCGTTCGATCAGCTCCTGCAGTCCCGGCTCGTAGAAGGGCATCCGGTGGCGCTGGAGCGACCGTACCTTGGAGGCTTCGATCTCCACGACGCGCACGTCGTTGCCCAGGTCGGCGAGGCCGGCCGCGGTGGTCAATCCGACGTACCCGGCTCCGACGACGGCGATGCGACTCACAGAGACTGCATTATGGCCGAGGGACGGGCGAGGGCCGCTGGGCGGCTACCGACTCGCGCCGGGCGCATGTCCCGACGAGCGCGCGACCGCTCCCGGACCGCGGGCCTCCGTCAGCGCCCGTTCGTAGACCGCGATCGTGGCCCGCGCCGTTCGCTGCCACGTGAACCGCCGGGCCCGCCGCAGTCCGGCCGCGCGGAGCCTCGCGGCGACCTCGGGCCGCGTGGCCACATCGGCCGCCGCCCTGCCCAGCGCCTCGGCATCGCCGTCCGGGACGAGCACCGCGGCGTCACCGGCCACCTCCTGCAGGCTCGAGTTGCGATACGTGACGACCGGGCAGCCGCAGCCCATCGCCTCGAGCAGCGTCAGGCCGAACCCCTCGTACCGGCTCGGGAACACCAGGCAGGTGGCGGCGCTGTACAGGTCGACCAGCGCGGGCACGTCCAGGTAGCCGAGGCGGCGGGCGGCACCCATGCTGGAGGGCGCCTGCCGGCCTCCGGCGCCGACCAACACGAGCTCGACATCGGCGCCGGCCGCTCGAGCCACGACCCACGCCCGCAGCAGGGCCGCGGGGTCCTTGCGAGCGTCCAGCGCGCCGACGAACACGAAGTACGGCCCGCTGATGCCGTGGCGCGCCGCGACCCGCTCGGCGGCGCCCTCTGCAGGCCTGAAGCCCGGCGCGAGACCCTCGGCCACGACCACCAGGCGCTCCTCGGCGACGCGGGCGAAGCGGGTCGCGTCTCGCGCCGTCGCCTGCGACGGCGCGATCACCACATCGGCCTGGCGCAGGAGGCGCCGTCCCAGCCACCACCGGGTCCGCTCTCCCAGCATCCGGGGACCGCCCAGCGCCCAGGGGATGAGATCGTGGACCGTGGCCACGAGCGGCACGGGGCTCCTGCCCGGCAGGTCGAGCGTCGTCGCGTGGTACGCGGCCGGCCGGATGCGCGCCAGGTCGGCCTTCATCGCGACGGCCTCCTCGACGCGCCCGGGCCGGCCGTGGTACCGCCGGCGCACGGTGTAGGCCGCCCAGTCGCCGTCGGGAACCGCCGGCACCGGGTCGGCGGCGTCGAACAGCAAGCCGGTGCGTCCGTCGAAGCCCACTTCCCGGAGGCCGTAGATCAGGCCGCGCACGTAGCTGCCGATGCCTCGCTGGTTGTGCGCGCCCTGCAGCGCCCGCGCATCGACCAGAATCCTCGTGCCTGGCCCGTGGGTCACGGCCGTCAAGTATGGTGCACCGCCGCCGAACCGAGCCGGCCGTCAGAACCCGCTGCGCTTGAGCCGCCAGATCCCTTTCAGATCCTGGAGCGCGGTCTGCACGAGGCGCACATGACTGTTCGGATCGTCGATCCAGTGCACCGGCAGCTGCCTGATCGAGCACCCGTGCCTCTCGGCGCGAATCAGCAGCTCGGTGTCGAAGAACCACTCGTTGTCGGCGACCTCGGGCAGCAGGCGTTCCGCCGTAGCCCGTGAAATCGCCTTGAAGCCGCACTGCGCGTCGACCACTGCGGTGCGGAACGCAAGCCTCGTGATCAGGTTGTACACGCGAGACGCGACCTCGCGCACCGGCCGCCTCCCCACGACGATCGCGCCGGCCGCGAGGCGACTGCCGATGGCCAGGTCGTAGCCCTCTTCCACGATCGCCCGCACGAGTGGGTAGTAGGCGTCGAGCTCCGTCGACAGGTCGATGTCCATGTAGGACAGCACGCTGGCTTGCGAGTCGGTCCAGGCCGTGCGGAGCGCCCGACCGCGACCCTTCTGCTCGAGCCTGATGACGCGCAGGCGGTCGAACTGCTCGCACAGCGCCTCCGCCACTGCTGGAGTGCGGTCGGTGGACGCGTTGTCGGCGATGACGATCCGCCAGCCGTACGGGACGTGCTCGTTCAAGTGGCCATGCAGCCTGCCGACGCTGGCAGTGAGCGTCGCCTGCTCGTTGAAGACCGGCAGAACCACGTCGACCGTGACGTGAGCGTCACCGAGGGTCCCCACTTCGCGCAGCATGGTAGCCGATGGGCGTGCGGACGGTCGGGCGATCGCCGGCCTCTCCGAACACGACGAGCGGACACCGCGGCTTCCTCGCCTGAAGGCGTTCCGGCGTTCACTCGGCCGACCGGTCGCCCGGGCTAGACTACTCGCTTGCGCCGCCCGACGACCGCAACCGACTGCGTCTCAGAGTCCCGGACCAGGGCCGGCGAGCCGAGGAGCCGACGCATTCCACGATGACGACCACCAGGAGGGCCCTGATCACCGGCATCACCGGTCAGGACGGCTCGTACCTCGCCGAGCTCCTGCTCGACAAGGGCTACGAGGTCCACGGTGTGGTCCGCCGGTCCTCGTCCCTCAATCGGAGCCGCATCGACCACCTACAGCACGCGTCTCCCGACCAGGCCGACGGATCGCGGTTCTTCCTCCATTACGGCGACATGACCGACTCCGGGGGCCTCAACCGGCTGGTGCGGCTGGTGCGGCCCGACGAGATCTACAACCTCGCGGCACAGAGCCACGTGCACATCTCCTTCGACCAGCCCGAATACACGGCCGACGCCGACGGCCTGGGAACGACGCGCCTGCTGGAGGCCGTGCGCACCGCCGGCCTGCCGACCCGCTTTTACCAGGCCTCGACGTCCGAGATGTTCGGCAGCTCGCCGCCGCCGCAGAACGAGCGCACGCCGTTCTGGCCGCGCAGCCCCTACGCCTGCGCCAAGCTGTTCGCGCACTGGACCACGATCAACTACCGCGAGGCGCACGGGATCCACGCCTGCAGCGGCATCCTCTTCAATCACGAGTCGCCGCGCCGGGGCGAGAACTTCGTGACTCGTAAGGTGACGCGCGCCGCGGCCGCTATCCTCGCCGGGAAGCAGGACAGCCTGCTGCTCGGGAACCTCGACGCGCGGCGCGACTGGGGCCACGCCCGGGACTACGTCGTGGCGATGTGGCTGATGCTCCAGCAGCCCGAGCCGGACGACTACGTGATCGCCAGCGGCGTCAGCCGCACCGTCCGCGAGCTCGTGGAGACGGCGTTCGGCATCGCGGGCCTGGACTGGACGAAGTACGTGAAGTCCGACCCCACCTACGTCAGGCCCGCCGAGGTGAACCATCTCTGCGGCGACGCCAGCAAGGCACGTGATCGCCTGGCCTGGCAGCCGGCCACCACCTTCGAGGCCATGATTCGGGAGATGCTGGAGCACGACCTGGTCGCGTTCGGGCTCGACCCGAGGTCCGCGCTGAAGCCGCTCAGGGTCGCCGCCGCCGACTGACCCGGTCGACCACCGGTATCGGGCACGCGGGTCGGCCACAACCTGTTGTGGCAAACTGCGGCCAGGCATGCGTCGCGCGGAGACCTGGCCCCGAACGATCCTCCACCTCGACCTCGACGCGTTCTATACGTCAGTCCACCAGCGCGACGAGCCGGCGCTGCGCGGCAGGCCGGTCGCCGTCGCGGGCCGCGCCAGGCGAGCCGTGGTGATCGGCGCCTCCTTCGAGGCGAGGGCCTCTGGCGTCCGCACCGAGATGCCACTCCCCGACGCGCAGGAGCGCTGCCCGGACCTGGTGGTGGTGGCTCCCGCACCCGCGCGGTATCGCGAGGCCAACCGGCAGGTCCACGACATCCTCCGGCGCTTCACGTCGCCTGAACGGATCGAGACGGTGGCGCAGGACGAGGCCTACCTCGACGTGACCGCGCGGACCCGCCACGGCACCTCGACGCCCGAGGACGTGGCCCGCCGGATCAAGTACGCCGTGCACACCGAGGTCGGCCTCACCGCCAGCGTGGGGGTCGCTACGAGCAAGCTGGTGGCCAAGATCGCGGGCGGCAGCCGCCGGCCGGACGGGCTGGTGCTGGTGCTGCCGGGCAGCGAGGCCGACTTCCTGGCGCCCCTCTCGATCTCGGTCATCCCGGGCCTCGGCCCGCGGACGGAGGAGCGACTGCGGCAGGCCGGGATCCAGACGGTCGGCGACCTCGCCAACCACGAGACGCAGCGCCTGCTGCAGATCCTCGGCACGGGCGGCGCGCTGCTGCAGCGGCTCGCGCAGGGGCGGGACCGTTCGCCCGTCGACGGGTCGCGGCCGGCCCGCACCATCAGCGCGGAGACCACGTTCGAGCGCGATGTCGCCGACCGCGAACTGCTGGACGAGGCGCTGCGCCACCTGGTGGACCGCGTCGCGGAGCGGCTGCTGGCCGACGGGGTCCGGGCGCGGACGGTGTCCGTCAAGCTCAGGTTGTCGGACCTCCGCCTGGTCAGCCGCCAGGTGAGCAGGACAAGCCCCACGGACGACCGCGACACCATCTACCTGGCCGCCCGGGCTGCTCTGGACCGCTCACACGTGGAGTCTCGTGCGGTTCGCCTGATCGGCGTCGGCCTGTCCGGCCTCGAACACCCCCGCCCGGAGATCCAGATGAACCTGTTCGACTGATCATTTCGTTGGGCGGTCATCGATGGCTGGCACGCCGCCGTGCCTGTTAGGTTTGGACCCGTCATGACCGATCAGGCCCGGGGACTCCTGAGCGTGATGATGCCGATCTACAACGAGGAGCGCACGCTCGAGACGATCCTGCGTCACGTCCTGGACCGGCCTGAGGTGGGTGAGGTCGTCGCGGTCGACGACGGGTCCGCCGATCGGAGCTGGGCGATCCTGACCGAGATCGCCGCGCGCGACCGGCGCGTGCGGCCGCTGCGGCAGCCCCGGAACGAGGGCAAGGGAGCGGCGCTGCGCCGGGCGATCGGCGAGCTGCGCCTGCCGTTCGCGATCGTCCAGGACGCCGACCTCGAGTACGACCCGCGCGACTACCCGGTCATGCTGGAGCCGCTGCTGGAGGGCAGGGCCGACGTCGTCTACGGCGTCCGCGGGTTCGGAGGCCAGACCGCCTACAGCTACTGGTTCGTGATGGGCAACCGGATGGTCACGATGGCGTCGAACATCCTGTTCGACTCGTACATCTCGGACATGGAGACGGGCTACAAGTGCCTGCGCACGGCCCTGTGGCAGCGGCTCAACCTGCAGGGCACGCGATTCGACATCGAGCCGGAGATCACGGCCCGGGTGCTCCGGCTGCGCTACCGGATCCACGAGGTCCCGATCCGGTACTACGCGCGGGGTCGGGAAGAAGGAAAGAAGCTCACCTGGATCGATGGCTTCCACGCCCTCCGCACCCTGATGCGGCTCCGCGTGAGATCGGAGCGGCGGCTGTTCGGCATGCAGCACGACCGCGGCTACCACGACGACCGCCATGCCGAGCTGGCCCGCTCGCACCCGCTCCTCCGCTAGCGCGCCGGAACTTCACATCTGGACCGGTGTACGGAAGGGTCGCGCCTCAGCGGCTGACCGAGATCGGGTCCACGACCACGAGCGGTCCCCAGGCATCCTCGTCGTGCTCGCGCTGCGTGAGCGGCACCAGCGCCAGCACGATCGCCAGCCCGCCCGCCGCCGCGACGACCAGCCACGGCATCCAGCCGCCGGGCGGCACCCACTGCGCGCTGTCCACGAAGTTCGGCGGGCCGAGGGTGCCGACCGCGTACCGCCTGGCGTTGACGCCCACTGCCAGCAGCTGGACGCCCACGACCGCCAGCGCGACCAGCAGCACGTCCGCGCGCGGGTGCACCCGCGCGACGTGCAGGACGAACGCGGCGACGATCGGCAGCGCGACCAGGATCGGCAGCACGAACGAGCCGCGGAGGTCCCAGCCCACGGGGGCCAGGACGAAGGCCTGCGCGCCGACGGCGGCGGCCGCCGCCGCCGCGGCCACCAGAGCCAGGGCCAGCCGGTCCCGCCATCTCCCCAGCACGAACGCGGCGGACAGCCCGACGGCCACGACGCCTCCCCACAGCGCGTAACCGCCGAGGGGCAGCGGGACGTCCGACCGGCCGAAGACGCCGACGGCCTGCTGCAGCAGAGACGGCACCGCCTGCCCGACCGCCGACGCGCCCGCCAGCAGGTCGGTGTGGCCGGCCGGCAGCGGCCGGTCGCTCAGGGCGAGCGCTACGCCGGCCACGATCGCTCCAGTCACGACCGCGGACGCGAGCATGACCCCCGGATCCGCCATGCGCCGCAGCTGGATCAGCGGGAGCACTCCCACGACGAGCGCGGCGGCAGCGAGCGCGCCACCGGCGCTGGAGAGGGCCAGGATCGCACCGGACACGGCGGTCAGCGTCGCCAGGCCCGGACGGGGCGAACCGAACCAGAAAGCCAGCAGGGCGGTCGCGAAGCAGACCGCCGCGGCGCTCGCGACGCCGGCGGTGCCGAGCGACGCGCTCAGGAACAGGACCATCGGGCTGGCGGCGAGCGCGACGCCCGCCAGCGGCCAGAGCGAGCCCCGTGAGCCCGCTGCCCACGCCGCGCCGGCGAGCAGGAGCGAGCAGACCAGCGCGAGAGCGAGCCGCCCCAGGTAGGCGGCCGGCAGCCCAGCCCCCGGCAGCTGCATCGCGATCCCGGCGACGGTGTATGCGACCGGCGGCGCGGTCGTCTCGTACGTCATGGCGTGGACGGTGCCCATGGGGGGCGGCCCCGCGGAGTTCAGACACGCCGCCGACGCCTCGGTGCGGCCGACGAAGCAGGGGTCGCCCGTGGCCAGCGCGGCCGGGATCGGAAACTCCTGCGCCTGCTGGTTCAGCAGGTCGGCCTGCGCCTGCGTGCCGTCCCTGCCCCGCCGGTACGGAGCAGCGGGCACGCCCTGCCACATCCCGGTGCCCGCGCCGGCGGCACGCACGGTGTGGGCCGGCTCGTCGGGCGCCGCGCCGGGCGGGCTCGCGAACACCCATGCGAGCACGAGGAGGGCGTATCCCACCCCGGCCAGCGCCCAGCGAATCGGGGCGCCGCCCCGCCGCGCCACTACGACCTGGCGCGCGGGCGTCGGCAGGCCGGACGGTTCCGACGTGTGCTCGGCGCGTGTCTGCATCGGTCGGGAACCGACACCCTATCACCGATCACCCGCCGCCGGCCGCAGGGGCGAGCCGGCCGGCCTCAGCCCTTCGCGGGGCCCTCGACGCGCGTGGCGTCCCGGTCACGGCTCGGGCGCGAGCGCCGCCGGGGGCGCTGAACGGCCTCGCCCGGCTGCAGTCGACGGCGCGGCAGCTCCAGCCGCGAGCGGTCGATGGCGGGCCGTTCCAGCACGCCGAGCAGATCGCCGAGGAACTCCCACTGGAACTGCTCGCGGGCGCGGCTCACCAGCTCGCGGAAGACGGCCGCCGTCGCCTGCGCGTCGCTCAACGCGGCGTGAGCCGGGTTTGCGTCGACGCCGAGCTCCGCGACGACCGCGGCCAGGCCGGGCGTCTGGCCGCTGGGCAGGCCGAGCACCAGCCGCGCCAGCGCGGACGTGTCGATCACCGGGTGCCGCAGCGGCTGCTTGAGACCCCGGCCGATCAGGAACGTGTCGAACGCGTCGTGACTGTGCTCGACCAGCGCGGCCCCGCTCGCGAACTGCAGAAAGGCGCGGCGCGCGTCCGCGAAGCCGGGGGCGCCGGCCAGCATCTCCCGGTAGATCTGGTGCCGCCGGCGCGCATAGGTGTTGATGGGCGCCCGGCAGTCGACGAGCGTGTCGAACAGAGAACGTGTCCCGCGGAGGTCGAAACGCTCCGCGCCGATCTCGAGGACCAGGAACGGTGAGTTGCCCGTGGTCTCGACGTCCAGGGCGACGAAATCCACCCTGTCGAGCGACTCGTCCGGATCGACGACCGCGTCGAACTGCTCGTCCTCGTTCGGGGCCGACCCCCAGGGCACCGGCTCCGCTGCGCCGCGCGGCTTGAGGTAGATGGCCGGCGGCGTCTCTCCCCCCGCGAGCGCCTCGCCCGACCGCTCAGTCGGATCTCGATCGATTGCGTGAAACTCCAATGCTCTGTTGAGTATTAAGAAAGGTCGTGACCGGGCATTGTTCCACAGAACCACAGTTCCACAGCGCCGGCGCGCCGTCCAGCCCGAAGGCCGACCCGAGCGGTAGTCGCTTTCCGGTATCGGCTTGCGGGCCGCGTGTCGTGGCGGTGTCTCGGAGTGCTGGGCGGGCGAAGCCACCCTTCGCCCGCCACGCACTCCCGAACGTCCCCGCGACGCCAGAACGCGGACGGCCGAAGCCTCACAGCCGAATCGCGCGGCGCAGGAGCTTCCGCTCCTCGGGGTCGGCGGCGCCCACGAGGAGCAGCGCGAGCACGTAGACCAGCACACCGACGAGCACGGCGCCGATGATCATCGGTCCGTGCACGTACCGGAGCGGGTAGAGGGCGGCGCCCATCACCAGCCCGGCGAGCACGATGCGCCAGCTCAGAGCCAGGATGGGCGTGGCGGTGAGGTGGCGGGCCGTGAGGAACCAGCCCATCGCGACGATGGCCACCTCCGTGAGGACCGTCGCCCAGCTCGCCCCGAGGTAGCCGAAGCGCGGGATCAGCGCCAGGTTCAATGCGACGTTGACGACCATGGAGACCAGCGCGGCCCAGGTGAACGTGAGCTGGCGATCGATGGCGTTCAGCGCCCCGATGAACGCATTGCAGACGAACAGGAACGGGATCCCGAACGCGAGGATCTGCAGGGCCGGCTCCGACTCCGGGTACGAGTACAGGAACCGGAGCGGTGCCGCCAGCATGAACGTGCCGACGCCGATGGGCCAGCCCAGGGCCAGCAGCGCCTTGTAGAAGCGGCTCACGGCCCAGGCCAGGCGCCCGTCCGCGCCCCGCTGGGCGACGGCCAGGACCGGGAAGACCACGCTGAGCATGCTCACCGGGATGAACAGCAGGGCCTCGAACGGCTTGTACGCGGCGACGTAGTAGCCCGCCTCGGTGTGCCCGCGCAGGATCGCGAGGATCGGCACGTCGATCTTGAAGTAGATCGTCGTGATCGCGAACGTGGCCGCGAACGGCAGCCCGGTGACCAGCCAGTTGACGATGAAGATCGGGTCGAAGGCGGGCCGGATGCGGGCGATGCGGCGCGCCGTCAGCACCACCGCGAAGTAGACGCAGGAGAAGCCGTAGCTCGCCGCGTATGCGTACAGGAAGTACGTGACGCCCCGCCCGGTGGCCACCCCGTACAGGACCAGGCCCAGCAGCAGGACGCTCTCGACGACGATCGCGACCGCCTCGAAGCGGAGCCGCTGGACCGCGTACAGGGCGCCCCGCAGCAGGTTCGAGTAGGACGTCAGGACCATGAGCAGATAGGCCGGCAGGAGGTACTCGAGCTGGCCGCGCCAGGTCAGGATGCCGGCGAACACGACCAGGGCAAGGACCGCGAAACCGAGCCGGCCGGTGACCAGGCGGCTGAGGTAGTGGCTGAGCAGGTGGGTGCGGCGGGCCGCCTCCCGCTGGAACAGGGTGTTGAAGCCGGCATCGAGGAACACGGTGGCCAGCGCGGCCTGGTTGACGACGTCCTGGAACGTGCCCAGCCCGGCCGGCTGCAGCTGGCGGATCAGGATCAGAATCGAGACGAGCGCCAGCACCCGGGAGACGACCCGGGCCGAGAGGATGAGGGCCGTGTTTCGGAGCGTCCGGGAGCCGGTGCCCGCGGCCTCGCGGGCGGGTGGCGCCCCGTCGGCTGGAACCTCTTGCAAGCGCGGCCAATGCTACCCCGCCGCCGGGCCGGGAGCCCCCGGGTCGAATCGTGGGCTGTGGTAGATTTCGCCCGTAGTCGAGCACGCGTAGGGAGTCAGAAGAGCCATCTCAAGCGAAGTCACACCCCGCTCTGACGCCGATGGGCTGAGCCGTCCGATCACCCGGCGGAACTTCATCGTCTGGTACCTCGCCGGGCTGCTGACGGCGGTCGTCGTGGCGATCATCGCCCCGATACTGGTCTACATCTACCCGCCCCAGGGCCAGACCCAGACCAAGGACGTGACGATCCCGCTCGACAAGTCGATCAACGACCTGGCCAACATGGACGCGACCAAGTTCGTCTCGCCGCCGGAGACCGGGTTCGTGATGAAGGACGGCGGCGGCGACAACGCGCCCGGCAAGGTGGCCTTCGGCGGCTGGGTGGCCAAGAACGCGGCGGGCGCCGTCAACGTCTTCGCGGTCAACTGCTCCCACCTGGGCTGCTCGGTCGCCTGGACGCCGGCCGACCAGCTGTTCGAGTGCCCCTGCCACGGCTCGCGATTCACCATCGACGGCAACGTGGCGCACGGGCCGGCCGCCTACCCGCTCTCGAACCTCACCTGGAAGCAGGGCGCCACGCCTAGGGAGATCATCGTCCAGGCGTACACGTTGAAGGGGATCGGCTGATGGCGATCGTTCCTCATCCGCGACAGATCCAACTCGCGGTGGTCAACTGGCTCGACGACCGTTTCCCGTTCACCAAGGCGGTGGACGAGGCGATGTACCAGCGCGTTCCGAACTACGCCAACGCGTTCTATTACTGCTTCGGCGGGATGGTGTTCATCCTCATCGCGCTCCAGCTGCTCACCGGCATCTTCCTGGCCTTCTACTACGTGCCGGACGCGGCCGGCAGCCCGGCTGCCGCGTACACCAGCGTCAAGGACGTGATCATGAACCAGGTCTACCTGGGATGGCTGATGCGCGGCGTCCACTTCTGGGCTGCCAACCTGCTGGTGGTCATGATCGTGCTGCACATGGCGCGTGTGTTCTGGACGGGCTCGTACCGTGCGCCGCGCGAGCTGAACTGGGTGGTCGGGGTCGTGATGCTGCTGTGCGTCCTGCTGTTCTCGCTGACCGGGTACCTGCTGCCCTGGGACACCAAGGCCTACTGGGCGACCTCGGTCACCATCAAGATCGGCGGGTCGGCCCCGCTGCTGGGGCCCCTGATCGAGAACCTGCTGCAGGGCGGGCCCACCCTCGGGCCCAACACGCTGCAGCGCTTCTTCACGATCCATGTCTTCATCCTGCCCGCGCTGATCGTGCTGCTCATGTACATCCACTTCCGCTTGATCCGCGCACAGGGCATCTCGGAGCCGCTGTAGGGGAGCGAGAGATGAGCGAGGACCACGGCATCCCGACTACCCAGTGGGACGGCTACCTGCGGGAGGGGCCTGGCGCGGTATCGACGGCGGTGCCGGTCGTCGTCCACGCCGACGACGAGGAGATGGTCCTCGAGCCCGAGTACAAGCGAATGCCGATCGGGCCGGACCACATTCTTTACCCGATCCTGATCGGACTGGCGTCGTTCCCGATGCTGCTCGGGCCCGCCGGGCGCCACCTTGCCGAGGACCTTCCGGAAGACGAGACGCACCCGTTCTTCCCCGATCACTTCTGGCCGTACCCGGTGATCATGGTCGCAATGCTGGTCGGGATCGGCCTGCTCTCACTCTTCGTCCAGCAGAACCTGCAGCTCGAGCAGTCCGCAGATCCACGGGCCGTGGTGCTGCCGCGGCCGGACTGGTATTTCCTGTGGCTCTTCCAGATGTTGAAGCTGGGCCCCGAGCTGATCATGTCCTTCGTGGTCCCGCCGGTCATCATTCTGGCGCTCCTGCTGTGGCCCTTCATCGACTCGGTAGGCGGCAGCCGGATCGCCAAGCGCCTGCACTGGGCCAACTGGCCGGTCCCCGGTCGGAACGTCGTCACCGGCACACTCTGGATCCTGTTCTGGGGGTTCATCGTCTTCCTGACGTTCTGGGCGCTCAGCGGCGTCACGCTCTTCAACATCACCGGCGGCTGACAGCACTCCCTGCCCCCGCCGCGTCGGCCGGGCGCGCGTAGGTAGAATCGCCACGGCCGATGAGGATCTGGCAGGGTTGACGATGACGAACGGGAGCAGCCCGAGCCGACGTGTTGCGCTCGTGTGCAATCGCTTCGGCGAGGGCGTCGCCGGCGGCGCGGAACTGGTGATGGCAGAGCTCGGCCGCGGCCTCAGCGAGCGCGGCTGGAACGTCGACGTGATCACCAGCGCGGCGCGAGACCTCTACACGTGGAAGAACGAACTGCCGGAGGGCACGTCTGAGGAGGACGGCCTGCGGGTGAAGCGCTTTCGCACCGTCATCGGCGACGATCGGCGGGCGCGCAACCGCATCGGCAACCTCATCGGGTCCGGCGCCCCGGTGCCGCTGGCAGACCAGTATCGGTGGATGAACGCCGGGGTGCGGGTGCCCGGAATGCACGAGTACCTGGTCGATCACTCCTCCGAGTACCGGGCGCTGCTCTTCGCGCCCTACCTGTTCTGGACGACGTTCGCGTGCGCGGAGATCGCTCCCGAGCGCACGATCCTCCACCCGTGTCTGCACGACGAGCCCGAGGCGCGGCTGGAGATCTTCCGGCCGATGTTCGAGGGCAGCCGCGGGATCCTGTTCCTGTCGGGCCCGGAGCAGGACCTCGGACGGCGGATGTTCCGGCTGCCACCCCGCACCGCCCTGATCGGCTCCGGTATTCACCCGCCCGCCGGCTATGATCCCGAGGGCTTCCGCCGCCGCCACGGCGTCGAGGGCGACTTCGTCCTCTTCGCGGGGCGTCGCGAGTGGGGAAAGGGATGGCCCGAGCTGCTGCGCCACCTGGAGTTCGCCAACGCGCACCTCCCCCGCCCCCTACCGCTGCTGACGTGCGGGGTGGGCGAGATCGGCTCCGTGCCCTCGAACGTCCGCGTCGTGGACCTGGGCTACCTCTCGGAGGACGAACGCTCCGACGCGATGGCGGCGGCCGCGGTCTACGTGCAGCCCTCGGCGATGGAGAGCTTCTCGCGCACGATCATGGAAGCGTGGCTGGCCGGGACCGCCGTCATCGCGAACGCGGCGAGCGCGGTGGTGAGCTGGCACTGCCAGCGTTCGGGCGCCGGACTTCCCTATCGCGACCGGTACGAGTTCACCGAGGCCCTGCGGCTCCTCGTCGACCGGCCCGAGACGCGGACCGCGATGGCCTGCCGCGGTCGCGAGTACGTGCTGAAGAACTATCAGTGGCCGGACGTCCTCACTCGGGTCGAGCACGCGATCGAGGAGTGGACGTGAGGGTCCTGATCGTCTCGCCCTACCCGCCCGACCGCTGCGGGATCGCCAGCTACACCGTGCAGGTGGCGGCCACCCTCCGGAAGGAGGGCCACCAGGTTGACGTGGTCTCGCCGCGCCCGTCGGCCGCCCGATACGCGGCCAACTGCGCACGGACCGCCGGCGGCGTCCTGCGGGTGCTCGCCCTGTCGCGCCGCGCCGACCGGACCGTGGTCGAGTTCTTTCCCGACCTGCTCTTCCAGGAGATGCGGCGCACCCGGTTCGTCCGCCAGTGGCCGGCGGTGGCGCTGCTGTTCGCCCTCGGACGCCGGCTCGAGCTCGTCGTCCACGAGGCGCCGTACCGCTCGCTGGTGGGCCGCACGGACCTGCGGGGCCGGATCGGCCGGGCCATGTGGCGGACGCTGCTCACCCTCCCCCACCGGACGTACGTCCACACGGCGTGGGAGCGGCAGCAGCTCGTGGAGGCCACGGGCGTGCGCGCGGACCGCATCGCGCTGCTCGGACACGGCGACTCGTTCCTGCGCTGGGCCGGCGCCGACCGGGAGCAGGCGCGGCGCGAGCTGGGGCTGAGCCCCGACGAGTACCTCTTCCTGAGCATCGGGTTCCTGCAGCCCCACAAGGGCTTCGACCGGGCGATCCGGGCCCTGGCCAGGCTCGACGGTGACCGCGTCCGGCTCCACGTGGTTGGCTCCGTGCGCGTCAACAGCCCCGACGTGATGGCGCACGTCGACCTCCTGCGGCACCTGGCCGCGACCGTCCCCGGCGCCGCCCTTCACGAGGGCTACGTCAGCGACGAGCTGTTCGATCGCTGGATCATCGCGTGCGACGCGCTCGTCCTCCCCTATCGGGACATCTGGTCGTCGGGCGTCCTCGAGCGGGCGAAGCTGTACGGCCGGCCGGCGATCGTGTCCGACGCGGGGGGCCTGGTCGACCAGGCGGACTCCGCGACGCGGGTCGTCCGCGACGACGACGAACTGGCCGCGGCCATGGCCGAGCTTTCGGGCGTCCGCCTGTCGGGGCCCGGACTGCGCTCGCTCGCCGTCGAGGCCGAGGTGCTGACATACGACAGCGCCCTTGACGCCATTCGGCGGCGCGCGGCTGCGCTCCGAGATCACTACGAGCCGGGCACTACGCCCCCCGACCCGCTCCGGCTCGGCGGCGGCGCGACGCTGCCTCCGCCGATCGTCCTGGCGGCCCCGCCGCCGGGCCGCGGGCTCCGAACCCGGGTCAAGCGCGCCGTCGACAAGCTGACGCGCTGGGAGCTGATGCCGCTGGCCGGGCGCATCAACGAGATCCGCGACTACCTCGCCCAGCAGGAACGGCTGCGCGAGCAGGACGGCCGCCGATGACGTCCGCGACGTGGACCGCCACCACCGACCAGGGCCGGCTGGTCGGCGCCGCGCGCTACTGGAGCCTGGTGCGGGAGCTGTCGATCACGAACTTCAAGCTCAAGTACACCGGCTCGGCCCTGGGGTACATCTGGTCGCTGGTCAAGCCGCTCGCGTACTTCGGCGTGCTGTACGTGATCTTCGTCCAGCTCTTCCACCAGACGCAGGACGACTTCGGCCTCCAGCTCCTGCTGGCGGTGGTGATCTTCAACTTCTTCATCGAGTGCACCAGCGCCGGACTGGGCTCGATCGCGGGCAACGGCAACCTGATCAGGAAGGCGACGTTCCCGCTCTCCGCGCTGGTCATCGCCACGAGCGTGACCGCCCTGTTCACGTTCCTGATCAACATGGCCCTGGTCATGGTGGTGGCGCTCGTCGCCGGCAAGCTGCGGTTCGGCTGGCAGATGCTGGCGGTCCCGCCGCTCTTCGTCGAGCTCTACCTCCTCTCGCTCGGCGTGGGGATGATCCTGGCGTCGGTGTTCGTCTTCTTCCGCGACATCGGCCACGTGTGGGAGGTCGTGTCACAGCTCCTCATCTATGTCTGCGGTGTCGTCTTCCCGGCAAAGAGGGTGATCTCGACACACGTGACGCTTCCGTTCCACACCACCCTGGCGCAGATCTACTTCGCCAACCCGATCGCGCAGACGATCGAGGATCTTCGGCACGCGCTGATCACGCCGGCGGCCGCGTGGTCCGTCAGCATCACCGGGGCCGCGCTCTTCCTCACCGCCCTCGCCCTGGCCGTCGGGTGCTTCGTCTGCGGTCTGGCGCTGTTCCGGCGTCTCGCGCCGTTCTTCGCGGAGAGCCTGTGACCAGCGCGGTGTCGGTCCGCAACGTGACCAAGCGGTTCCGGATCCCGATGGACCGGAGCACCACGCTCAAGTACCGGATGACGCACCCCATCTCCACCGCGCGGTACCGCGAGCTGCTGGCCGTCGACGACGTGTCCTTCGAGGTGCCCGAGGGCCAGTTCCTGGGCATCATCGGCTCCAACGGCTCGGGCAAGAGCACCCTGCTCAAGATCCTCGCGGGCATCTACCGGGCTACGTCGGGCTCCGTGGCGCTCAAGGGCGCCGTATCGCCGTTCCTGGAGCTGGGCGTGGGCTTCAATCCCGAGCTGACGGCCAGGGAGAACGTGCTGGTGAACGGCGCGATCCTGGGGCTGTCCCGGCCGGAGCTGCAGCGCCGGATGGAGGGCATCCTCCACTTCGCGGAGCTCGAGAAGTTCGCCGACCAGAAGCTGAAGAACTTCTCGTCGGGCATGCAGGTCCGCCTCGCGTTCACGGTGGCGATCCAGGCGGACGCGGCGATCCTGCTGATGGACGAGGTGCTGGCCGTCGGCGACACCCGCTTCCAGGCCAAGTGCTTCGAGGTCTTCGCGCGGTACAAGCGCGAGGGCAAGACCGTCGTGCTGGTGACGCACGACCTGTCGGGCGTGGACATGCACTGCGACCGCGCCATCCTGCTCGACCACGGCCGCATCGTGACCGCCGGCGACGCGAGCGACGTCACCGCCACGTATCGCCGCCGCTCGGGCGAGGAGGCGGGCCAGGACGCCGCGGAGTCCGTGGCCGGCGACGCCGGATCGGACATGGCGCCGAGCCGCTTCGGCACCGGCGCGGTCCACTTCCGGCAGGTCGCGGTCGAGGGCGGCACCGGCGAGGGCGTCCCGCACTTCGAGACCGGGTCGCCGCTGCGCATCCACCTCGAGCTGGAGGCCCGCGACCCGGTCGACGACCTGGTGGTCGGCTTCTCGATCCACCGCACGGACGGGACGTGGCTCAGCGGTACGAACACCCAGCTCGAGCGCAAGCGGCTGCCCGGGCTCGGCGCCGGCGAGCGACTGTGTCTGACCTACTCGGTCGACCGCCTGTCGCTGCTGGACGGCGTCTGGCGTGTGGACGCCGCGGCCGTGTCCTCGTCGACCGGAGCGACGTACGAGTGGGTCCACCGCGCCGCCCACTTCTCGGTGACGGACGTCATCGGCCGGTCGGGAATGGTGGAGCTGGGCGGCACGTGGGAGCCCGCGGCACCGGCCAAACGGCACTCCGGAGATCGCGAGTGAGCGTCGCCACCTTTCCGTTCGCCACCGTGGAGGACGCGGTCGACGTCGCGGTCGAGTTCGCGGCGAGGCCGGGCACGCCCGCGCACGAAGAGCTGATGTGGCGCAACCTGGCCCGGACCCTCGCCTGGCAGCGCCGGCAGGTGCGGCGGATGCTCGCCGACCCGGACCACCTCAATCGATTCGAGCGCCGGGTCTACTCGCAGGCGGGCGAGGACGGCGTGCTCGGCGAGATCCTGCGCCGCGCCGGCGCGACCAACCGGTACTTCGTCGAAGTGGGTTCCGGCGACGGCTCCGAGAACTGCACGCGGGCCCTGCTCGAGGAGGGCTGGCACGGCTGCTGGATGGAGGCCGACGCGCGGTACGCCGCGAGCGCGGAGGCGATCGGCGGCGGCCGTGTCGCCGTCCGACACGCGATGGTCGACCGCGAGAACGCGGTGGCCCTGCTCGACGCGACCGGCGTGCCGCCCGAGCCCGACGTGATCAGCATCGACGTCGACGGCAACGACCACTGGCTCTGGCAGGCGATCGCACACACCCGGCGGCCCCGGGTGGTTGTCATCGAGTACAACGCCCGGTTCCCGCCTCCCGTCCGGTGGGCTCTGCCGTACCGTGCCGATCGCATGTGGGATGGCAGCTACCGTCAGGGAGCCACGCTCTCCGCGCTGGACGCAATCGGGGCCGGGCTCGGCTACCGCCTGGTGGGCTGCTGCAGCTTCGGTGCAAACGCGTTCTTCGTTCGCGAGGACGTCGCGAGAGCTTCGGGATCGCTGGCCGCAGTGGCGCCGGCGGAGGCCTACTGGCCGGCGGCGTGGAATCCCGGTCACTTCGGTCACGTCGCACTGATGGAGCACCGGATCGGCACCCTGACCGTCCCGCAGGCCGACCAGGTGCTCGTCACCGACGGCGCCCTGCACAGTGACCTTCCGCTCCGGGTGGGACAGCCCGTCGCGTATTCGCTGCGGATCGAGAACCGGAGCCGGGCGCCGATCGGCGGCGGTGGGGTCGCGGGCGCGTTCGCCGTCTGCGAATGGGTGCCCGCCGGCGCCTCCGGTCCCCGAAGCTGGTTCCGCTGGGGCGGCCCCATCCAGGGCCTGATCAGGCCGGGCGAGCGGCGCATCCTGATGGGCGGGTGGCGGGCGCCGGACGAGCCCGGCGAGTACGTGGCCCGGGTCGGCCTGGGCCAGGAGCCCGACGGGCCGGCGGCCAACGGCTCCGCCTGCTGCGAGGTCCCGGTCTCCGTCGGGAACTGGCCGAGCTAGCGGCTGGCCGCTGGTTCCTGAGCCCCCGCCGGAGCGAGCGCCCGAGGCGCCGCCATCCGGCTCAGCACGGCATGGTAGGCGGCCAGCGTGCCCCCGGCCATCTGCTCCGCGCTGTAGCGCTCCTCGTAGATCTCGCGCGATCGCCGGCCGAACCGCTCCCGCAGCTCCGGCGACGTGGCCAGCCGCTCGATCGCCTCGGCCAGCGCGCCGGCATCGCCGGGCGGGAACCGAAAGCCGTTGCCGCCCTCCTCGACGATGAACCGCATGCCGCCCGCGTCACCCGCGATGACGGGCTTGCCCATCATCATCGCCTCCAGCAGGACGAGCCCGAACGACTCGTACCGGGAGGGAACGACGAGGAAGTCGCAGCCGGCGTAGTACTCCTCGAGCTCGCCGTCGTCGACGCGGCCGACGAAGCGCACGCGGTCGCCGAGCGCACGACCCGGACCGGCTTCGAACGCCGCCCGGTACGTCGTGCCGGCCTCGCCGGGGATCGTATCGTCGCCGGCGATCGTGGCCACCAGCCGCGGCACGGTGCGGACCGCCCGCACCAGGGCCTCCAGCAGCGTGTCGATGCCCTTGCGGCGCTCCAGCCTTCCCACGAAGAGCAGGTTCACGACGTCGCCGGGCACCCTGCGGGGCGTGATCGTGCCGGCCGGCGGCGGCAGGCCGTGCGCCACGACGTGGACCTCGCCGGCGGGCAGGCGGAGGCCGTACCTGGCCTCGACCTCCTCCACGATGGCCGGCGAGGAGGCCAGGATTCCGTCGGCCCGCTCGTAGCAGAGCCGCTCCATCCCCACCACCTGCTGGACCCGTCTGGAGTTCGCCGGAAAGAGCATCGGGTTGGTCTCGGAAACGGTCGCTACCGGGGTGTGCAGCTCGAGGAGGACCGGCACCCTGCGATCCAGGATCACCGCCAGGCCCTCGGCGTCCCAGTTGGGAGCGTGGACGAGGTCCACCGGCCGGTCGGCGCCCACGCGCTCCATCTCGTCGCGGAGCGACGCGCAGTAGTTCCACATGTCCGGCGGGACGGACAGGCCCTTGGGCACCGGGTGCGGCCGCGGGACCACCCGGTGGACCCAGACGCCGTCCTCGAGGTCGACCGTGTCGTGGTCTCGCCCGGTCGTCATCACGCGGACGACGTGGCCCATGTCCGCGAGACGTGGCGCGAGCGCGTGGATCAGCCGGCCAATGCCGTTCAGCGGGCCGGGGGCGTACTCGCGCGTGAACATGGCGACGTGCAGCCGCCTGCCCTCCGCCCGGATGGTCGGGAATGGCACGAACACGCGCTCGCCGGTGTCGAACCAGGCCGGCGGGCGGGTCAGCGGCGGGCGGCCGAGCGCTGCCTCCATCCCGGCGTCCATGGCCGTGTCGAGGTCGTACTGGAACTTCGTCCAGTCCTCCTGCGTGAGCTTCCCGTGTTCCACGTTCCACTGGTAGTGGCGACGTTCGTCGCGGATGTACCTGTCGAGCATCCGCACCAGTTCGGGCAGCGGGTGCACCTTCCGCCCGTGGCGGAACGCGAAGTAGGCGATGTTGTGAAGCGCCGAAGACTGGTCACGGTGGATGCGATCCTCGCTGCGCCGCTGGCTGGGCAGGTACTTGTGATAGACGAACCCTCGGTCGAGTGCACGAACGATCCAGCCCGCGTCGAGGAGCCGCACGCACACGTCCGTCTCGTCCAGGAAGTAGTCGTACGTCTCGTCGAAGCCGCCGATCGCGACGAGCCGGTCGCGACGGAACATCGAGTTGACCCCGATAAGCGTCACGAACAGGGCGCCCCACGGGCGGGACAGGTACGGCGTCGGGTTGGGCGGATCCGACACGGTCGAGCCCATCCCGATCCGGTTCACCGTGATGTACCTGGACTGGAGGTGGGCGCCGGTGTGGTCGTAGACCGGCCCGCCCGCCGCCGCGACCTCGTCGTCGTCGAACCCCGCCGCAACCTCGTCCAGCCAGGCCGGGTCGGGATACGCGTCGTCGTCGGTGAAGGCCACCAGGTCCCCGGTGGCTGCGCGGATGCCGATGTTCCGCGAGCGCGAGAGGTTCCGGTCCGAGCAGCGCGCCGCCTTCACGCGGCCCGCGTACTCGCCCAGCACGGCCTCGGTGTCGTCATCGGACGGCCCGTTGACCACGACCACCTCGAACCTTCGGTCGTCCAGGCGGGCCAGGCCGTCGAGCGTCTGCTTCAGGCTGGCGGCCCGGTTGTACGTGTTGATCACCACCGAGATGGTGGGCGCCGTCCCGGTCATCGGGCGTGGACTTCGCTGTTCCCCGAATGAAGGTCCGCCGGCGTCACGACCCGACCTGTGGACTTCGCCCTGACTTCCACCACCTCGGCGACGCCGTCCCGCCACCGGGACACCGTCTCGATCGTCCCGTAGCCGGTCTCCTGCAGCAGCCGCAGCAGGCTGTCCAGTTCCTCGGCAGGAGTGTCGGTAGCGACCAGGTCCGCGCCCGGCATCAGGAGCCCGCGCCAGTACGGCAGCAGGAACTCACGGAGGTCGGCCGGGGAGAAGCGCTCCAGGATCCGCGCGGCGCGGATCTCGGCGGCCGACTGCGGCGCGAAAGAGAGCCCGCGCAGGTCGGCAGCGAGGCGCGTGCCGCTGGCATCGCCGAGGTCGACGGCGGTGTGGTCCGACGCGCTCTGCGCGTCACCACCGAAGCAGAGCCTGAGCCCGCGCGTCCCATCAGTCGCCGACACGGGAAGCGGTACGGAGGGCGCGCCGATCGTGAGAGCGAGCTCATCACGAAGCGCCTCGATCTGCAGGTGCGTGCGGAGCAGGTTCTCCTGTATCTGGTCCAGCTCCGCTCGCACATCGGCTCGGTACCTCGCCGCGGCACGCAGCTCCGCGTTCTGTGATTCGATGGAGTTCCGTACCAGTGGCAGAGCGCGATCCAGCTCGACGGCGATGTGCCTGACCTCGTCGATCCGCTGCAGGACCGGGTGCATGAGTCGCCGCAGCATCCGCCTCGCTGCGCGCTTCAACCTCGACACGATGGCAGCCAGTCTAGACCAACGCCGCCGAAGGCCGCCTGCCGCAGCCGGCGCCCGAGCCGCTCAGCTGCCCGGCTTGCGGACGACCAGCCACACGCCGCTGGCGGCCGGGCGGATGTCCTCGTGTGACAGCTTCGACTCCATGGCCCGGATGCGGTCGATGACGCCCGCGAACTCCCGCTCGCTCACTTTCGTGTGCGCGCCGACGCTCTTGAGTATCCACTCGATCGTGGGCGCGAGGCCGTCGTAGTAGCTGGACTCCACGATCACGCACGACTTGAACAGCTCCTCCACGCCCCACGGTGTCATGTTGAAGTAGTGGTACGGCGCCGCATGCAGCGGCTGCATGAACGCGACGTCGGTCACGATCAGACCGCCGGGCCGAGTCACACGGATGAGCTCGCCGGCCGCTGTGAAGGGATTGTTCACGTGCTCGAAGACCGCCTGGGTCAGTACCAGACCGAACGTGTCGTCCTGGAACGGCAGCTGCATGATGTCGCCGTAGACGTTCGCGCACTCCACGGTCATGTATTCCAGGTTGACGTAGCCCGGCCGCATCCGGCGGCGCTCCCCCCCGCCGACTTCCAGGATCAGCTGGTCCATCGGAGTCTCGGCGATGCAGCGCTCGAAGACCTCGATGTAGTCGTTGCCCCGGATCATGGGCTGAGGCACCTCGAACGCGCCGTCCGTCAGCGGGCCCTCCAGGACCACCTCGGCGACGAACACGTTGGCGGCCCCCGCAGCGTCGTTCTTCGTGCCGCGCGGCTGGATTCGAAGGACGTGCTGTTCGAAGGGCAGGTCAGAGGCCACGGTGAACGGGAGCACGAACCAGTGCTCGCTGTACAGGTCGGTCGTCGCGACGAGCCGGCCGTCGATGAAGAAGTCCACGATGCCGCCCTTGTCGTGGTTCACCATGTGAACGAGCACGCCCGTGAACTTCCCCGTGTACTCCATCGAGTCGGTGACCACGCCGTGAGAGACCAGGTAGCGCCCGTCGTACACGAACCAGTCGCCGTGAGCCGAAAGTCGCGGATCGTCGAACCTGAGGCGCAGTTCTCCGGGCGTCGGGACGACCCGGGGCGGGTTGACGTGGTCGGGGATCGGATCCCCGCGCCGCCGGAAGTCGACGCGGAAGTCGCGGACCACCGCGACCACCTCGCCGCAGTCCGCGCATGGGATGTAGCCCCGCTTGACGCGCCCATCGGCGGCGACGATCTCCGGCACGACCGAGACCGCAGCCCGGCAGAGCGGGCAGCAGAGCCGGTCGAGGTAGCTGACGTGACCATGCTCCAGTGGCGCCGGCTGGACGGGCGCGGGCCCTTCGGAGTGAGGGGGGCGCGCTCCGTTGTGCTCGACCCCGTTCGCGACCGGCTCCGCAGTGGCCGTCCCTGGCGCCGGCAGTGACCGGGCGAGGAGCAGTGCATACGACTTCAGGCTGTCGACATGGCGCTCGGCTCGGACGATACGGTCGTCGTACTGCCGCAGCCGCCAGGCGATCCGCCTGTCGATCACCGACAGCAGGGGGGTCAGCGGCCAGCGCAGCGCCGCCCTGGCGCGCTCTCCAGCGGTTGGCATCGACCGTTAAGCCTACACGCCGGGCAGTTCAGGTCGCATCCGAGCGGCTCCCGTCACGACCTCTGTGCTGCCGCACTCGCGTGATGATCGCCTTCGTCTGGGACACGTGCGACCGCCGCGAGTGACTGACCGAACGGCGGTCCGAGGACCCGGTCGAGGCGCCGCAGGAAGGGCACGAGCCGGTCGAACGCGTTGATCTGAGACACGGGAAACTCTGAGGAGCGCAAGACCCTCCCCTTCAAGTACCAGAGCAGTGCCCCGACCATGTTCACGTGGCGGATGGACACCACCTCGAAGCCGGCGGCTTCGAGCCGAGCCTCGAGCCGGCCCGGGGTGTACCGGCGGAAATGTCGGTTCATCGCGTCCACGACCCCGTACAGGGCGTCACCACCTCCTGGAACCAGGAGGCCGATGTGTCCCCCCGGCTTGAGCAGGCGCCTGACGCTCGCCAGGGCCTCGACGTCGTCGTCGATGTGCTCGAGAACGTTGAAGCTCACCGCGGAATCGAAGGGCGCGAGGCGGAGCAGTTCCGCAGATGGATCCATGACGTCCGCCGTGACGACCTGCAGGTCCCCGCGGTCTCGAAATCTCTCGCTGAAGCGCTCGGCCGCTTCTGGAATGATTTCTGCTCCCACCACGAGAGACTCGCCGCGACCCTCCTTTCGGAGCCGGTCGGCGATCACGAAGGTCACGTTTCCGATCGAGCACCCGACGTCGAGGACCGTACCTGACCCGACCCATGCGCCGCGGACCGCGTCGACCAGCCACGCGTTGTAGCGGCGCGCGTGGGACAGAGCCTCCTGCGTCTCCAGGCTGTACTCGTCGTTTTGTCCGGTATCAGGGTTGCCATCGGCCATCGCAGTGCCGGACGCGGTACCTGGCTTCCTGGACCCGGCCGTTGCGGCCAGCTGATTGTCGGGAATCGCCCTCCCCATCAGGCTGACCACGAATGAAGCGATGAACGTGCCGAGGCCTACGACGCACATGGCCAGGCCGAGCTGGAACACCGCCGGCCAGTGCCCCATGGTCGCCGCGAGCACGGCTCCGGCGACGAATACGACGGCGGACAGCAGGACGCCCGTCTCGAGGTGGGCCAGCCGGAAGAACCTGCGAAGCTGCGGGTCAGGGGTGCCGCCCAGGAAGCCGACGCTGAACACCCGCGCGATGATGCCGAGCAGGCTCAGCATCCAGGCGGTGAGCAGCAGCGCACTCGCAGCTGAGGCGGTCAACGTGGCGGGTTGCCCGTGCGCCTCGACCCAGAGCGCCCGCCCGAAGAGAGCGAGACCGCCGAGCAGCCCGACGGCGGCGCCGATCCCGTAGGACGTGATCGACGCGTGCTGGAACAGGAATCGGAAGGACCGGTAGCCGTCCTGGACCGTCTTCAGGTGCGGCGCGTGATCACGCCCGTCGACGTGCAGGGTGATCGGGACCTGACTGAACCGCAAACCGATCAGCGACCCCTGGACGATCATCTCCAGCGCGAACTCCATCGTCACGGCGTTCAGTCGAAGCCGACGATGCGCCTCTCGGGTGATGAGCCGGAGGCCGCAGTAACAGTCGTTGAGCGACACCCCGAAGAGGCGCCTGATCGTGAATGAGATCAGCGGGTTGCCGATGTGATGGTGGGTCC
Source organism: Terriglobales bacterium (assembly GCA_035638495.1). Taxonomy (GTDB): domain Bacteria; phylum Chloroflexota; class Dormibacteria; order Dormibacterales; family Dormibacteraceae; genus CF-161. Next base: position 27,672 of record DASQZW010000268.1, read on the forward strand.
ACGGCATCGCCCCGGTCTTGATGCGGCCGCCGAGCCGGTCGCCGACCACCACGTCGGCGCCGCTGCGCCTCTGCTCCTCGACGAACCGGGGGATTTCCGTGAAGTCGTAGCTGAGGTCAGCGTCTCCCATCACGAGCAGCCGGCCTCGGGACGCGTTGAAGCCGGCCTGGAGAGCGGCGCCGTACCCTCTGCGCGGCACCGCCACGACGCGGGCACCCGCCCTCTCCGCGAGGTCTCTTGATCCGTCAGTGGATCCGTTGTCCGCGACGATCACCTCGCCATCGAGCCCTGCGGCCCGGATTCCTCGCCAGGCAGCCTCCACACAGCGGCCGATCGTCCGAGCCTCGTTGAGGCACGGGATGACGACCGATATGTCGAGAGTGGACTCGTCGCCTCTCCCGGCGTTGGCTGCCACGGCGAACGTCTCCAGGGACGAGCTCGCTGCGCCGGGAGGGCTGCTGATTCCTTTCACTGCCATGATCTCTCCCATTGGTGACAGTGCGTCGGCGGCGTAGGCCGTGTCGAACCAGCGGAACCGATGGCAGTCACGTCTTCGCCTCGAGGAGCGCCACGAAGTGCAGCGACCGACCGAACACCCAGCTGGCGGGCCACGGATAGGTTCCCAATCGATCTCTCCATTCCGATGCCGACAAGCCGAGCTGGTCGAAGGCCGCGAACCAGCGGTCGCGCGGCCAGTAGTTGTAGGTGAGCCCGATTCCCTTCCGCGTGTTCCCGACCCTGTCCATGAACCGGAGTGTGGGCCCTGCGAGAACGCCGTTCGCCGTGTGGTCCTTGATCACGATCACCTCTCGTGTGACCCGCTGCGCCTCGCGCAACAGCACGATGGGATCGTCCGTGTGATGCAGGACGTCGACGAACAGGACCGCGTCGAAACTCCGATCGGCATACGGAATGACCCGGCCATCGAACGGTTCGACCGTCACCCAGGCTCCCGGTTGGACGAGGACGTCGATGCCGGTCAGCGACACATCCGGCCGTCTGGACAGAACCTGCGCGGCAAGGGATCCATCCCCGCAGCCGACGTCGAGTACGCGCGCACCGTGCGGGAGCAGGTCGGCGATGTGGCCCGCCAACCTGCGCGCGCGACGCCCCTCCACATACGATTCGTGGATCCGGTCCATCAGGCTCGGGCTGGCTTCGGCTTCGATCGGCGCTTCCCTCCTCCTCGTCAAGGAAGAACCCGTTCGCGACCCGGAAGGTTACGCCACGCTGCCGGCGGCCCCGCGACGGGTCGGACCCGATCTTCTCTTGCAACCATTCGGGTATAGACCGTTCAGTTGGGAGGCAGTCCGACGCCGCCCCGATAGCCTGGCGCCAGGTTCCGGCCATGGTGAAGCTCGCGCAGGTGCTCCAGGATGGGGAAGTACTTCCAGTCGAACATCACCGCGTCCTGGGGAGCTGGATAGGTGTTGGCTCGCCAGACCTCCGTCATCTTCTGATTCGCGGTGTCGGTGTCGTAGCGCACCGACGCGCCGACGACCTGCACGCCCACGCTCACGACGATCAGCGCGGTGGCCGCCGCAGCCAGCGGCCAGCGTCGCCACGAAAAGCGACGGATGATCTCGAACAGCAGCGGCGCCAGACAGGGCATGGCCGGCATCAGGTAGCGCGGGCCCCAGGTCCAGCCACCCATCCAGGCGAACACTTTCGCGTAGAACGGAATGCGGATGATGAGCAGCGCCAGGCAGAGTCCCGTGATCACGGCCGATCTCTTCCATGCCCACGGAACGGCCAGCAGCGCCAGGAGCACCAGTGGGACGTAGACGACCAATCCACGTGCGGGCGAGAGCAGCAGACCATAGATGCCCGTCAGGAGGGGATGTGTGAACAGTACCGACGGACTGAAGGACCCGTACTGCGCTCCATTCGACCAGTTGTACAGCAGCGTCACGATGCCCACCGGAATGGTCGCGAGCAGGAAGATCGGGAATCCCCGACGAGTTCGAAGGACCAGCGCGACCGCGACGGGGACCGCAATGAGAAAAGCTGAGTCGGGACGCCAGAGCACCGCGACCGCCGCGCCCACGCCGGCGAGCAGGCCCCCGACCAGTGGTCTCCGTCCGGCGAGCTCCACACCGAGGATGGCGACGGCCACCCCCAGCGCGGTCCCCATCTCTGAGAAACCGGTCGACGTGTAAGCCAGCAGCATGGTTCCGAACGAGGTCGCGAGCGCCACGGCCGCAGCCTGGAGCTCGGTCGCCCACGCCGCTCGCGCCCAGGCCCAGATCACCACGGCGGTGCCGGCGAAGAGGAAGGGATTTACCAGCATCGCAAACACCACCGGATCGTGGCCGGTGTGCACCGCCACGAGATAGGCGACGGACTCCGCGAGAGAAGTGCCGAGCCCATACGTGCTGTGCGGTGACATCAATTTCAGCGGATCGGCGGCGGCCGGGACAATGGTGGTGTGTGTGGTCGCGATCGATTTCGCGACCACGTACATGATCAGTGCGTCGTAGCTGTCGAAAGCGAAGCGGGCGAGCCGGAGTCCGGCTGCCAGCGAGATGAATCCCACGACCGTCGCCGACAGAACGACTGGCAGCTTACGGTGGCTGTGAGCAATCGCCCGGGCGGCCACCGGAGCGCCTGTTCGGCTCTGATCGGTGGCTGACACCTGGCTCACCGCCGCGAAGGAACGCGTCATCTGTTGTCGCGTACGGCCAGCAGGATCGGTGATGACGGCTCCATCGCGAACGCCCTCCAACGGACTTGGTGGCCCCGAAGCTTACCACGACAGACCTGGCCACCATGGCGATGAGCACCTGCGGTCGAGCGGCCGTGGCGACGGTCAGGTGGCAGGCCCACCGCGCGGTCGGCGCCCGGAACCGGCCTGCAGCGCGTCACGCCGCGGCGAGCAGGCCGGCGGGGCGAAGCACCAGGTCCGCGCCGGCGCTCACCTCGGCGCACGGTTCTCCCCCGCTCCATCGGGCACGACGTAAACTCGGAGAGGTCCCGAGTCAGGAGCGGAGCCACTCAGAGCGCATGGTCGAATCGTTCATCCCCGGCGAAGAGCAGTCGTGACCACGCTCCTGACTCCGGCTCCCGAGGCGGACGTACTCGGGAGTTCCGAGCAGCGCCCTCCGAGTTCGTCGGGACCGACGTTCCATCGGGGCCGCGATTGGATTCGTTCGCTGCTCGCCCTGCTGGTGCTCCTGGGCATCACCGCGGTCGTGTCCGCGGTCCTGTGGCCGGGTCTCATGAACCTCAACACGCTCAGTGACTACCGGCAGGCCAGACAGGCCGACTTCTGGGACTGGGATTCGGCAATCTGGGTAGCGATCTGGCGAGGTCTCTACGTGGTAGGACTCCGCAGTCCGGGCTGGCTGTTCGCGGGCGTCGTGCTGCTGCTGCTTGCGGGCCTCTACCTGATCCTCCGTGCACGTCTGTCGCGACCCTGGGCGCTGGCGGGGGCCGCTCTCGTCTTCGTGTTTCCCCCGGTTCTGAGCTTCAGCGTCGTGATCGGCACCGGCGCCTGGTTCCTCGCATCCATCGTGTGCGCATTCGGCTTCGCCGCCCGGTGTGCCCGCACAGAGGGGACCGATCGCACAGTCAGCGCCGTTCTCGCCGTCGCTTTCGCATTCCTCGCCGAGGCGGCACGGCCCACGGCGGCGCCCGCGGTGTTCGCACTCCTCCTAGCTCTCGCCTTCGTCATGCTGGAGGTACTCAGCAGTTGGCGACGCATGGTCGCCGCGGCTGCAGTGGGCGTCGTCGGGACCATTCTGCTCGCGGGCACGGTCGTGGGCGTCGAGCGATTCGTCCTGCACGCGCGTGTCTCGCATCCCGAACAGGTGACGTACGAGTACGACCTGGTCGCGCTCTCCATTCGCGAGCACCAGGTGATGCTTCCCGCGGACGTCTATGGCCGCCAGGATCCCGACTACCTGCAACAGTTCGCGGCGTCGTACGGAGGTTTCCTCAACATCGACCCCCTGCTGTACGGCTACCGCGCTGCGATCACGCCGCCGCCCCTGACCGACGAGACGGTCGACGGCCTTCAGCGCGCGTGGCTGACGTCCATCGATCAGCACCCGTACGCGTATCTCCAGGATCGTCTCCACACAGCCCTGTGGCAGCTCGGCATTCTCGGTCCCGAGCTCACTGTCTACTACGATGCGCCGTCACCGAAGTTGTTCGGGCCCGGACCGTTTCCCGGCCCCAAGAACGCGGTCGTGGCGTATACCACCCTCGGGACGACCGACGGCAACGGCGGACCGCTGCAGGCGGTGTGGCTGTATGTGGTCGTACTCCTGTTCTTCACGGTGTTCGGGCTGCGAGGCGCTCGCCGCACGGATGTGGTGCTCGTCCTGTTCAGCGTGGGGATGCTGTTGTTCAGTGCCGGTGTCCTGTTCGCCAGTCCGGCGGTGACCTATCGCTACATGCACCCGGCTGTCACGACCGGGACGGTGCTGTTCGTGCTGTTGGCCGCTGCGGGCATGGAGTGGCTGTGGTATCGAGTGTCGCACAGTGTCCCGCCACTTCTCCAGAGCGCTCGTGGCAGGTAACAGCCGCTCGCCCTGCCCGCTCTCGTCGCCGTCTCCTGGGCCACGAGTGACGATGCCCGTGGCGACCCGAAAGATCGGGAGCTGCTAACCTCCCCTGACCATGCTCATGCGGCGTCACTGGCCCCTCCTCGCCGTGCTGGCGCCCGCCCTCGCGCTGCGCGCCGCGGCGTGGTTCGCCGTCCAGCCCGCTTGGTGGCTCCTCGGCGACTCGATCGGCTACCTGGACGACGCGATGCACCTCCAGCCGGACCGGTGGCGACCGAGCGGCTACTCGCTCCTGCTCCTGCGGCCGCTCGAGCCCGCCCACCAGCTGGCCCTGGTGACCGCCGTGCAGCACCTGATGGGCCTCGGCGTCGGAGCACTGGTGTACGTGACGCTGACCCGTCTCGGACTGCCGCGCTGGGCGGCGGCGCTGGCGGCCGTTCCAGCCCTGTACGACGGCTACGTGGTCGCCGGCGAGCAGATGCTCGCCGCCGAGTCGCTCTTCGTCCTTCTGGTGGTCGGCGCGGTGGCGCTGCTGCTGTGGAGCCGGGACCGGCCCGACGAGCTGACCGTGTACGCGGCCGGGCTGCTGCTCGCCCTCGCCACCCTCACGCGCGTGGTCGGCCTGCCGCTGGTCGCCGTCGCGGCGCTGGCGCTCCTGCTCCCCCGGCCCTCGGTGTCGAGGCTCGTGGCGCTCTGCCTGCCGTTCGTGGTGGTGGTCGGCGGCTACGCGCTCTGGTTCTCGCAGACCTACGGCAGGGTCGAGCTGACGGCGAGCAACGGCGTCTTCCTGTACGGCCGGACGACGAACTTCGTCGACTGCTCCGCCGTGCGGTTCTCGGACCCGAAGCTGCGACAGCTCTGCCCGCGAGAGCCGGTCGGGCAGCGAAACGAGGTGTGGTACGTCTTCGACGTGAACTCGCCCGTCGCGACGATGGGTCTCAGCCCCGCCGCGGCGGACGATCTGGCCGGCCGGTTCGCCCGGCAGGCCATCGCGGCGCAGCCCGCGGGCTTCGTCGCCCTGGCCTGGGACGGCATGGTGAAGTCGTTCGGCTGGGACCAGAGCGCGCTGCCCAACGACATGCGGTTCGACGCCGGGCAGCGCCTGCCGGACGCGGCCGTCGCGACCGGGCTCGCCTACCAGCGCACCGACCCGCGACCGGTGTACCGCGCGCCGCTGAGCGGCCTGCTGGCCAGGTACCAGGGCGTGGTGTCCGTGCCCGCCACGCTCTGCCTCGTCGCCCTCCTGGTCGCGGTGGCCGGGCTGGCGTTCGGCCGGGACCCCGAGGCCCGCGGCCTCCGGCGCGCGCTGCTCCTGACCGGGGGCGCTGCGGCGGTCCTGCTGCTGGTGCCGGCCGTGACCGCCATCGCCGCTCCCCGGTACCGGGTGCCCGCGATCCCCCTGCTGTGCCTCACGGTGGCGATCAGCGGCAGCCTGCTGGTCAACCGCTGGCGGACCCGGCGGCCTGCTTACGCGGTCGGAACCGTGGCGACTCCAACGACCTGCCAGCCGAGTCGGTTCCGCGGCACCGGGAGCGCGAGCAGCGGCCGGAAGACGGCCATCGCGGCCCGGGCGGCCAGCGACGGCTCGGCAGCGCCGGTGCCGCCCGCGTCGTCCACCATCCGCTCGCCGCGCAGGATGACGACCAGCCGGTAGAGGTTGAAGAACGGGAAGCCGGCGCCGCCCACCCCGTCGACGTGCAGGCCGGCCGCGACGAGCATGTCCCGCAGGGCGGCCGGCGTGAAGTGGCGCCGGTGCCCGATGTGGCGGTCGAACGCCGACATCGGACCGCCGGGCACGGTGACGACCAGGCGGCATCCCGGCGCGAGGTACGCGCGTGCGTTCGCGAGCAGCAGGTCCGGTTCGTCGACGTGCTCCAGCACCTCGGAGCACACGGCGTGCGTGGCCCAGCGCGCCATGCCGGGGGCCGGCTCGGCCGGCCGCAGCAGATCGCACTGCTCGAACCTGGCGCCGGGGACCTTGGTCCGCGCCACCTCGACACCGAACCGGCTGTAGTCGATTCCCCGCAGCTCGGCGTGGGGATGCGTCCGGCGCAGCTCGGCGACCAGGTCTCCGTGGCCGCAGCCGACGTCCAGGATTCGGGCTCCCGAACCGGCGGCGAGCAGGGCTGAAACGAGCCGCCGGCGCATCGCCTGGGCCGGGTTGCGGGAGGCCGAGCCGGCCATGCCCATCCAGTGCCGGTCCCAGTCGTCGTGGCCTGCCTCGCGGTCCGCCACGTCAGGATCTCTCGACACGATGCCTCCGATCGCAGCCCCGATCGCGCAGGTACGCCTCCAGGTCATGCAGCCCGGCCGGCGATCCGGCCTCGTAGAAGCGCTCGGCGACCTCCAGGCCGGCGAGGCGGCCCGACAGGCTCAACTCGCGCTGCACGTCGGCGAGGTCGGCCGGCGTCCCCGGCGGGACCAGCTCGGCCACGACGCCGCGGGTCAGCACCGAGAGCCCGTAGTCGATCCAGTGCATGTCCGCGACCCGGTCGGCCGGCCGGCGCTTGTCGTACAGGAGGATGCGGCCGTCCCGATAGACCGAGTTGCTCCGGTCCCACCGCTCGTGGTTGCGCAGGACGGACATCAGCGCCGGCGCGCCGCTCCGGCGCCAGGCCTCCGCCGCGGCACCGAACGGCGCCGGCAGGTAGGAGTCTCCGTAGAGGACGAAGAACGCGTCGTCGAGCGCTCCGCGGTCGAGTGCCAGCCTGATCGCTCCCGCCGTCCCCAGCAGGCGCGGCCCATCGTCCGACCAGGCAACGCTGAGGCCGAACCGCGAGCCGTCTCCGACGTGCTCCCGCAGCAGCTCGCCGCGGTAGCCGGTGCAGTAGAGGACCCGCTCGACTCCCTGGCCCGCGAGCAGCGCGAGCTGCCAGTCGGCGAACGGCGCGCCCAGCACGGGCACCAGCGCCTTCGGGATCGTCTGCGTCGTGGGGCGCATCCTCGTGCCCAGCCCACCGGCCAGGACCACGCACTGCAGGGCCATCAGTCGCGGACGACCACGGTCGAGCCGTCCAGGTCGAACGCGAATCGCAGCTCGGCGAGACCTTCGCGCGCCATCGCCTGCCGGAGCGCGGCGGGATCGGCGGCGTAGAACATCAGGAAGCCGCCCGCGCCCGCGCCGACCAGCTTCCCGCCCAGCGCTCCGTTCGCCATCCCGACGTCGTACCAACCGTCGACCTGCCGGCTGGACATCGACTCGCTGCGCACCCGTTTGTGCTCCCAGTGCTCGTGCATGAGCCTCCCGAACCCGTCCGTGTCCCCGGCCTCCAGCGCGCTGCGGACGCGGCGGCCGATCGCGGCGATCGCGTGCAGGTTGTCGAAGATGGCCTGGTCGCCGGCCTCGGACCGCGTCTTCTGGTCCTCGAGGATCGCGTCAGCGCTCCGCGCGTAGCCCGTGAAGAACAGGAGCAGCCGCTCCTCGAGGTCGTGCAGCGTCTCGTTCGAGATCCGGTGCGCGGCCACATTCACGGTGTCGTCGGCACAGAACTCGCAGCAGGTCAGTCCGCCGAACGCGGCGACGTACTGGTCCTGCTTGCCCACCGCGCGGCCCAGGCGGTCGATCTCGATGCCGCACGCCTCCTCGGCCAGGGCACCTGCGACGACGTGGCGGCGCTGGAACGCGTAGAGCGCACGCAGCAGGCCGACCGTGAACGTGCCCGAGGAGCCGAGGCCGGTGCCGCTCGGGATGTCGGCCAGGCTGACGATCTCCACCGATGGCCCCACCGGGTGGATGGTGAGCGCCTCGCGCATGATCGCGTGCCGGATCTCGGGCACGGTGCGCACGCGCTCGAGCTCGGAGTACTTGAGGAAGTAGTCGTCCGTGAACGTCCGGTTGATGCCGATGTAGACGTACTTGTTGATCGCTGCCGAGACCACCATGCCGCCGAAGCGCCGGTAGTAGCTGGGGAGGTCGGTACCGCCGCCGCCCAGGGAGATGCGCAGCGGCGTGCGGGTGATCAGCAACGGGCGCCCGTCACAGCGTGAAGCCGGCCGCGACCGCGTCCGTGTGGAACATGCGCACGGTGTCCAGCGAGTGCTGCTCCAGCGCCCGGCCCAGGAGCGGCAGCTTCTTCAGCAGGTCGTGGGTCACGGTGATCACGTGGCAGCCGATGGCGTCGGCCTGCACCACGTTCAGGATCTCGCGTGGGCTGGCCCAGATCAGCTCGAGGTTGGGATGCGGTGCCATGATGTCGAGCGCCTCCCGCATCAGCGGCACCGGCTCCCGACCGGTGTCGGCGACCCGGCCCGCGAAGACCGACACGAAGCACGGCGGGCCGCCGCCGAGCGCCGCCGCGGCGGTCCGCACCTGGTCGAGCGTCAGCAGCGCCGTCACGTTGACGCTGATTCCCTGGGCGGCCAGGCGCCGGAGCAGCGGCTCGGACGACTCCCCCGAGGTGTTGGTGATGGGGATCTTCACGTTCACGTCGTCGCCCCACGTCGCGATCCTGCGTGCCTGCCGCTCCATCTGATCGAAGTCGTCCGCGAACACCTCGAACGAGATCGGCCGGCCCGCGACGATCGGCAGCACCTCGCGCGCGAAGCACTCGTAGTCGGTCACCCCGGCGGCGCGCATCAGCGTCGGGTTCGTGGTGAAGCCCTTGATCACCGGGTTTCGCGCCAGGTCGGCGATTCCGGCCGCGTCGGCGCCGTCGGCGAAGATCTTCACTCGGAGCTCGGAGAGCATCGTCAGTCCTCCCGAGGGGAACGCGGTTCCACGATCCAGGGCACCGCGTCGGCGAGCGTGTCCACGATGAGGTCGGCGCCGCTGGCCGGACGCTCGTCGTAGTCCCTGGCCAGCAGGACCGTCCGGCAGCCCGCGCCCCGGCCGGCCTCGACGTCGCGCCAGCGGTCGCCGACCATCACGCTGGCCGGGAGGCCGACACCCCAGCGCGCGGCCCCCTCCAGAATCATGCCGGGCAGCGGCTTGCGGCACGCGCAGCGGTCGTCGTCGTCGTGCGGGCAGACGAGCACGTCGTCCAGGGCCAGGCGCCGGCGCAGCTCGTCGTTGATCTCGTCGACCGTCGCCCGGTCGCGAGTGCCGCGCGCGATGTCGGGCTGGTTGGTGACGAGGATGAGCAAGAACCCCGCCCGTCGGAGCTCGGCGCACGCCGCCTCCACCCCCGGAGTCAGGACCAGTTCGGTCACCGAATCGGGAGGCAGCGGGCGGCCCTCGACCACCACCGGCTCGTTCAGCACCCCGTCCCGGTCCAGGAAGACGGCGCGACGATGAGCGGCCGGCGCGGCGCCTGGGCTCACGAGGCGATCCTGCCAGCCGTCGTCTCGGCCACGATCGCGAGCATCGACCGCCGAAGCGCCTCGCGCGACGACATCGTGTGCGTCCAGCCCAGGGCCCGGATCCGCGCCGTGTCCAGCCGGACGACGGGCACGTCCCCCTTCCAGCCCCGGTCCCCGCCGGTGAACGCGAACTCCGCGGCGCCGGCCGGCAGGCCCACGCACTCGACGGCCAGGTCCGCGATCTCGCGGACCGTGATGTAGTCCCCGGTCGCGACGTTGTACGCGCGGAACGGCTCCTCGGTCCGCTCCGCCGCCAGCAGGACGGCCTCCACCACGTCGCTCACGTGGATGTAGGACTTGCTCTGCGTGCCGTCGCCGAGGATCGTCAGGCGCTCCGGTGTGCGGAGGAGGTGGCGGACGAAGTCGAAGCCGACTCCATGAGTCTGGCGGGCGCCGACCACGTTGCCGAACCGGAACGCGCACGCTCGCAGGTCGAAGAGGTGGCAGTACGAGCAGATCAGCGCCTCGCCCGCGAGCTTGCTCGCGCCGTACGTCGAGATCGGCAGCAGCGGCCCGCGGTCCTCGTGGGCCTCGACCTCGCCGAGGTCGCCGTAGACCCCGCTGCCGGACGCGTACAGGATGCGGGGGGTCCGCGTCGATCGGGCGGCCTCCACCACGTGGTGGGTCAGCAGTGTGCCCTCGTCGAAGTCGATCGACGGCTCCCGGACCGCCCTCGCGATGTCCGGGTTGGACGCCAGGTGGATCACGGTGTCGTGGCCCGCCATGGCCCGCCGCAGCGCGTCGAGGTCCCGCACCTCCTCGCAGACGACGCGCAGCCGGGGATCGTCCCGGTGCTCGGCGATGTGCCACTCGCGGCCGGAGCTGAAGTTGTCGTACACCGTGACCCGGGCGACACGGTCCTCCGCGAGCAGCCGGTCCACGAAGTGGCTGCCGATGAAGCCGGCACCACCGACGACGATGAACCGCGAGCCCGTCATGGCCGGCGCTCAGTCCCGGCGATCGACTCCCACCTGGCGCTGCCGCGCTGGAGCAGCGGGTGCGAGACCAGGAGGTGCCAGACCACCGCGCACAGGCCCTCGGTGTGCGGCGTGACGCGCTCGGCGAAGAGCGGCGGGATCAGGACCGAGACGTCTGCCGCCGCCCGCGTGGCGCCGCCGTCGCGGCCGACGATGCCGAACACGGCCGCCCCCGCCTGTCGCGCCGTCTCGATCGCCCGCACGAGGTTCAGCGAGACCCCCGCCTCGCGACTGCCGCCGCCGACGGAGAAGACCAGCACAGCGTCGCGCTTCGAGATGCGAGAACCCTCCAGCCAGGCCGCGAACGAGCCGTCCCAGCCCTCGTCGTTCACACGCGCGGTCAGCTCGGAGACGTTGTCCGTGGGCGCGTACGCCTCCAGGCCGCACAGCTTGCGGAAGTCGTTGACGGCGTGGCTGGCGTGGGCGGCGGAGCCGCCGACCCCGAGGACGAACAGCCGGCCCTGCCGCTCCCGGACGGCCGCCAGGCACCGCGCCAGCCGCTCGATCTCGTCGCGGTCCAGCGAGCGGACGATGGACTCGGTCTCGGACAGGTACGCGTCGGCGAACGACGTCATGCCCCGCCGCCGGCCTTGCGGCACCTCGCGAACGTGTTGAGCCCGAACTTGTGCCGGAAGCACCGGATGTCACGGGGCCGGAACCCCACCTGCACCAGCAGCGGCCACAGGTCGCGCGGGTCGTAGTACATCTTGTGGTCGTCCATCTCCTCCGGGCTGGAGCCGAGGCGAAACGCGGTGAACTCGAGGAACGTCTTGCCCCGCCAGGAGGGCACGTTCAGCAGGAGGTGGCCGCCGGGAACCAGGATGCGCTCGAAGCCTCTGAGCGTCACCAACGGCTCCCACAGGTGCTCGATCACGGAGTTGCAGATGACGACGTCCTGCGACGCGTCGGGGACTGAGGTGAGTGCGTCGGGCAGCCACCCCTCGATGGCCGTCACCTTCGGGTGCGCGCTCAGTTCGGGCTCGAGCGCGATGTCGACGAGGAGCAGGTGGTCCACGCGGTCCAGCAGCGCCCGAGCGATGGTGGCGCGGTAGCCGCAGCCGATGTCGGCCACCCGCATGCCGCGGAAGTCCCGAACGGAGCGCCGGATCTGCCGCGACGAGAGCCAGACGCCGAAGCGATCGATCGCGGTGAGCGCGTGGTCCTCGCCGTAGGCATGGCGGCGCCTACCGATGAGGGCCATAGGCGACCTCGCTGCGGAGGGCGAGCGCGTGCAGGAGCAGGATGAAGCAGAAGGTGAGGAAGCTGCCGATCAGGAGCACGAGGCCGAGCACGCCGAGATACGGGATGTGATCGGCCGACGAGAGCGCCAGGTCGGATCGCAGGTAGTCCGCGAACAGGGCCGACGCCAGGGCCAGGCCCACGACGAACCCGACACCGCTCAGGAGCACCGTGCGCGTGTAGGGGAACACCCGGAGCCAGCGGCGTCTGGCCGCGCCCGTGTAGTCGTGCAGGACCTGGGCCAGGCAGCCCACGTAGAAGCTCTGCAGCCCCACTACCGTGAGCGTCAGGCCGAGGAGCATCCAGTACATGGAGAAGTGCACGCGGCCGAGCCGCACGGGACCTGCGGCCAGGGGCAGCGTCAGCAGCAGTCCGAGCGCCAGGACCGCGAGGCCCGGGCGGAACGTGAAGAACTCGGCGCCGTACACGAAGGTGGCTCGCAGGTTGATCCAGGCCGCGTGGAACGGCGAGAACCAGCCGGCGCGCTTGTGATGGCTGAGGCGGCCATCGCGGTCCTTGAGGAAGCGGACGGGAACCTCGGCCGTGCGGAGACGCATGTGCACCGACTTCAGCACCATCTCGGAGGCGTACTCCCACGACTGCGACTGCAGCCCCATGCGGCCGAGCGCGTCCGTCGTGATCCCGCGCATGCCGCAGTGGATGTCGGAGAACCGGCTGGAGTAGACGACGTTGAGGACCCAGGTCGTGACCGGCGTCCCCAGGTAGCGGTGCAGCGCCGGCATGGAGCCCGGCTCGATGCTGCCCTTCCAGCGCGAGCCCATGACGAACTCGTAGCCCTGCCGGAACCGGTCCACGAAGGCTGCCAGCCGACGGAAGTCGTACGTGCAGTCGGCGTCGCCCATCAGCACGTACCGGCCACGGATGTATGGCAGCGCGTCGATGTACGCGCGGCCCAGCCCGCGGCGCGGCACGCGCAGCACGCGGGCGCCGTGCGCCAGCGCGATCTCGCACGTCCGGTCGGTCGAGCTGTCCACGATCAGCACCTCGCCGCTGACTCCGGCCGCCGACAGGCCCTCCAGGCACCAGTCGACGAAGTCGCCGACGGTGCTCTCCTCGTTCAGCGCCGGAATCACGATCGACAGTTCGGGGCTCGGCGTGTCGTCAGCGGGCACGAGCAGCCGGATGCTGATGTCCTCGCTGGCGGCGGTGCTGGCGGACCCGATGACTCCCGGGCCGCCGACGGACTCACGGTGGATCATGGTTCGGGATCGATCAACGGGCTGCACCACAACGACGCCCGGACCGGCGCCGCTGCCTCGGCGGGGTAGTCTACCAGCCTCCTAACGGGATCCGCTCCTGGGCACGGCCAATCGAGCGAGGGCCTCGCCCTCCAGCCGGTACACGCTCCAGCCGGCCGCAGGCCGGGCGCCCAGGCCGAGGTAGAAGCCGATCGCGTCCGAGTTCCAGTCGAGCACCGCCCACTCCAGGCGGCCGCAGCCGCGCTCCTGCGCCAGCCGCGCGAGGTGCCGCAGCAGCGCACCGCCGATCCCGGCGCCGCGGTGCTGCGGCCGCACGAACAGGTCCTCCAGATAGATGCCGGGCCTGCCGAGGAACGTCGAGAAGTTGTGGAAGAAGAGCGCGAAGCCGGCCGGCTCCCCGTCGGCCGTTTCCGCGATCACGACCTCCGCGTACCTCCGGTCGCCGAACAGCGCGTCGCGCAGGCCGTCCTCGTTCAGCCGCACCTCGTGCAGGAGCCGCTCGTAGTCGGCCAGTTCGCGGATGAGGCTCGCGATCAGCCGCACGTCGGACTCGACGGCGGCCCGGATCCTGGCCTCGGGCACGCCTCAGACCTTCTCGGTGACGCGGTACTCGAGGTACTTGCCCAGCAGCAGGCGCGTGTGCGCCTCCAGCGCGGGCAGCACGCTCAGCATCAGTCCGACCACGGGATAGCTGAAGTACTGCAGGTACGCGACCCCCCGCCGGACGCGGCCCCAGCCCGCCGGCTTCGGCGGCAGCATCAGCGCCTCCAGCACGATCAGCGCGACGACGGTCGACAGCGTCGTCGTCAGGATCAGGCCGGAGTAGAACCACAGACTGTGGCCCAGGTCCATGAGCGAGAAGTCCTCGTTGACCATCACCGGCAACGACGAGCCGAACATCAGGAGCACAGGCAGGAACACCCAGTTGAGGTGGTTCAGGAACAGGTTGCCGAACCGGTGGATGCGCATCGGGAGCGGGATCTCGGGGTGCTTGAACAGCCGCTTGAGTACGTATGGTACGTCGGTGATGCCCCACGCCCAGCGTTTGATCTGGTTGTACTGGCTGAGATGCGTGGAAGCGTAGTCCCGTGACTGCGGCGAGTCGCCGTAGAGCGGGAGGTAGACAGAGCGCACCGAGAAGCGATCGCCGAACTTGAAGAACGACTTCCAGTAGAAGCGCGAGTCCTCGGGGATCACGTCCTTGTCCCAGTAGCCGACCTCGTGGATGAAGCGCAGGCTGCACGTGTAGCTGGAGAAGGCTACCAGCCGGTGGGGACGCGAGTGAAGGAACATCTGCCACTGGCTGGTGCTCGCCGACATCACCCGCACGGCGATCGGCACCTCCCAGATGTTGTTGTGGAACAGCGGCACGGGCTGCCAGATCACGTACTCGCGCCGGTGCCAGCGGGCGTGGTGGTAGCTGATCCAGGCGAAGTACTCGCCGTGCACGCGATAGTCCGAGTCGAGGTCCGTGACGAGGACCCGGGCGAGGTCGTATCCGAGCGCCCCCAGCCGTTTGACCATGTCCCGGCCGCCCCAGTTCATCGCGGCCGACTTGCCGGGGACGAGCGGCGGCTCCATCGGGTCCTTGATGTGGAAGAACCCGGCCACGTGGTCGCCGAACTGCTGCCGCAGGCGCTCCACGTTTGCCCAGCCCGGCTTGTCGGTCTCCCGCGTGATGATCCCGATCAGCTTGCGCTCCTTCGGGTAGTTCGCGTCCACGATCGCCCGGCACGTCTGCTCCAGGACGTGATACGGCTCGGTGTACGTCGGGATGATCGACAGGTGGTAGTACGACAGCGGGTCGGGGCAGCCGTCCGGCACGGTCTCGTCGCGGCACCGTGCCAGCCAGTCCGTCCGCATGTCGCGGCGCATCCTGAGGTACGTGGACCAGATGCCCGTGATGACGGTGAACGAGCGGAAGAACCAGTACAGGTCGAACAGGAGCACCCCGACGGCCACCGCCATGGCGCCGTTGGAGGCGAAGAGCATGGGGATCCAGGCCGGGGCGAGCAGGAGGACCCAGGTGATCAGGCCGGGCGCCACCTCGAGCAGGCGGTCGCCCACCTGCCGCATCGGGGAGGGGGCCGCCGGGGCGAGCGTCTGTGTGGGAATGGCCACTGCCGTTGATTATCTCGGTACGGAATACGGCTCTGCCGGCGCGGCTTGAGTAGCCTATGAGCAACCTCAAGAAGTTCGAGGAGTCCACGTTCGACCAGGACGTCCTCGAGTCGAGCGGCGCGGTGCTGGTCGACTTCTACGCGGATTGGTGCGGTCCCTGCAAGATGATGGCCCCGGTCGTCGACCAGATCGCGGTCGAGTACGAGGGCCGCCTGAGCGTCGGCAAGCTCGACGTCGACGCCGCCCAGTCCATCGCGATGCGCTACGGCATCATGGGCGTGCCGACCCTGGGCTACTTCCGGGAAGGCAAGCTCGTCGACCGCCTGGTCGGCTACCCGGGCCCGAACGGCGTCCGGGCGTTCGTGGAGAAGAACACGCACTCCACCGTGGCGTAGCGAGCCCCAAGGGCTCCGCTCGTCGCGCTCACCCCCCAGGTCCTCGCGCGCGGCTCCGAATCGAGGTGCCGCGCGTGCGAGGCGGGCGAGGTCCCGGCGGACGCCGGTCCGGCGGCGGCTCCGACCGGTGGCGCGGGACTCCAGCCGCAGCCCGCTTGGCTGGTTCACACGGAAAGAACCACGTCGGGGCTCGTCCGTACGTGTGGGACACACGAGAACTGCCGCGATGGCTTCGTGTCCCTCGCCTGTATTTGTGGCCTCTGGCGGCTGGGTACGATCGCTTCCTGGTTACGAGAACGAAACCCCGCGACGGGGAGGAGGCGTGATGGCAATCGAAGTAGAGAGGACGGCCCGGACCAGTCCTACCGAGGTGCTGGAGAAGGCGCGTCAGGCCGGAATCAAGGTGGTCGATTTCCGCTTCGTCGACCTGCCGGGGACCTGGCAGCACTTCAGCGTGCCGCTGAGCGGCTTCGAGGAGGACGTGTTCACGGAGGGCATCGGCTTCGACGGCTCCAGCATCCGCGGCTTCCAGGCGATCAACGAGAGCGACATGCTCCTGATCCCGGACCCGGACAGCGCGACCGTCGACCCCGTGCTCCAGGTGCCG
>DASQZW010000269.1:0-8039 GCA_035638495.1 Terriglobales bacterium
GCCGCAGACCATCCCGCAGATTCAGTGGACGCCGGACTCGGTCACGGTGCAGGTCACCACGCAGGGCGGCAGCCAGACGAAGTCCGTGCCGCTCGGGATCCGGGTCCAGGGGTCGCAGCCGTGCGGCTACCAGATCACCGGCGTGGACGTGCAGCCCAGCCAGGTCACGATCAGCGGGCCGGCCGACGCGGTGGGCAGGATCTCGCTCGTGACGCTCGACCCGATCCCGCTCGGCGGCCTGACGGTCGGGGAGAAGTTCACCCGGAACGTCTCGCCCGGAACGGGGGTGACCTCCGACCCCCAGCAGGTCACGGTCATCGTCAGCGGGTTCCAGGCGTTCGCCTGCGCCGCGCCCACGCCGGTGGCCGGGGTCCAGCAGGCAGCGCCGACCCCCACGCCGTCGGCGACCCCCACCCGTACGCCAACGCCCCCCACGTCGCCAACCCCGTAGAAGTAACCCCACTGGGCACGGGCCCGTTGCACCCGACAGGGCACCGCCCCGGCAATCGCCCCCAGGAGACCGACCTATGTGCGGAATCATCGGCTATCTCGGCGCGCAGGACGCCACGCCCATCCTCATGGATGGGCTGAAGCGACTCGAGTACCGCGGGTACGACTCCGCGGGCGTCTCGGTGCTGGAGCCGGGCGCCGCGACCCCCCGCGTCACCAAGTGCGACGCGAGGGTGGACGAGCTGCTCGCGATGCTGCGGGCGGACATGCCGCACGGCAACCTGGGCATCGGCCACACGCGCTGGGCCACCCACGGCCGGCCCACGGTGATCAACGCGCACCCCCACACCGACTGCCGCGGCCGCATCTCGGTGGTCCACAACGGCATCATCGAGAACTTCCAGGAGCTCAAGGACGAGCTCGAGGCTGCCGGTCACGAGTTCGTCTCCGACACCGACACCGAGATCGTGCCGCACCTGATCGAACACCACTACCGGGGTGACTTCCTGGCGGCCGCGCGACGCGCCCTGCGCCGGCTGCGGGGCGCGTACGCGATCGTGCTGTACTCGCTGGACGACCCCGAGCTGCTGGTCGGCGCGCGGCTCAACGCGCCGCTGGTGGTCGGCCTCGGCGAGGGCGAGCACTTCATCGCCTCGGACATCGCGGCGATCGTCCCGTACACGAAGAAGGTGCTGATCCTGGGCGAGGGCGAGATGGCCGCGGTCACGCCGCTGGGCCCGACGGTGACCACGCTGGAGGGCGTGCCCGTCGAGCGGCGCCTGCTGCACGTCGACTGGGACGTCAGCCAGGCCGAGAAGGGCGGCTACCCCCACTTCATGCTGAAGGAGATCCACGAGACGCCCGAGGCGGTCGCGAACGCGCTCCGCGGGCGGCTCGACGACGCCGGCTCCGTGCGCTTCGGCGAGTTCGACCTGTCGGACCAGGAGCTGCGCGGCTTCGAGGAGGTGCGGCTCCTGGCCATGGGCACGTCGCTCCACGCCGCGATGATCGGCGAGCACGTCATCGAGGAGTGGGCCGGGCTGCCGGCGCGGGCCCAGGACGCATCCGAGTTCCGCTACCGCCGGCCCACACTCGATGAGCGGGCGCTGACGGTGGCCATCACGCAGTCGGGCGAGACGGCGGACACGCTGATGGCGCTGCGCCAGGCGGTGGAGCGAGGGTCACGGACGGTGGCTGTCACCAACGTGGTCGGCAGCACGGCGGCGCGCGAGGCGAGCGGGGCGATCTACCTCAACGCCGGGCCGGAGGTCTGCGTGGCGTCGACCAAGACGTTCGTGGCCCACCTGGTGAGCCACTACCTGCTGGCCCTCCGGCTCGCGACCGCCAGGCGGCGGCTGTCGCCGGAGCGGCGCGAGGAAATCGCCGAGGAGCTGCGCGCGCTGCCCGACGCGCTCCGCCGGCTCCTCGAGCACGCCCCGGACGTGGAGCGGCTGGCCCGGCGCTACGCGGGCTATCGTGACTTCATGTTCATCGGCCGCGGTCTGGGCTACGCGGTGGCGATGGAGGGCGCGCTGAAGCTCAAGGAGATCAGCTACATCCACGCCGAGGCGGCCACCGGCGGGATGCTCAAGCACGGGCCCATCGCGCTGCTCGACGCCGGCTTCCCGGTGGTCGCGATCTGCACCGACAATCCGCTGCGCGACAAGATCGTCAGCAACGTCCAGCAGGTGGTGGCGAGGGGCGCGCCGGCGCTCTGCGTCGTCTCGGAGGGCGACCGCAGCCTCGACGGCATCGCGGCGGACCTGCTGGAGATCCCGCGTGCCGGCGAGGCGGCCACGGCCGTGCTGGCGAGCGTCGCGCTGATGCTGTTCGCCTACCACGTGGCCGTCGACCTCGGCCGCGACGTCGACCAGCCCCGCAACCTGGCCAAGTCGGTCACCGTGGAGTAGCCCGCTGGCCTCGCGATACCGATGATCCGGCGGCAGGGTATCGACGTGCTGGCGATCGAGCGCATGGAGCGCGCGGTCCGCCGGTCCGGCGACGGCTTCCTGGCGAAGACGTTCACCGGGGACGAGATCGCGTACTGCGACGGCCGGCCTGAGCGCCTGGCCGGGCGCTGGGCGGCCAAGGAGGCCGTCATCAAGTGCTTCGACCGCACGCCGATCTGCTTCTCGCGCCGGCGGATCGAGGTGCTGCCGGCGGAGACGGGCGGACCGGTGGTGCGCCTGCTGGACGGCGACGCGCAGGGTGCGCGGGTCGAGGTGAGCATCACGCACCAGGCTGGGGTGGCGATCGCCACCGCCTGGCTGGAGATGCCGGACCCGGCCGGCTCGTCCCCCCCGGCCGTGCCGGCCGCGCTGCGGCTCCCGGAGCGGCCCGCGGACGGCCACAAGGGCACGTTCGGCACGGTCACCGTGGTGGCCGGCAGCCGCGGTTTCACGGGAGCCGCATACCTGTCGGCGACAGCATCCGTGCGAGCCGGCGCGGGCCTGGTCCGGCTGCTGGTCGCGGAGGGCATCTACCCGATCCTCGCGGTCAAGTGCACCGAGGTGATGGCGACGCCGGTGGCCGAGGACGCCCCGGGCGCCCTGGGGGCGGGCGGACTGGAGGCGGTCCTCGACCAGTTGGAGCCGTCCGCCGCCGGCCTGGTCGGCCCTGGCCTGGGCCGGCACCCTGCCACCTGGGGCCTGGTGCGCGAGGTGATCGCCCGGTGCCGGCGCCCGCTGGTGCTGGACGCGGACGCGCTCAACGCCCTCGCCGACGCCCGCCACCTGCTGCCGGGGCTGGGGCCGGACCGTGTGCTGACACCGCACCCGGGCGAGATGGCGCGGCTGACCGCTCAGCCCACGAGCGCGGTGCAGGCCAGCCGGCGCGAGGTCGCCGCCGCTGCCGCGCGGGAGTGGGGGGCGGTGGTGGTGCTCAAGGGCGCCAGGACGATCGTGGCGGCGCCGGACGGCCGCCTGTCCGAGGACCCCCACGAGGTGCCGGCCCTGGCGACGGGCGGGACGGGCGACGTGCTGGGCGGTCTGATCGCGGGGCTGATCGCCCAGGGCTCCGACCCGTACACCGCGGCCGTGACGGGCGTGTACGTGCACGCGGAGGCCGGCCGCCGCCTGCAGGCCCGGCTGGGGCCCGCCGGCCTCCTGGCGTCGGAGCTGCTGCCCGAGCTCCCGCTGGTGATGAAGGAGCTGCGATGAGGCGTCGGGCACGCCGGGTCGCAGCACCAGCGTCGGCGCCCCGGCCGGGCACGAGACGGTGAAGTCGGCGATCCCGCTGAGCGTCGTGGGCGGCCCGGCGCCGCAGCGCTGGGCCGAGATCGACCTGGACGCGATCGGGCACAACGTCCGGGCGCTGCTCGCGCGCCTGCCGGTGGGGTGCCACCTGATCGGCGTCGTCAAGGCGGACGGCTACGGCCACGGCGCGCGGCCGGTCGCCGAGGCGGCGCTCGGCGCCGGCGCATGGGGCCTGGGCGTGTCCACGCCGGAGGAGGCGCTGGAGCTCCGCGACCTCTGCGCGCCGGAACGGCTCCTGGTGATGGGCGGACTCGCCCCCGCAGGGTGCGCGGCGGCGGCCGCGGTGGGCTGCGCCGTGATGTGCTCGAGCGGCGAGATGGTCGACATCCTGGAGCGCGCCACGCCGGCCGGGCCGCGGCTGCCGGTGCACCTCAAGGTGGACACCGGCATGGGCCGGCTCGGGTGCGCTCCCGACGAGGCGCCGTCGCTGGCCGGCCGCATCGCCAGGTCCCGCCGGCTGCGTCTGGCCGGCACGATGACCCACTTCGCGTCGTCCGAGTGCGACCCCGAGTTCACACGGCTCCAGTTCCAGCGCTTCGTGGCGGTGCTGCGGCGCTTCGACGTCGACCCCGGCATCCGGCACGCCTCGAACTCGGGCGCCGTGCTGAATCACCCCGACATGGCGCTCGACGCGGTTCGGCCCGGGCTCGCCATGTACGGCTTCGTGGGGGACGGGCTCCGGCCGGCCCTGGCGCTGCGTGCGCTGGTGACCCGCGTGCAGGACGTCGGGCGGGGCCAGACGGTCGGCTACGGGCGGGGGTGGGTCGCCGAGCGCCCGTCGCGGATCGCCACGGTGGCGATCGGCTACGAGGACGGCGTCCTTCGCAGCCGGGGCAACCGGGGCGAGGTGGTGGTGCGCGGGCGGCGAGCGCCGCTGGCCGGCCGGGTCAGCATGGACGCGATCGCGGTGGACGTCACCGCGGTGCCGGGCGTGCAGCCCGGGGACGTGGTCACGCTGATCGGAGAGGGCATCACCGCCGACGAGGTGGCCGAGTGGAGCGGCACGATCTCGCACGAGGTGCTGACCTCCCTTGGCAACCGCGTGGCGCGGAAGTACCTGGGGGCGCGACCGAGAACGCCCGCCGGGGAATACCGCTCGCCGGGCGCCGAGTTCAATCCGCCAGGGTGACTACCATGGTGCTGGTGGCCGAGCAAGCAGCAGACACCAACGCACGAAACCGCTTCGCCGAGGAGGCGATCGGCTACCTCGACACCCTCTACCGCGGCGCGCTTCGCCTGACACGCGACCCTGCCCAGGCCGAGGACCTCGTACAGGACACCTACGTGCGCGCACTCCGCTACCAGGGCAGCTACCAGGTCGGCACGAACATGAAGGCCTGGCTGTTCGCCATCATGCGGAACCTGTTCTGGGACCGGTTCAAGGGCGGCCGTCCGGACGACGTCAGCCTCGATGGTGACGGAGAGTTCGCGCTCTACGACACGCTCAAGGACCCGTCAGCGGTGCCCGAGGCCGAGGTCCTGGACGGCATCGCGGCAGACGAAGTGGTACGCGCAGTGGAGAAGCTGCCCGAGCTGCACCGCGAGGTCGTGCTCCTGGTGGACGTGGAGGGCTTCTCGTACAAGGACGCCGCCGACGTGCTGGGCGTCCCGATCGGCACCGTCATGTCGCGTCTGCACCGAGCGCGACGACAGCTCCAGCGGTCCCTCTACGACTACGCGCTGGAGTCGGGCATCGTACATGCCGGAGGGGACGAGGCGTGAACTGTCGCGACTGCCTGGAGAACCTGGACACGTACGTAGACCGCGAGCTGACCGACGACGAGCTGTCGGAGGTCAGGCGGCACCTGGCGGACTGTCCTCCCTGTGAGGACCACTACCTGCTGAAGGCCAGCCTGAAGCGCCTCGTCAAGGTCTGCTGTGACGAGGGCCAGGCGCCGGAGCACCTTCGCTCGAAGCTGCGCCAAATCCTGTTCTAGTCAAGAACCGGCCTCAGCTCCTCTCTGTCGAGGGTTTCGTCCAACTTCCCTGAGTTCCTCGGCTGCTTAGCTGCTGAAGTGGTTTCCTACAATGCTCATCAGTTCGTCAGCCCGGGGTGGGAACAGGGAAGCGGCTTCGACGGAGGATCATGCTCGAGGACGCCAACCGAGACATCCAGAGGCTCTGCCAGGAGGACCTGCGGCGGCGATGGCGCCAGCAGCAGCTCGACCGGGTGGTGC
This sequence comes from Terriglobales bacterium, assembly GCA_035638495.1. GTDB lineage: Bacteria > Chloroflexota > Dormibacteria > Dormibacterales > Dormibacteraceae > CF-161. Next base: position 5,882 of record DASQZW010000269.1, read on the forward strand.
ACGCGATCGACGACCTGCTCTTCCAGCTGGAGGACCTGAACCTCCAGGGGGTGGACCGGGTGCCCGCCGTGTTGCGCGAGCGCGCGGGCCACATCCTGGACGCGGTGCCGAGCCGCGAGGAGTACGAGGTCCTGCGTGTGCGCTATCGCGTCGTGCCCATGATGGACGTGCTGTTCCGGGCGCAGGAGGTGCTGTTTCGCCTTCGCGACCCGCGCCGCTCCACGTACGAGGACGAGGACGCGGAGGAACAGCGGGCCGCTCCGCCCGCCGAGCCGGCCGCGGCTCTGGCCGTGCCCGCACCGGCGGAGGCGCTCGTCACCGCCGACGAGTAACCCGGCCTTCCCGACTGCCCGTCACGACGAGCAGTCGGCGAAGTCCTGGGTGAACATCTCCTCGTACCCGTTGAGGCCCTTGTAGGCCCCGATTCCGACGCATCGGAAGTCCGGGTTGAGGATGTTGGCCCGGTGATCCGGGCTCTTCATGAGCGAGTCGAAGGCCTGGTCCACGTCAGCCGCGAACGCGAGGTTCTCGCCGGCCGTCACGTAGTGGAAGCGCAGGTCGTGCAGGCGGTCGTACGGCGTCTTGCCGTCCGGCGTGTTGTGCGAGAAGTAGTGGCGTTTGTACATGTCGGCGCTGTGCTCCCGGGCGGCCTGCTGCAGCAGCGGGTCCGCGTGCAGAGGGGAGAGGCCGACCTGGGCGCGCGCCTGGTTGATCCGAACCAGCATGTGGTCCTCGCCGGCAGGGTCGGCCTGCGTGACCAGGTCCGCCGGGAACTGCAGCTTCAGGAACGCGTCCTCGCCCGGGTTGGACGGCGGGTCGCTCTCCAGGATCGGCTTCGGCGCGCCCGCAGGCGGCAGCAGCAGGCGGCTCACGGGGTCCGAGACGAAGCCGATGTGGTCCACGATCTGCGAGCCGAGGATCGAGCTCGTGACCGCCGGTCGGATGCCGCTCACGGGCACGACGACCGCGACCGAGAGCGCCAGCATCGCGACCATCGCGGCGACGCCCAGCGCGGGCAGCGCGTCGGCCACCGCGCGCGATTCCGGCGACATCCAGCGGACCCAGGACCCCAGCCAGCTCGCGACGCGGCCGACCGGGGCCTGGATCACTGCGTGCGCCAGGACGAGCACCAGCAGGAAGGTGCCGAAGTTGGCCACGGACGGGTTGACGCCAAGGCGCGAGTGGATGAACTGGCCCGCCGGCCCGAACGCGACGAAGGCCGCCGCCAGAGCGCCGCCGAACGCGAGCAGCTCCGTGAGGTACGGTACGAAGCCTCCCGCGCGCACCGCGTGGACCACGATCGCCGCGGCTCCCACGATGAGCACGGGGTCGACGACACTGAAATGCACCGGCGAGGAGTATAGGTATGGAGGTCACGGCCCGGCACGATCGGCTGACTGCGGCGCGGCTCTACGCGATCACGCCAGATGCCGAGTCGGCGGCCGTGGAGCGCGTCGTGACGGCCTGGCTGCGAGGCGGCGTCGACGTGGTGCAGCTCCGCCAGAAGCGGCTGGCCCGGGGCCCGCTGCTGGAACTGGCCACCGCGCTGGCGGTCGCCTGCGCCGCCGCCGGGGTGCTGTTCGTCGTCAACGACCACGTCGACGTGGCCCTGCTGAGCGGCGCGGACGGCGTGCACGTCGGGCCCGACGACCTCACGGTCGGCGCTGCGCGCCGCGTGGGAGGCGCCGGTCTGCTGGTCGGAGCGTCCGCCTCCACCCCCCAGGCGGGCCGCGAGGCCGAGCGGGAGGGCGCCGACTACCTCGGCACCGGACCGGCATACGCGACGCCGCTCAAGACGGAGAAGCGGGTGATCGGGCCGGCCGGCGTGGCGGCGGTGGCGTCGGCGGTGCGGGTGCCGGTGTTCGCGATCGGCGGCGTGGACCGCTCCCGGCTGCCGGAGCTCCGCGCGGTGGGGCTGACGCGGGTGTGCGCGATCCGCGCGCTGGGCGAGGCCGCCGACCCGGAGGCCGAGGCGCGCGCCTGGAAGGAGGCCCTGTGCCGCCCCTGACCGAGCTCGAGCTGATCCGCCGGCTGCTGCCGCACCTGGCCGCTCGCGGCGGCGACCTCCTGATCGGCCCCGGCGAGGACGACGCCGCCGCCTGGCGCGAGCCGGACGGCACGTTCACGGTCGCAACGTGCGACACGTCCGTCGAGGGCG
>DASQZW010000270.1:0-4764 GCA_035638495.1 Terriglobales bacterium
TGGTGCTCCTCACGCTGTCGGGCGTGGTCGTGCGGCTGGGCCTGGCGCCGTTCCAGGTCGCGACGGTCGAGGGCGGTCTGGCGATCGGGCCCGTGGGCGCCGGCGCGCTGGGCGGTCTGCTGATCGGCGTGGCCGCGGTCGTCGCCGCCCGCCTCCTGGGTGGCCTGGACGCCGTCAACCTGGTGTGGGCCCCGTGGCTGTCGGCGCTGGCCGCATTCGCGATGGTGCTGGGTGGCCTGCGAGCGGCGACGGCCGGCTCGGCGCGCGCCATCGTCGCCTGGCTGATCGTGGCGCAGGTGGGCTGGCTCGCCGCTGGACTGGCCCTGCACGACCGTCGCGGTTCCGCGGCCGCCCTGCTGGTGCTCGGCGCGCTGCTCCTGGCGGCGGCCGCGGCACCCGCGCTGGCTGCCGACGACCAGGGCGACGTCCGGCTCGGCGGCCTCCGCCGAACGCAGCCCTTGCGGGCGCTGGGCCTCGCGATCCTGCTGCTGTCGCTGGCCGGGGTGCCGCCGCTGGCCGGCTTCGTCGGCCAGTTCGCCGTGGCGGCCGAGCTGATCCGGTCAAACGCGGTGTGGGTGCTGGCGGTCGGCCTCATGGGCTCCCTGCTCGCGCTTTCGGGCGTGGTGCGAGCGATCCGCCAGATGTACCTGGAGCCCGGCCCGGAGCCGTCGCGGGGCGCCCGCGCCGGCGTTCGCATCAGCTGGTCGCCGGCACCGCTGGCGCCGGCGCTCCTGGTGCTGCTGTACACGCTGCTGGCCAACCCCATCAGCGGCCTGGCGCTCCAGGGGGCGGCGGCGCTGAAGCTGCCGTGAGGGCGCCGTGGCCGCTGCAGGTGGTGCCGACCGGATCCTGATCCGGCCCACCACGGTCGGGGTCGGCGCGAGCGTCTGCTTCCTCGCCGCCGACCTCGTCTGGTTGGACCTGGTCAGGCCGCCGGGCCTGGCGTTCCTGGCGGCCTGGTTCGTGGTCCTGGCGGTGCTGGGCGCGTTCCTGCCCGGCCTCGCCAACCAGGTGACGCTGTCGCGCGCGCACCTGGCCGGACCCGCCCTCGTCTACTCGCTGCTGCCGTCGCGCCTGCTGCAGCTGGCGGCGGTGGTGAGCCTGGCCGGCCTCAGCGACCTGGTCGACGGCGCGATCGCTCGGCGCCTCGGCAACCCGACACGGCTGGGCGGGGGCCTGGACCCGGTGGTCGACGGCGTCTTCTTCGGCGCGGTCGCGGTCGGCCTGACGCTCGGCGGCGCGTACCCGTGGTGGCTGGCGCTGGTCGTGATCGTCCGGTACGGGCTGCCGGCGGTCGTGGGCGCCGCCCTCGTGGCCGCGCGCCGGCGGCCGAAGCTCCAGCACACGCCGCTCGGCCAGGTGTCGACCACCCTGATCGGGCTCCTGCTCGGCGGCATCGCTCTTTTCCGTGGGCTGGGCTGGAGGTCCGACACCCTGCTGCTGGTCTCCGAGGTGGTGCTGCCGCTGGCGGCGCTGGCCACGTTCGTCAACCTGTTCTGGGCCAACCGCCGCGCGATCGTCGGCAGTTCGGCGCCGCGAAGGTAGACTTTGTGAGGCCGCGCTAGATGGGGAGCTGGCGGTTCCCTGTACCGGCAATCCGCCATAGCCGGGTCGAATTCCCGACCGAGGTCTGGGCTTGCAGCCAGGGCCTGGGTGGAAGGCGTCGAAGGCTGGGACCTGCGCAGCTCGGGTCTCCGAACCCCGTCAGGTCCGGGAGGAAGCAGCGGTAAGGAGGCAACCCGGGGGTGCCGCAGCCATCCTGGCCGGAGCTGGAAACCCGGGTACCGCTGGGGGTGCCATGATCGACGCCGGGTGCGCGGCCGCCTCGTACTCTCTTGCCCAGAGTCTGAATTGACGTACCAAGCCCTCTACCGCAAGTACCGCTCGCAGAGCTTCGGCGACCTGGTCGGCCAGGAGGCGACGGCTCGCGCCCTGCGCGGTGCGATCGCGACCGACCGCGTCGCCCACGCCTACCTCTTCTCGGGCACGCGGGGCACCGGCAAGACGACCACGGCGAGGCTGCTGGCGAAGGCCGTCAACTGTCTGCGGCGCGCCGAGGGCGAGTCCGAGCCCTGCAACGTCTGCGAATCCTGTCTCGAGATCCAGAGCGGGTCGGCGCTGGACCTGGTCGAGATCGACGCGGCCTCCAACCGCGGGATCGACGAGATCCGGGACCTGCGGGAGAAGGTGAACCTGGCCCCCGCGCTCGGCCGCAAGAAGGTCTACATCATCGACGAGGCCCACATGCTGACGGCGGAGGCGTTCAACGCCCTCCTGAAGACGCTCGAGGAGCCGCCCGGACACGTGGTGTTCGTGCTCTGCACCACCGAGGCGAACAAGGTGCCCCTGACCGTCCTGGGCCGCTGCCTCCAGTTCGTCTTCCGGCGCTTCACGGACGAGCAGATCGCCGGTCGCCTCGCACACATCGCGGGGTCGGAGGGCATCCAGGTCGAGCCCGAGGCGCTGACCCTCCTGGCGCACGTCGCCCAGGGCTCGATGCGCGACGCGGTCGGCCTGCTCGACCAGCTGGTGCCCCTCACCGACGGGCGGATCGACCTGGCCACGGCTCGTGATCTGCTCGGCATCACTGACCCCGGCCAGCTGGACGCCCTGGTCGACCTGGTGCTGGCCGGCCGGGCCGGTGACGCCCTGGCGGCGCTGGGCCGCATCTACGAGGGCGGCGGCGAGCTCCGGCAGGTGGTGCGCGGCCTGATGGAGCGGTGCCGGGACCGCCTGGTCCGCGCCATCGACGATCGCGACGCCGTGACCCGAGAGCGCCTTTCGGCCGTCCTGGACGCGCTGCTGCACCTGGACGGCGAGGTGCGCCGGCACGCCGAGCCGCGATTCCTGGTGGAGGCGACGCTCGTTCGCCTCGCGGTCGAGGCGACCCGGGGCTCGGAGCCGGCGCCGGCGCCCGCCGCCTCCGTGGCGACCCCGGCCCCGGCCGGTCCCGCCCCGGCCGGGCAGGCGCCGGTTCCCGCCGCAAGGCCGGCGGCCGCGGCATCCGCACCTGTCCCGGCGCCGGCCCCCGGCGCGGACCCGGCGGAGGGCTGGCGTCGTGTCCTGGAGTCGCTCACCCCGAAGACGCGCGCGTACTTCAGGGAGGCCAGCGCACGGCTGGAGGGCGACTGCCTGGTGCTGGTGTTCCCGTACAGCTTCCACCACAGGCAGGCGATCGAGAGCTCCGGTCAGGTGGAACCGCTGCTTCGGTCCTGGCTGGGCGACGGCGCGCGGCTCGAGCTGCGGCTCCAGGACGCCGCGCCGCGGGCGGTGCAGCAGGCCGCCCCGTCGCGCACGCTGGCGCCGGAGGAAGATCCGGTGATCAAGGCCGCGGAGAGGAAGCTGGAGGCGAAGGTCGTCCGAGTGCGGCCGTTGAAGGAGGCTCCCTGATGCAGAACCAGATGAAGATGCTGAAGCAGGTCCAGCAGATGCAGACGAAGATGGCGAAGGTGCAGGCCGACCTGGAACAGGAGCAGGTGGAGGCCTCCGCGGGCGGCGGCGCCGTGAAGGCGGTGGTCAACGGCCAGCAGAAGCTGCTGTCCATCGCCATCGACCCCGACGTGGCCGGCGACGACGTCGAGATGCTGCAGGACCTGGTGGTCGCCGCCGTGAACGACGCGCTGGAGCGCTCGCGCGAACTGGCGGCCGAGCGCATGCAGTCGGTGGCCGCGGGCCTCGGCCTGCCCCCGGGCCTGCTCTGAGCGGGGAACGCGTTTGCCGCAGCTGCCAGGGGCACTCGAAGATCTCATCCAGGAGCTCTCGCGCCTGCCCAGCGTCGGGCCCAAGACCGCCCAGCGGCTCGCGTTCCACATCCTCCGGTCGGACCGTGGCCGCGCCGATGCGCTGGCCCGCGCCATCGTGGAGGTCAAGACGCGCATCGGCTACTGCGAGCGCTGCTGGAACATCGCCGAGGGCGACCTCTGCGCCATCTGCCTCTCGACCCGTCGCGACCCGTCGGTCGTCTGCGTGGTCGAGTCCCCGCTCGACGTCCTGGCCATCGAGCGGACGGCGGAGTTCCAGGGCCTGTACCACGTCCTCCACGGCGTGATCTCGCCGATCGACGGCGTCGGTCCCGAGGACATCCACGTGCCCGCGCTGATGGAGCGCGTCGGCGCGGGTGAGATCCGCGAGGTGATCGTGGCAACCGACGCCGACATCGAGGGGGAGGCCACGGCCGTGTACCTGAGCCGGGCGCTCGCGGCGCTCGGCGTGGCGGTCACGAGGCCCGCACACGGACTGCCCGTGGGCGGTGACCTGGAGTACGCGGACGAGCTCACGCTGGCCCGCGCGCTGAGCGGCCGCCGGGCGTTCTGAGCCACCGCCGAGTGAGGCGGACGCCGAATCTCAGGAGCGGGTATTATTCACGCTCGTGCGTCGGAGCCGGTACCCCGGAACCGGCGAGCAGCCCGTCCGGGTCGGTTTGACGACCGCGCGGAGCGGGAATACCATCTGAAGAGGGTGTCGGGTCCGGGCCGCGGGTCGGGCACCTGACGCGGCGCGGGGGTCGAGGCCCCGGCCGTGTCAATTGACGCCGAGCTTGCGCGGATCGCTCATCGGCGCTACAATTGCGGTCACGCCTCCAACCGAAGAGTCCACGCGCCCCAATGAGGGGACGGCGGGGTGAGCGCTTGGCCCGGCCCGCCGGACGCCGTTGCGCGATCCCGGCCGGGGTGTGGCGGAGGAGGCGAAGCAGCACCTTGACAACTGAAGAGTGGGAAAGACTCTGTAGAGTCGCACGACTCAGGGCTAGGCCCTGGGTCCCTG
>DASQZW010000271.1:0-25769 GCA_035638495.1 Terriglobales bacterium
GGGTCAGCAGAGCCGTTGCCGCATGACAGTGAGCCGTAACCGCCGAGCCGCCTCCGACTAGCGTCGCGAGTTGGGTATCGCATAGTGTCCTTCGAGGTTTCCCGGCGAAGGCTGCCAACCCCGACCGCGTCCTGGCGCCCACCCCCACCATCAACCCGCCTTCATCGGTCGGATCGTGTGCCCGACCCGGAGCACGAGGCGCTGCGCGATCTGGTCCGGGCTCGCTGGGACGCCAAGGACGACCTGCGACGTGCCCGCCACCGGCTGGCCAAGTCCCTGTTCGGGCAGGGCGTCTGCTCGCCGCCGGGAATCAAGGCCTGGTCGGCGCGCCACTACGCCTGGTTGAACCAGCTCACCTCCCGCAGGTAGCTCTACGTGGAACTGCGCTCTGCGGCGCTCCACGCAACCTACGGTTCTGCGGGTGTCGCCGGTCCTTCCATGCTGACTAGTCCGGCGCGGCTGCCTCCCGGGCGCGCTCCGCGCGCGCAGCGAACTCGTACAGGTGATCGCGCATGAGGCGCACCGCCGTGTCCGCGTCGTGACCGGCGATCGCCTCGTACAGCTCCGTGTGCACGCGGCGCGCCACTCCGGCCATGTCCGGCTGGCTGGCGTGCAGTGTGTCGAACGCCTCCGCGAGGAGTGACTGCGTGGCCAGGAACATCGTGAGCAGCGCGCTGTTGTGGGCGGCCCGGACCAGCGCCTTGTGGAAGTCCACGCTCTGGGTCGCCGTGCCGTCGGGACCCGGCTCCTCGATCGCCGCCCGCATCTCGGCCAGGTTCTCGCCGGTGGCCCGCTCCGCCGCCAGCCGGGCCGCGGTCGTCTCCAGTGCGAGGCGCGCCTCGGCGAGCTCCGCGAAGGTCGTGCCCTGCAGGTGGAAGTGCGTGCGCAGGCTCTCGGCGAGCAGCGCGGTGTCCGGCTCCTTGACGTACGGACCGCCCTGGCCGCCGACGCGGATCTCGATCAGTCCGGACGCCTCCAGCGCCCTCAGCGCATCGCGGACGGTGACCCGGCTGACGCCGAACTGGCGCGCCATTTCGCGCTCGGTCGGCAGGCGGTCGCCCTTGCGGAAGCGTCGGGACATGATCGCCTCACGGACCTGCGCGATGACGTTGGTCGACGCCCGAGCGGGCTGGATGGGAGTGAAGGCGGGGTCGCTCACGAGTGCTGCGGACGCCAGGCGTCGAACCGTCTCTCGAAGCGCTGCAGGATCATGGTCACGACCACTCCCGTTCCGGAGATCACGATCAGGGCTGCGAACATCGTCGGCACCTGGAACGTCGTGCCCGCCACCGACATTCGCTGGGCGATGCCGTGCTGGGCCGCCACCAGCTCCCCGACCACCACCCCGACCAGGGCGTGGCCGACGCCGAGGCGGAGACCGGTCAGGGTGAACGGCACAGAGCCCGGCAGCGCGATGGTGCGGAAGACCTGAAGCTCCGAGGCGCCGAAGGACCGGGCGGCCCGCAGGAGCGCGGGGTCCAGGCTCCTGATCCCGGCCATCGTGTTGATGGCGATGGGGAAGAACGCGCCCAGGAAGACGACGGCGACCTTGGAGTAGATGCCGATGCCGAACCAGATGATGAGGAGCGGCACCAGCGCGATGCGCGGCATCGAGTAGAAGAAGGAGATGAAGGGGTCGAGCGACCACGCCACGCGCTGGTAGCGCCCGGCCAGCAGGCCCAGCGGCAGCCCGACCACGACGGCGAGCCCGTAGCCGAGCAGGAACTCCTGCCCGCTCGTCTGGAGGTCGATCCAGATCGTCGGGTCCTGGAACATCTGGACCATCGCCTGGGCGATGTCGGTGGGCGCCGGCAGGAAGAGGGCCGGCACCAGCTGCGCGTTCGCCACGAGCTGCCATGCGGCCAGGAACACGAGCACCGCGCCGCCGCCCCACAGGAAGGGCTCCCAGCGGCGCAGGCGGCGCGGCCGGACCAGCCGCTCGTGCTCGGGCGGCCGGTCAGCGTACGTCTCCTCCGGCCGCGCGAACGTGGTCATGCCCGCTGCAGCTCCTGCTCGCGCGACCGGGAGACCTCGTCCTCGATCTCCGACCACAGCTGGTCCTCGTACGCGACGAACGCAGGGGATCGCTTGACCCGCAGCTCCCTCGGCCGCTCCAGCTCGATGTCCACGGTGTTCTTCACGCGTCCCGGACGGGCGCTGAAGACCACCACGCGATCGGCGAGGTAGATCGCCTCGCCGATGTCGTGCGTGATGAAGATGCTGGTCTTCCCCGTCTGGCGCCAGATCTTCAGCAGCTCGAGCTGCATGTACTCGCGGGTCTGGGCGTCGAGGGCCGCGAAGGGCTCGTCCAGCAGCAGGATCTCGGGATCGGTGGCCAGCGCGCGAGCGAGGTTGACGCGCTGCTGCATGCCCCCCGACAGCTCGAGCGGGTACGCGTCCTCGAAGCCGCGCAGCCCGACGAGCCGGACGAACTCGCGCGACCGGCGCGTGGCCTCGCGACGCGGGACCCGGCGCTGCAGCTCGAGCCCGTAGCGGACGTTGTCGAGCACGGTCCGCCAGGGCAGCAGGCTGGGCTGCTGGAACACCATCGCGCGGTCGGGGCCGGGACCTCTGATCGTCGTGTCGTTCAGCGTCAGGGAGCCGCCCGTGACCGGCACCAGGCCGTCGACCGCGTTGAGGAACGTGGTCTTGCCGCAGCCCGACGGGCCCACGATCGCGACGAACTCCCCGGCGCGGACGTCCAGGTCGACGCCGTCCACCGCCAGCAGCGTGCTGCGCGCCCGGGTTCGCCAGTAGTGGACCCGCACGCCGCGGGCGCACAGGACGACAGTTCCCCCCCTCCTGTGCTGGGCGGTCAGGGGGGGCGAGTCGCGTTCCGCATTCACCGGAGGATCCAGCTCCAGCGCTCCCGCGTGATCCGCTTCTCCTCGGGCTCGGGCCCGATGGCCGGCGCGAACCGGTCGCGCCACTCCCACGGCCGGGTGGCGTCGATCACGACGCGCGAGCTGAACCCCCGGTCCTCGGGGCGGATCGCGGGGTCCAGGGGCCCGCTCCAGGCGCGCTTGATGATGTCGAAGGAGCGCTCGGGGTCCGACCTGGTGCAGACGGCCCAGATCACCTCGTTCAGGTCGGAGACGTCGATGTCGTCGTCGACCACCACGGTGATCCTGCCCATGTACGCGCCGCTGCGGCACATGGCGGCGACGTGGCCGGCCTGGCGGGCGTGGCCGGGGTAGCGCTGCTTGATAGCCACCACGTTGAAGAGCCGGCAGCCTCCGACGCCGTGGCACCACGCCGCGGTGACGTCGGGGATGCCGGCCAGCCGCACCTCCCTGCGCAGGTTCGCGCTGCGCAGGTACTGCCGGAAGCGATGTGCCTCGTACGGGGGCTTCTCCGGCGGGACGCCCAGGATGATGGGGTCCGTGCGGTGATACAGCGCCCTGACCTCGAACACCGGCTCCTCCCGGCTCGCCGACGCGTAGTAGCCCGTCCACTCACCGAAGGGTCCCTCGAGCCGGAGCTGGTCGGGGTGGAGGAAGCCCTCCAGCGCGATCTCCGCCCGTGCGGGGATGGGCAGGCCGGTGTGCCGCCCCCGGATGCACTCGACGGCGCGCCCGCGCATCCCGCCGACCCACTCCAGCTCGCTGACCCCCGGGGCCATCTCCAGCGCGCTGGCCACGAACAGGAGCGGGTCCATGCCGGCCAGCACGACCGCGGGCAGCGGCTCGCCGCGCTCGAAGTGCTTGTCGCGGTGCAGCCGGCCGTGCTTCCCGGGGGAGATGTAGAGCCCGGTGTGATTGCGGTCGTGGATCATCACCCGGTAGGTGCCGGTGTTGATCCAGCCGCTGTCGGGGTCCATGGTGATGACGGCGTCGCCGGTCCCGAGGTAGCGGCCGCCGTCCTGCGGGTGCCAGAGCGGCGTCGGGAACCGGAGGAGGTCGACCTCGTCGCCCTCCAGGACGTGCTCGGTGATCGGGCCGTCCTCGACCATCTGGAGCGGGATCGGCCGGGTCTGATCCATCCGGCGCTCCCATTCCTCCATCAGCTCCCAGGTGCCGATGTCGACCGGCAGGCCCAGGCTGACCGCCAGCCGGCGCCGCTCGCCCTGGGCGTTGACCAGGATGCGGTAGCCGGACCCGTAGCCGGGGATGCGGGTGAAGAGCACCGCCGGCGCGCCGTCGGTGTGGTGCAGCATCTCGGCGATCCGGCCGATGTTCTCGTCGGCGTCCACGCCCTCCAGCACCCGCAGCTCGCCGATCGCGTCGACCATCTGGAGCCAGTCGCGCATGTCCTCGTGGGCCGTGCCTGCGGCGACTCGCTGGAACAGCCCCTGGCGGGCGGCCGCGTCACGCTCGTCGAGCGAGCCGAGCCGGACGTCGCCGGCCAGCCCGGCCGGCTTCTGCATGCTCGACGCTGTCACCACTCGGCCTCCTCATCTGATCCCGACGCCCTTTGACTGGTTGGTCTGATTGTCTTACATTGCCGATCGAGTGTCAGGGCTGAGGGAGGACGTCGCGCTCGCCAACCGGATCGCCCATGCCACCGGGATGGTCACCGCGTTCGGCCACGTGAGCGCCCGCGTTCCCGGCACCGACACATTCCTGATTCCGCCGCGTGCCAGCCCGATGCTCGCCACGGCGGCGGGGCTGCTGACCGTCGACGTGGAAGGCCGCGTCGTCGACGGCGCCGGAGCGCCGAACAGCGAGCTCTGGATCCACGCGCGGATCTACGCCGCACGGCCGGACGTCGGCGGTGTCGCGCACGTCCACGCGCCGTCCTGCGTTGTCCTCGGCCAGATCGGCCAGACCGTCCGGCCGCTGCACAACTCCGGCGCCGTCGCCGGCGACGTCCCCGTGTACGAGCGCGTCGGGCTGATCCGCACCCGCGCCCTGGGCGACTCCGTCGCGGCCGTGCTGGGCCACCGGCGCGCGATGCTGCTGCGCGGCCATGGCGCGAACGTTGCCGACGCCGACGTGCGCTGGGCCGTCGTGGTGGCCTGCTTCCTGGAGGAGGCGGCCCGCCTCCAGGTCGGGGCGCTGGCCGCGGCGGGCGGGGACGAGGGCAGGATCAGCTTCTACGACGCGGAGGAGGCGGACCGCCTGCGCCAGGAGCTGGACACGCCGGTCTCGATGGAGCGCGCGTGGGACTACTACTCGGCGGTGGCCGGCAGGAACGCTCCCCCGCCCTTGGTCTGAACATCGGACCGTGGGATGGTAACGTAGCTGTCGCATGCATCCCCGCCGCATCGTCGTCGGCATATCGGGCGCGAGCGCCCCGGTCTACGGCGTGCGTCTCCTGGAGGTCCTGCGCGACGTGCCCGACGTCGAGACGCACCTCGTGCTCAGCGCGGGCGCCCGACGCACCATCGAGTACGAGATGGAGCGGGACCCGGACGCCGTCGCGGCCCTGGCCGACGTCACCCACGACGAGCGCGCGGTCGGGGACTCCATCGCCAGCGGCACGTACGTCACCGACGGGATGGTGGTGGCCCCCTGCTCGATCAAGACGCTGTCCGCGATCGCGACCAGCTACAGCGACAACCTGATCACGCGAGCGGCCGACGTGTGCCTCAAGGAGCGTCGCCGGCTGGTCCTGGTGGTCCGCGAGACGCCGCTGCACGCGGGCCACCTGCGCCTGATGCTGCAGGCGACCGAGGCCGGCGCCGTGATCCTGCCCCCCGTGCCGGGCTTCTACCACCGACCGTCGACGATCGCCGAGCTCGTGGACCACACGGTGACCAAGGTGCTGGACCAGTTCGGGATTCACGTCGACCTGATCCACCGGTGGAAGGGGCTCTGAGGAGGACGGATGGCTGGACGAACCTTTCTGCGCGGCATGGAGGGCGAGAAGTACGACCTGCGGGGGGAGCGCCAGGATCGGCTGGCGGCGCCACGCGTCGTCCGGCCCGAGCAGCGCTCGTGGCGGGACGAGAAGGCCGTCGGCCACGAGGACGCGTCGCCGGAGTCGCGGGCCAAGTGGATGCTCGGGCCGGGCGACGATCCGTTCCTGACGCAGACCGTCCAGGTCCACTTCGTCGAGATCGATCCCGGCGGCGCCAACGGCGGCCACGGCCACCAGAACGAGGCGGCCTTCTACATCCTCCGGGGCCGCGGCTACGAGGTCCACGACGGCCGCCGGTACGAGTGGTCAGCGGGCGACCTCGTCGTGGTCCACAACGACTCGCGCCACCAGCACTTCAACGCCAGCCTCGAAGAGCCCGCCGTGGCGCTGGTCATGAAGGCGAAGGCGCTCTGGATGTTCCTCGGCCTGACGCAGCAGGGCCGCCGCGGCTCGATCCCGCAGGGCCGCGAGGCCGACTACGACGGGCCGCTGGACTGGACGCGGCTGTGGACCCCCGGCGTCGAGCGGATGCGCAAGGTCGTCCATCCCGAGGACGAGCCCTGGGTGGACACGCCGGACGGCCGGATGCGGTGGCTCGCCCGGCATGGCATGGACACGCGGATCTTCAGCCTGGACCTGTGGCTGCAGGAGCTGGCCGCCGGGGCCCGGGAGCGCCGCCGCTGGAGCATGGCCGACGAGGTCTTCTACGTCCTGCGGGGCAGCGGCCACACGCTCGAGTGGCAGGTCGAGGCGGAGATCGGCGACTGCTACGTGGCAAGGGCGGCCCGTGAGCCGCGACGGATCGAGTGGCGGCAGGGCGACCTGGTGTACGTCGCCCAGAACACCGTCCGCCAGCACGCCGCGACCGACGACGTCCGCCTGCTGTGCTGCCGCAACCGGCTGTTCGGGCTGCTCGGCTACGACGCGACGGCCTACCTGGAGGTATGACGATGGCGCTCGACGTGACGAGACCGCTGGCGGACCGGATCAGGGGCCCGAGGCCGGACCCGGAGGTCCTTCGCTCGCTGAGCGCAAGCTTGGAGTGGCTGCGCCAGGAGGGACTGCTGCTGGAGACCGCCGTGGAGGTGGACCCGGACCTGGAGATCACCGGCGTGCAGAAGCACCTGGACGGCACGGTCCCGATCCTGTTCCACCACGTCAAGGGCCACCCGCACCTGCAGGCGGTGACCAACCTGTTCACGAACATCGAGATCCTGGACCGGATGTTCGGCTACGAGTCACCCCAGGCGCGCACGCGCAAGCTGGCGCACGCGCTGACCCATCCGATCGCGCCCGAGGTGGTCGACGCCGCCGAGGCGCCCTGCCAGCAGGTCGTCATCACCGACGACATCGACGTCAACAAGTGGGTGCCTCCCATCCGTCACACCAAGCTCGAGTCCGAGCTGACCATCGGCAGCGGCAACAGCGTCGTCGTCGGCGACTACTTCCACGGCGGCAGCCACATCGGCTACAACCGGATGAACTTCCGCTGGGGCAACGTCGGCACGTTCCAGTCCGCCCCCGGCTCGCACATGTGGCAGGTGATCACGGAGCACTACCGGTCGGAGACGGGCATCCCGCTCACCATGTGCTTCGGACTCCCGCTGACGTGCACGCTGATCGCCGGCGGCGGCTTCGACTACGTCGTGCTCCCGCGCGGCGGTGACGAACTGGGGGCGGCCGGCGCCGTCCAGGGTTACCCGGTGCGCATCGTCAAGGCCCGGACGGTCGACGCGTGGGCGGTGGCGGACTGCGACCTCGTGCTCGAGGGCTACCTGAAGCCGCGCGACAAACGGTACGAGACGCGTGAGGCCGAGGAGCACGACACCCAGGGCCGCTACCACTTCCACCCCGAGTGGGCGGGCTACATGGGCAAAGCGTACAAAGCGCCGACCTTCCACGTCACGGCGATCACGATGCGGCGAGAGCCCAAGCCCATCGTGTATCCGCTCGGCGTTCACATGCTGGACTGCCACAACATCGACAGCACCGTCCGGGAGTCGGCGCTCTTCGAGCTCTGCGAGCGCCTCCAGCCCGGAATCGTGCAGGACGTGAACATCCCCTTCTGCATGACCGACTGGGGCGGCTGCATCATCCAGGTCAAGAAGCGCAACAGGATCGAGGAGGGCTGGCAGCGGAACTTCCTGTCCGCGGCGCTCACGATGAGCCAGGGCATGCGCCTGGCGATCGCCGTCGACACCGACATCGACATCTACTCGATGGACGACATCGTGTGGGCGCTGACGACTCGAGTGAACCCCCACACCGACATCCTCAACCCGATCCCGGGAGGCATCGGCCAGACCTTCATGCCGTCCGAGCGCATGACGGCCGGCGACAAGGAGTGGACGGCCTCGAACACGCGCTTCGAGGGCGGCATGGGCATCGACGCCACGGTGCCGTTCGGCTACGAGAACGACTTCATGCGGCCGGTCTATCCGATCGACCACGTCGACCCGAGCAAGTTCTTCGGCGAGGATGAAGTCGGTCGCGCGAAATCGCTGATGCAGGGATGGGTGACGTCTCTTGCCCGGACAGGCCGTTAGCGCCGGCAGGCCGCTGGCGGGGCTCAGCGCCCTGGACGTCACCGGTCAGCTCGGCTGGCTCCTGGGGAAGATCCTGGCCGATCTCGGCGTCCGCGTCTGGAAGATCGACCCGCCGGGGGGCGATCCCCACCGCCTCGAGCCGCCGCTGCTCGAGGGCCCGGCCGGACGTGCCGGCGCGGAGTGGGTGGCGTTCAACGCCGGCAAGGATCGCCTGGACGTCGATCTCCTGAGCGCGCCGCAGCGCGTGCGATTCCGCGACCTGGCGGCGACCTCGGACTTCGTGTTCGACACGGCGGCGCCGGGATCGCTCGAGGAGCTGGGCATCGGCTGGCCGCAGCTGAGTGAGCGGAACCCGGCTCTGGTGATGACGTCGATCACCCCCTACGGCCAGGACGGGCCGCTCGCGCGCGCGCCGGCGGGCGACCTCGAGCTGATGGCCGCCGGCGGAGCCGCCTGGCTCACCGGCGACTCCGACCGGCCACCGGTCCGTGTGACCCAGCCGCAGGCCGGACCCTGGGCCTCCGCGTACGCGGCGATCGGCACGCTGATCGCCCACCACCACCGGCGCGCCACGGGCCGGGGCCAGCACGTCGACGCCTCGGCACAGTGCGCCATCCTGCCAATGCTCGTTCACGCCCCCTCCTTCTGGGAGACGCTGGGCGTCAACCCGATGCGGGCCGGGCCGTTCCTGTTCGGCCGCAACGTGCACGGGGCGGCGATGCGCAACGTGTGGCCGTGCCGCGACGGCTACCTCAGCTGGGCGCTCTACGGCGGGCCGGCGGGCCGGCAGTCGAATCGGGGTCTGGTCGCGTGGATGGCGGAGAAGGGCATGGCACCCGACTTCCTGCTCGGTGTCGACTGGGACGCGTTCGACGTGGCCACCGTCACGCCCGCCGAGGTGGAGCGGATGGAGGCCGCCATCGGGCCGTTCTTCCTCACGGTGACCAAGCGCGACTTCCTGGAGCAGGCGCACGCCAGGCGCATGCTCGGCTACGTGGTGGCGGCGGCCGGGGAGATCGCCGCCGACCCGCAGCTGGCGGCCCGGGACGTGTGGCGGGACGTCGAGGTGCCCGAGCTGGGCCGCGCCGTCCGGCTGCCCGCGGGCTGGTATCGCGTGGCGCGATGAGCACCGCGGCGGAGCCGAGGCGCAGCGTCCCGGCCGCACGGGCGCTGGCCGACCTCAAGGTCGTCGAGTTCGGCGGGTTTGCCGCCGGCCCGGCCATCGGCAAGCACCTCGGCGACCACGGGGCCGAGGTGATCCACGTCGAGAGCCGCCTGCACCTCGACGGCTTCCGGACGAACTACCCGCCGTACGCGCGCAACCAGCCGGGGACGGAGCGCGCGACCATGTTCGCGATCACGAACAACGACAAGCTCGGGGTGACGCTGAACCTGAAGGCGGCAGGCGCCCAGGCCGTCGCGCGCCGGCTGATGGAACGGGCGGACGTGGTCATCGAGAACTTCACGCCGGGCACCATGGAGCGGCTCGGCCTCGGCCATGCCGTCATCCGCGAGCGCAACCCGGGCCTGGTCATGCTCAGCACGTGCAACCAGGGCGCGACCGGACCCCACGCCGGCCGGGCCGGGTTCGGAACCCACCTCACGGCGCTGAGCGGATTCACGCACCTGACGGGCTGGCCGGACCGCGCACCTGCCCTGCTGTGGGGGCCGTTCATCGACTACATCGCCGTCGCCTACGGCGTGGTCTCCGTGCTGGCCGCGCTGGACGAGCGGTCGCGCACGGGGCGCGGCTGCAACGTCGACCTCTCCCAGTACGAGACCGGCGTCCAGTTCCTCGCCCCCGTCATGGCGACCTTCTTCGCGAGCGGGCAGGCGCCTGAACGGGCGGGCAACCGCCATCCGACGGCGGTGCCGCACGCTGTCTTCCCGTGCGCCGGCCCGGAGCGATGGTGCGCGATCAGCGTCCATGACGACGAGGAATGGCGGCGGCTGCGAGCGGCGCTCGGCAGCCCCGACTGGGCGGCCGACCCCGCGCTCGACGGCGTCGCAGGCCGGAGGGCCGCGGAGGCGTGGCTGGAGGAGCGGATCTCCGGGTGGACCCGGGCGCGTGCTCGCGAGGACGTCGTCGCCGCCCTGCGGTCCGCCGCGGTGCACGTGGCGCCGGTCAACGACATGAGCGACGTCTTCCGCGACGAGCAGCTCGTCCACCGTCGGGCCTTCCGGCTGCTCGACCACTCCGAGATCGGTCGCCACTCGGTGCCCGGCCCGAGCTTCGTGCTGCCGGCCACGCCGGACTGCGTCGAGTCCGCCGCGCCGCTGCTGGGCCAGCACAACCGCGAGGTGCTGTGCGGCATCCTCGGCCTCAGCGAGGACGACGTCGCCGACCTCGAGGCGGAGGGAGCGCTGGAGTGACGCGGCGAGGGGCGCCGGTCGAGCGGCGCAAGGGCGAGCACCTGCAGATCGTGTCGGCCGGCGACGTCGATTCGCCGGTCGGGCCCGGCTGGCAGGACGTGCACCTCGTTCACTCGGCCCTGCCGGCCGTGGGCCTGGACGAGGTCGACGTCTCGACCGAGCTCCTGGGCCACCCGCTGCGGGCCCCGCTCATGATCGCGGCGATGACGGGAGGGCACCCGGACGCACGTGAGATCAACCGCCGCCTGGCGGCCGCGGCCGAGCGGCACGGTCTGGCCATGGGTGTGGGCAGCCAGCGCGCCGCGCTCCGGCACCCCGAGCTGGCACCGACGTATGCCGTGGCCCGCGAGGCCGCGCCGAACGCGCTCCTCGTCGGAAACCTGGGCGCGGCGCAGCTCATCGCGCAGGCCAGCGGCGACCTGATCGACGCCGGTGGGATCCGGACCGCCATCGAGATGATCGGTGCCGACGCGCTCGCCATCCACCTGAACTTCCTGGAGGAGCTGGTCCAGACCGAGGGCGACCGGCGCGCCGGCGGGATCCGGGAGGCGCTGCGGGCGGCGGTGTCGGCCTCGCCCGTCCCGGTCGTGGCCAAGGAGACCGGCGCGGGCATCTCGCGCGACGTCGCGTTGGAGCTGGCGCGGCTGGGCTTCTCCGCACTCGACGTCGGTGGCGCCGGCGGGACCAGCTTCGCGGCGGTGGAGGCGAAGCGAGCGGCCGAGCACGGCGACCCGCGCGGCGTCCGTTTCGGGCACACGTTCCGCGACTGGGGCCTCCCGACGGCGGTCAGCCTGGTCGGGGCCGCGGCGTCGGGCCTGCCCGTGATCGCGACCGGCGGGGTGCGCACCGGGCTCGACGCGGCCAGGGCCATCGCGCTCGGCGCGTGCGCGGTCAGCGTCGGCCGCCCGCTCCTCGTGGCGGCCATGGCCGGTGACGACGCGATCGACGAGTGGATCGGGCTGTTCGTGGAGGAACTGCGGGGCGCTGTGTTCCTGAGCGGAGTCGGGAGCTGCCGCGAGCTGCACCGGGTGCCTCGCGTCGTGGGCGGGGACACCCGGCGGTGGCTCGACGACCTGCGGTACTGGGATGCCGCGCAGCCTGGGTAGCGCGATCCCCGCCGACCTGGCCGCCGCGCTCGACGGGCGCCGGCTGGAGGATCGGGTGGGGGACACCTACCTGCTGCTCACGACGTCTGCGGCAGGGTGGCCGCACGTCGCCATGCTGAGCGCGGGCGAGGTGCTGGCGGTCAACGAGTCGGAGCTCCGGCTCGGGCTGTGGCCGGGGACGCGGTCCACCGAGAACCTGGGCCGCTCCGGCCAGGGCGTGCTGATGGCCGTCCGGCCGCCGGCGACCTACTACCTCCGGATGCGGGTGACCGCGCTCGCGGAGGCGCCCGTCGAGGACCGCCGTCTCGCCGTCTTCGCCGCGAGGGTCGAGGACGTGCTGGAGGACGTCGTGGACTACGCGCGGGTGACCCAGGGCATCAGGTTCGACCTGGCGGATCCGTCTCGTGTCCTGGCTCACTGGGCAGCCGCCCTGGCGGCGCTGCGAGGTGCCTGAGGCCGCTCGCGTGTTGTGCCGCCGGCAGCGATCCGACGGCGGCACGCTCCGGCCCTGCCGCTCTGAATGCACTCGTGCCCGACGCCGTCGAGGCGGCGAGGTGATGCCGTGCTCGCCGGCGCCTCGTGTCCCGGGGCCGCCGCCAGCCGGCCGAGTAGGCTTGGTGGGCAGGGATGCTTGCCTTTGCAGCGGAGCGCCACCTCCGCGCGGGAACTCGAGGTGGCGGCACTCGTCCCCGGTAGCGCGGGGGCCGGCACGCGGGCTCGCGTCGTGATCGTGGGCGCCGGGTTCGGCGGTCTCGAATGCGCCCGCAAGCTGAACTGGAGCGGTGCGGACGTGCTGCTGCTCGACCGGGGCGGCTATCACCTCTTCACTCCGCTGCTCTACCAGGTAGCCACGGCCCTCCTGAACCCCAGCGAGATCGCCTACCCGCTGCGCACCGTGTTCAGGAGGTCGCCCAACGTGCGCGTCTCGACCACCACGGTGACCGGTATCGACCTCACGCGCCGGGTCGTCCACGTGCGCCCCGGCGGTGAGGTCCCCTACGACTACCTCGTCCTGGCCACCGGCAGCACGAACAACTTCCACGGCAACGAGCAGCTCGCGGAGACCTCGATCGGGCTCAAGAGCCTGGCCGACGGCACGCGGCTGCGCAACCACGTGCTGGCCTGCCTGGAGCGAGCGGACTGCGAGAGCGATCCAGACGAGCGGCGAGCGCTGCTCACCTTCGTGGTCGCCGGCGGCGGGCCGGGTGGCGTGGAGTACGCGGGGGCGCTCAACGAGCTGCTCCGGCTGGTGGCGCGCAGGGACTTCTCGACGGTCCGGCGGGAGGACGCCCATGTCCTGCTGGTGCAGGGTCCTGACCGGCTGCTGACTGCGTTCTCCGAGCGACTCGGACGCTATGCGGAGCGCGTGCTGACCAGGCGCGGCGTCGAGGTCAGGACGCGGACGCGCATCCAGGCAGCCGACGAGCGCAGGGTGACGCTCTCGGACGGCAGCGTGGTCGCCACCCGAACGGTCGTCTGGACGGGCGGCGTCCAGGCCCTCGTGCCCAGCATCCCGTCCGACCCGCCGCGCCGCCACGGCAGTCGCGTCCACGTGGATGAGTTCCTGCGCATTCCGGGGGCTCAGGGCGCCTACGCGCTCGGTGACGCCGCGGGTGCCGAGCAGGACGGTGCAGAGCTGCCCATGCTGTCGGCGCCGGCGATCCAGGCCGGTCGATTTGTGGCCAGAGCCATCCGCTCGGACCTGACGGGCAAGCAGCCGGGACGGCCCTTTCGATACGTGGACAAGGGCACGATGGCCACCATCGGCCGCAATGCTGCGATCGTCCAGCTCCGTGGCGGGCTGGAGCTGACGGGGTTCGTCGGCTGGCTGGCGTGGGCCCTCGTCCACGTCTGGTATCTCGTCGGGTTTCGCAACCGGGTCGTGGCGCTGGCCCGCTGGACCTGGTACTACCTGCGGTTCGACCGGCCCATTCGGATCATCCTGCAGACCGGTCCTGACCCGATCGTCGCAACGCTGGAAGGCCCGGAGTGCTGATGCGGCCCAACGATCGATAATGGGTCGACTGGCGTGGGGGGACTCCCAACGTTCCGTGAGATGCTCGCTCGCCACCGTTTGGCGGCGGGCCTGACGCAGCTCGGCGACGGCCCGTTCTCGGCCGCCTTCGAGAGCGGCCGGTGCCTGTCTGCGGATCGGGCGGCGAGGGAGGCCTCGGCTCTTGTCTGACCTGCTGGAGTCGGCCCCGACACCCTGCTTCGGCCGGGCCGCTCGCGTCACCGGCTGTCCATACTCATGATTCGACATGGAACCTGTGGGCAGCGCCGCGGCGTGCCACGGGATCGAGCGAGCCCGGACGTTCGAGCCGTTCGCCCGCGAGCATGCGTACGTCCGAGTCAACGAGAAGATGGTCAACCGAATGCTCCGGCACGCGGGCCGGCGCGACTGCTATCGGCTGCTGGACGTCGCGGCCGGGACGGGGCTGATGACGGCGCTTGCTCGCTCCCGAGCCCAGGCGATGGGCATCGAGCTCGACTCGGTGCTGCTCGACCTCGACCTGGACACGCTCACGGACGCCCGGCGTCGAATGCCGTCCGGCGCCGTCAGGGGATGGGTCCAGGCTTCGGCCATGCAGCTGCCGTTCGGCGAGGCCTTCGATCTGGCGGCGTTCGCGAACTCCCTGCACCTCCTGGACGATCGGGCGAAGGCGGACTCGCTGGCGGAGACCCTGCGCGTCCTCCACCGTGGTGGCGTGCTGGCCGTGAACAGCGCCTTCTACGACGGCGCCGCCGTGGAAGAGACCGCGCCGTTCTACGGCCGGTGGATACGCAGAGCCGTCGGCGAGATGAACCAGACGCGGCCCGGGCGGACGAGGTCCGAGCGGGCCCAGGCAGCGAATCCGCTGTCCGCGTCCGGCTACGGTGAGCTGATCGCCTGCGCGGGGTTCCGGCTGATCGAGATGCGCGAGCGCCGCGTGCTGCTGAGCCAGTCGGCAGTGCGCGCGATCAGCGGCTACCCGGAGTTCGCCATGGGCGCGCTGCGCGCGACCGAGCACGACGCGGAGGCTGCCTCCCGGGCGCTGCAGGTGACGGTCCGCCCGACCTTCAACGACCTGGGGATGAGATTCCTGCCCCGCCGGTGGCTCGAGATCATCGCGGTCAGGCCATGAGCGGCCGGGGCCCTCACCTCGACGGCCGGCCGGCCAGCGCCCGGCGCCGGTAGCCGGATTCCGCCGCCCGGCGGCCGATGTCCCAGCTCGGAGCGATCGCGATGCGGAGCCGGTCGGACAGGCCGCGGACGTGGCGCTCGGACCCCGATCCCTGCACGAGCGCCACCGGGCGTGCGAACTGCGCTCGCCAGCCCTCCTCGTAGACCAGTATCCGGCCAGCGCCGAGCACGGCGCCCCACACGATCCCGATGTCGGCGCCGTCCGGCTGCACGAGCCTTCCGTCGTAGCCGCCGATGCTCAGGCTGTGATAGGCGTAGAGGCCGCAGGTGCACAGGGGATGGGGCAGGCTGGTCCGTTCGTGCTGGACCGGAGGCGACCAGCTCCAGGCATGCGGCAAGCAGACGGCCCCGGTCCATGCGCCGGGTGCGCTGGCCCACGTCGCGGACGACAGCACGCCGCGGAGCTCGTAACCGCCCCGGCGGTGCTGGATCAGCCATGCGCGGTAGCCCAGCAGGGGCTCGTTCGCGGCGAAGGTCTCGTCGTCACTGGCTTCGCTCGGAGTGGGAAGCGTCAGGACCTCGTCGGGCGCTCCCCCGAAGCTCATCCTCCGCCGGCTCCAGTCATGACCTGTCCGCAGGCGTTCGAGATCGCCCGCGGCGACGGCTGCATGTCCCCTCCGCACCGCCTCTTCGCCTGGGTCAGCCATGGAACGCAGCGTATGGGCGGAGTCTGGGGCTCGAATCAGGGAAATCCCTACATATGTCGGTCAGTGCGTGCTTCGGCGGAGCGCCTTTCGATGCAACGCCGGCGGTCCAACGTATCGCCGGCATTCTGAGAGGTGCAACCGCCGGCTATGCAATCTAGGAGGAGTGTGGACATGAGCGGGGAAGGTTCGCCCCAGTTGACCGTGTCGAACTGTCAGGACTTGCGTGTCGGGATCGTCGCCGCACTGTGGCACGAGACGGTCATGACTGGTCTCGTGGAAGGGGCGCTGCGCGCGCTGAGGGAGGTCGGGGTCACCGATCCAGCGGTGCTGCGGACGCCGGGCTCCTTCGATCTGCCGGTCGTCGCCCGCGCGATGGCCCTTCGGGGCTACGACGCCGTGGTGGCTCTCGGTGCGGTCATCCAGGGCGGCACCGCCCATTTCGAGTACGTCTGCCGGGCGGCCACGGACGGCCTGGTCCGGGTCGCGGTCGACACCGGTGTGCCGGTGGGCTATGGGCTGCTGACCTGTGAGACGGAGGATCAAGCGCTGGATCGCGCCGGCCTACCGGGCTCCCGGGAGGACAAGGGGTACGAGGCGGCGCTGGCCGCGGTGGCCGTTGCCCGGGTGCTGCGCGACGGTCTTCGGTGACGTCGGCGGCGTCAGGCCCACGGACGGTGGCGCCGGTCGGTCGGGCGGGCGCCCGGCGGCGCCGCCGCACTCCGACAAATCCTTGATCCCCGAACGCGTGCTCCGAGTGGCCGGGGGGCGATGGACGAACGGTGACGAGCGTCTGTCTAGCCCGCGACTCGAGCCCGCTCTCGTCGCGCGGCGGACCGCGTCACGCTGGGGTGGCCGTGGGTGCCACTCGACCGGAGGAGCAGGCACGGCCGTCGCGGATGGCGCGCGTCGCCCGCCGGTGGCGTCCCGCGGTCGCCGCCGTGCTCCTCGTGCTCGTTTCGTTCAGCGCCGGCGTCGGGCTCGAACGCAGGTTCCCGAGTGCGCTGCCGCTGCCGCTGCCGGCATCGCGGGCGGACCAGTTCGACCAGGCGAAGGTGCAGCAGGCCTCGCGCATCATCCAGGCCAACTACTACGACGCCGGGGTCAGCGGGAGCCGGCTCTCCCAGGGGTCGGTGCGGGGCATGGTGGACTCCCTCGACGATCCTTTCAGCCAGTACCTGACCCCTGAGCAGTTCCGCAGCCAGCAGGACGCTGTAGCGGGCCGGCACGACGGCGCGATCGGCGTCACCGTCGCGTTCGAGCAGGGGTACCCCGTGATCGCCGGGCTCCTCCCCAACTCACCCGCCCTTCGGGCCGGGATCCAGACGGACGACGTCATCCTCGGCGTCGACGGCAGGGACGCGCACGGCCTGACTCCCGACCAGATCGCAACGCTCATCCGGGGCGTGGACGGCAGCCAGGTCCGGCTGCTGCTGGGCCGCGGGACCGGCCAGGTGGAGGTCGCGGTCACCCGCGCACGCTTCCAGAGTCCCACCGTCGAGTCCCTCCGCCTGCCGGGGGACATCCTCTACCTCCGCGTCTACCAGTTCGGCGACGGCACCGAGCGGGAGTTCGACGACCGGCTGGAGACCGGCCTGACCGGCGCCCGCGGGACCGTCCTGGACCTGCGCGGCAACGGCGGCGGCCTGGTGAGCGCAGCGGTTGCCATGGTGAGCCGCTTCGTCGCCGCCGGCGTGGTGTTCGAGGAGCGGGGCCGAGATGGGCGGACCGACCGGGTCCCGGTGGACGGCGACCACCCGGCGGCCACCGTCGCGCTCGCGGTGCTCGTGGACGGCGCGAGCGCCTCGGCCTCGGAGATCGTCGCCGGCTCGCTCCAGGCGCACAGGCGGGGGACGCTGATCGGGACGCGGACCTTTGGGAAGGGATCGGTGCAGGTCGCCTACGAGCTGCGGGACGGGAGCGCCGTCAACCTGACGGTGCAGCACTGGTACCTGCCGGACGGCCGATCGATCAACGGGTCGGGGCTGGCTCCGGATGTCGCCGTGGATCTGCCACGGCAGACCGCGATGTTCGACGTCGTGCAGCCCGCGCGCGGGTACGCCGGCGACACGCAGCTCAGGCGGGCGCTGGAAGTCCTGGGGGGCTGAGCCGAGGGGGTGCCGGGTCCGGCCTCGAGGGGGCGCACGTCGCCTCGAGCGCAGCGGTTCATTTCGCGGTCTCGGTAGCGCGCTTGGCCGTGACCTGCGCTCCGGGGTAGGGTGGAGGCAGGCGGAGGACAGACGGTGGCGTTGATCGAGGGTCTGTACGGCGAGGTCGCCGTCGTGGTCCTCTGCGGTCTGCTCTTCGCAAACGAGGCCGGGGTGCCCATGCCGACCAACGGCGAGCTGATCCTCATCGCCGGCGGCATCCTCGTCGGCACCGGCGCGCTCGACCCGTGGATATTCGTGCCGCTGGCGATCGTCGCCGCCGCAGGAGGAGCCTTCACCGGCTACAGCTGGGCGCGGCTCGTCGGCGAACAGGGGCTCCAGGCAGCTGCCGAGCGCCTGGGCCAGGGCCGGCGCCTCGCCAGGGTGAGTGACCGGCTCGGGAGGGCGGGGCCGCTCCGGATCGCCCTGTACCGGCTGACACCCGGCTTTCGCGTCTACACGTCGCTGGTTGCGGGGGCGATCGGTGTGGACCGCCGCCGCTTCCTCGCCGGCGTCGGCCCCCTGATCGTGCTCTGGGCCATCACCTTCACCGCCGTCGGAGCGCTGGTCGGAGCCCCGGCCAGCCGCTTCCTCAGCCAGCTTCAGAACCTCGTGCTCCAGGGAGGCCTGCTCATCGGCGTCGGGGTCGGTGCCTATCTGGCGGTCCGCCGCGTTCCGGCGACCGGCGATGGAGCCCTGGCTCGGCTCCCGACCAGGCTCAGGGTCGCGCTGGCCGTGGCGGTGGACGTGGCACTGATCGCAACGGTGGTCGTGGGCGTACTCGGGATCGTCGGCGGACTGCTGGCCATCGCCTACCCCGTGCTCGCGTCCGCCGCCATCGCCTGGTGGGTCGAACTGCTGGCCGTGGTCGTGGTGATCGCCGTCTTCTATTCCGTGGCGACGAGACGGGGCCTGGACGCCACCGCGGGCGAGACGCTCCTGGCCACGAGCTATCTCACCCGCGGAGGCACGGACCGTGGCCGTGTGAGCATGAGACGCATCCTGCAGGCCGGCCTCGACGAGGACGCCGGCCCGTCCGGGGAGTTGGTCAGGATGTCCGAGGCGTTCCGTTCTCTCGCGGACACGCGGCGGCTGCAAGTTGCCCGGCTGCTGCTTCAGGAGAGCGCTTCACCTGCCGAGGTCTCCTCGAGGCTGGGGTTCCCGACCGCTCACGCCGGCGACGCTCTCCGCGAACTGGAGCAGGCGGGCATCGTGGTCGGAGAAGGTGAGGGCACCGGTCGGCGCTACACCATCGCCAGCGATCACGTCAGGCTGGGGCTTGCCGAGCTGTTCACTCATATGATCGTGCGCCCCGACACCGCAGAGGCCTGACTTCGTCAGCGGAGCAGGATCTGCGCACCTGTCGGCCTCCGCAGTCGGGACTCTCGGGGCCAGGACCCGACGGTAGTACGGGCGGCACGCGACAAGCCGCGGGTCGAGGCACATAATTCTGGAACTATGGAGAGAGAGGGGAAGGCAGGTCGTTCGGGGCGGTACGGGCTCCTGGCGATCATGACGATCGCGGTGGCAGCGTGCGGCGGGGGGGCGACGGGCGGCTCTGGGAGCACCCAGACCGGGTCGGACATCGTCATCGGCGAGGCGCTCGCGGCCACCGGGCAGGACGCGAAGGAGGGCGGCCTGACCAAGCAGGGCGTGCAGATCTGGGTCGACTGGGTCAACAACGTCCAGCACGGAATCACCGTCAACGGCGTCAAGCACAAGGTCCAGGTCCTCTTCGAGGACGACGGCAGCAAGCCCGACCAGTCGGCCACGCTCGATCAGAAGCTGCTCACCGAGGACAAGGCCCAGTTCCTGCTCGGGCCCTACGGCAGCTCGGCAACCGCGACCGCCGCGGTCATCGCCGAAAAGAACCAGGTTCCGATGGTCGAGGGCGAGGGCGCCTCGGCGGCGATCTTCAACAAGGGCTACCAGTGGACCTTCGGTACCATCTCGCCCGCCAGCCTCTACCTCAAGGGCGTCCTCGACATGGCCGACGGGCTGAGCCCGAAGCCGAGCAAGGTGGCGGTCCTCTCGGCCGACGACAGCTTCTCGCTCGACGTGACCAAGGCGGTCGAGCAGTACGCTCCGACCAAGGGCTTCCAGATCGTCTTCGACCAGAAGTACCCCAACGGGACCACCAACCTCAGCGGCCTGGTCAGCCAGGCGAAGAGCACCAACCCGGACATGGTCCTCAACTCCGGCCATCTCGCCGAGGCGGTGGCGATCAACAAGGCCGCCAAGCAGCTCGACCTGAACGCCAAGCTGTTCGCCTTCACGGTCGGTCCGTCGACGCCCGACTTCGTCAGCTCGCTGGGGAACGACGCCAACTACGTGATCTCTCCGTCGCAGTGGACGCCCGCCGTCAAGTACAAGCCGCAGTTCTTCTACTCGGTGCAGGAATACGTCGCCGCGTACAGGCGACTGTTCCACGCCCAGGACGAACCCGACTACCACGTGGCCGGCGGCACCTCGGCCGGCCTGGCGCTGGAGCGGGCGATCGAGAACGCTGGCAGCACCGACCCCGACAAGGTCAGAACCGCGCTCACCCGGCTCAACGTGACCACGTTCTTCGGCACGCTCGCCTTCAACGGCCAGGGGCAGAACGACAAGAAGCCGATGGTGGTGGAACAGATCCAGAACGGCAAGCACGTGACGATCTACCCGCTCGACGTGGCGAACGCGAAGATCCAGTACCCGGCCGCGCCGTGGTCGCAGCGCTGAGGCACGGGACCAGGCCCCGCCGGCCGCTGGCCCGGGCGTCCGCGTAGCGCGCCGCCGCAATGAACTGGGGGGAGCAGATCGTCCTGGGCTTGCTGCTGGGCGGCGTCTACGTGGCGGTCGGCCTCGGGTTCAGCCTGGTCTGGGGCGTCCTCAACATCGTCAACCTGGCCTACGGGGCGATGGTGATGGTCGGCGGCTACCTCACCTGGCTGCTCTTCGTCCACGGCGGAATCGACCCGTTCGTCGGACTCCCCATCGACGTGGTCGTCCTGTTCGGCATCGGCTATGCGCTGCAGTACGTCGTCATCAACCGGGTGGTGCGGGCGCCGTTCCTGTACACGTTCCTCATCACCTTCGGGCTGGACCTGATCATCGTCAACGCGCTGCTGCTCGTCTTCAAGCCCGATTTCCGCTCGGTGACGACGTGGTACTCGGGCGCCGCCTTCGCGGTCGGTCCCGTCCTGGTCCCGTACATCCGGCTCTGGTCGCTCCTCGCGGCGTGGGCGCTGGCGGCCGTCATGTGGTGGATCCTGAACCGCACGCGAACCGGCGACGCGATCCAGGCGGTGGGCGCCGACCGGGACGCCGCGCAGCTGGTCGGCATCAGCCTGCGCCGCACCTACGCGCTCACGTTCGGCCTGGGTGCCGCGTGCGCCGGGGTGGCCGGGGCGCTGATCGCCACCTTCCAGGCGATCACGCCCACCGCCGGCGAGCCCTACACCCTGCAGGCCTTCGTGGTGGTGATCCTGGGTGGACTCGGTCGGGTGTCCGCCACCGTGGTCGGCGGGATGATGTTCGGACTGGTCGAGGTCCTCGCCCAGAGCGCCCCGCATCTCGGCGCGGGCTACCAGAACGCGATCGCGTTCGGCGTCCTCGTCCTGGTGCTGCTCCTCCGCCCTCAGGGCCTGCTCGGGCGCACCCTCTGATGGCGGTCGAGACCGAACCTGACGAGGGCCACGTCGCCGCCGTCGCGGTCAGGACGCCAGCCGGCGCAAGGCGCGAGCGAGTCCTCGTGGTGGCCCTGACGGTGGCGCTGGCGGCGCTGGTCGTGGTCCCACTCCTGTCGACCGATCAGGCGCAGAGCGCGGGTCTGCCCGAGGTGGTCGATCGCTACGCGTTCCGCGTGGCGACCATCGTGGCGATGTTCGTGGTCATCTCCGCGGCGTGGAACCTGATCGGCGGGCTGGCCGGCTATCCCGCATTCGGCAACGTGGTCTACTTCGGGATCGGCGCCTACGCCGTCGCGGTGTTGGTGACCCGCTACCACTGGAGCTTCGCCGCCGGGCTGGTGGGCGCTGTCATCGTGCCGGCGGCCTTCGCGGGCCTCATCGGCATCCCCCTTCTCAGGCTCCGCGGCCACTACTTCGCCGTCGCCAGCCTTGGTGTGGCCGTTGCGGTCGGGGAGGTGATCAACAACCTCGACTACTTCGGCGGGGCGTCGGGCATCTTCATGCCGATCGTGCGCTCCGACCTCCTCTTCTACTACCTGATGCTGGGCGCAGCGCTGCTGGCAGTCGCCATCACCTGGGTGGTGCTGCGCAGCCGCTTCGGGTACGGACTGATCGCGATCCGGGAGGACGAGAGCGCGGCCGCCGTGATGGGCGTCAACACCACCCTGTACAAGATCGCGGCCTACGCCCTGTCGGCGGCGCTGACGGGCCTGGCGGGCGGCATCTACGCCCAGTGGAACGTCTTCGTCAACCAGGACGTCGCCTTCAACATCGACGTGTCCATCGACAGCATCCTGATGGCCCTGCTCGGCGGCATCGGAACCATCTGGGGACCGGTCCTGGGCGCCGTCGTGCTGGAGTTCCTGATCCAGACGTTCGCCGGCCGCGGCGATCTGGCCGTCGTCACCCAGATCGGCCTGGGCCTGCTCCTCACGGTGGCGGTGATCTTCCTGCCCCGTGGCGTGGTCGACTTCTTCGGCGGGCGCAGCTCGCTCGGCCTCACGTACGTGAAACGCACGCTTCGCGAGTCCGGCGTGTGACCCAGCCCGACGACGTCCTGCTCTCGCTGCGGAACGTGACCAGGCACTTCGGGGGCGTCGCGGCCCTGGACGGCGTCAGCTTCGACGTGCGGCGTCACGAGATCCTCGGCGTGATCGGCCCGAACGGCGCCGGCAAGACGACGCTCCTGAACTGCATCTGCGGCGTCCACCGCCCGGACGGCGGTGAGATCCGGTTCGACGACAGGTCCCTGCGCGGGCTGCCTGCCCACCGGGTGGCGCGGCTCGGCGTGGGTCGAACCTTCCAGATCGTCAAGCCCTTCGCCTCGATGACCGTGCGCGAGAACGCCGCTGTGGGCGCCCTGTTCGGCAGCTCGGACGCGCGGCTCCCGACCCGAGGTGCCTTCGCCTACGCCGACGAGGTGCTGGCACTGGTCGGCCTCGCTCCCAAGCGATCGCTGCCCGTCGCCAGCCTGACGGTGCCGGACCGCAAGCGTCTCGAGGTGGCCCGAGCGCTCTGCACGAAGCCGCGCCTCCTGCTGCTGGACGAGGTGATGGCAGGGCTCAACGCCGTGGAGGTCGACGAGGCGCTGGAGATGGTGCGCGCGGTGCACGCCAGTGGCGTGACCATCCTGCTCATCGAACACGTGATGCGCGTCATCGTCGGCGTGTGCCAGCGCGTCGTCGTCCTCCACCTCGGGCGTCACCTCGCGGAGGGCCGTCCCGCTGACGTGCTCCGGGATCCGCGCGTGGTCGAGGCCTACCTGGGCGAGAGGTACGCCCGCAGGCACGGTGGTGACTGAGCCGCTGCTCGAGGTCCGCCGCCTGACCGCCGGATTCGATGCCGGCCCAGTCCTGTTCGAGATCGACCTGGACGTGGCCGCCGGCGAACTCGTGGCGCTGGTCGGTGCCAACGGTGCCGGAAAGTCGACGCTGCTCGGCGTCTTGAGCGGTCTCGTCCGCAGCAGCGCTGGCCACGTCCGGTTCGCGGGTCGGGACATCACGAACACGCGGCCCGACGCGATCGTTGCCGCCGGCCTGATCCATGTCCCCCAGGGGCGCCGTCTCTTCGGCGGCATGACCGTGGAGAAGAACCTGCTCCTGGGCGCGCATCGGCGCCGGGATCGCGAGGTGCGCGCCGACCTGGAGCACGTGCTGGGCCACTTCCCGGCGCTCGCGGACAAACTGGCCCGAGAGGCGCGCACCCTGTCCGGTGGGGAGCAGCAGATGGTGGCGATCGGCCGCGGTCTGATGGGCCGGCCGCGGCTCCTGATGATCGACGAGCCCTCGCTCGGGCTCGCACCGAACGTGGTCGAGCGCGTCATCGAGGTGGCGAGCGAGATCAGCTCGGAGGGAATCGGGGTGCTGCTCGTCGAGCAGGACGTGGTGATGGCGCTCGACGTCGCCGCACGCGCCTACGTCCTGGAGAGCGGTCGCATCGCGCTCAGCGGCCCTGCCGACGAGGTCGAGCGCGACCCGGCCGTGCGCCGCGCCTACCTGGGCCTCTGATCGATTCCACGCACCGGCGCTGCGATCGGCCCTGTCGTCGAACGCCGGTGGGTGGTGATGGGTGATCCTGCTCTACCGTCGGTATATGAAAGCGCACGAAGAGAAGCCCTGTGGCTGACAGGACTGCGGTCCGCGGACTGTTCGAGACGCATCTGACGGTCAGCGATCTCAAACGATCGACCGCGTTCTATCGCGACGTGGTCAACCTTCCGGTGGCTCTGGAGGTGCCGGCCCGCGGCGCGGCGTTCTTCTGGGTCGGCGAGCCGGGCCAGTCGATGCTTGGATTGTGGTCACTCGGTTCGGCGCCGCTCGGCATGGTCCTCCACATCGCGTTCCGGGTCGGTCTCGAAGAGCTGCTCGAAGCACCCGCGTTGCTGCGTGCTCAGGGGGTGACTCCGCTCTCTTTTTTCGGCGAACCCACCAGCGAGCTCAGCGTGATCGGCTGGATGCCGGCAGCGGCGATCTACTTCCGCGATCCCGATGGTCATCAGCTCGAATACCTGGCGATGCTCGACGAGCGGCCGAGGCCTGATCTCGGTGTGACGACCTGGCCGGAGTGGGTCGCCAGAGCCGCGCCGTAGTCGACGCCCACCCGCGATCCGAGGCGACCCAGCAGGGTCCGGCCGCATCTAGGCCGGCTCTAGGTGCCGGCGGTTGAATGGGCCCATCGAGCATGGCGGAACGACATCCGGGGATCGTCTTCTCGGGGTCCGCGGAGCTCGCGAAGGAGTTGACCATGGACACCAGGGAGTTCATCGACCGGGGGACCGTCGTCTGGAACAACCGGGACCGAGACGGGTTCCTCGCTCTTTGCGACGAAAACACCGAGATGACCGGTCCGGGCGGCCTGAGCGGCAGGGGCATCGGGTTTGCGGCGGCATTCTGGTCCGGCTGGCAGGATGCGTTTCCGGACAACCACATCACCATCGGGACCATCGTCTCCGAGGGCTCGGAGGGTGCGGAGGAGTCCGTGTTCGAGGGCACTCATACCGGTGTGTTGAGCGGTCCGGCCGGCGAGATCGCCCCGACCCACCGAAGGGTCTCAATGCCGTTCGTGGGTCTGCACACCGTCCGCAACGACAAGTGGGTGAGCTTCCGCGTGTACTTCGACCAGGTCGAGCTGCTCACCCAGCTTGGCGTCATGCCGGTCTCCGCCACCACGTAAGGCCATCCTCGACACCGGCAGGAGGACGTCCGGCGATCGCCCGCTCAGCGGACACCAAAGAGGCGCCGTGCGTTTCCCGCGTAGACGGCGGCCAGGTCCGCACTGGAGAGGCCCGCCGCGTCGAGGTCCGCCACGGTGGCTTCGATGCAGTCGGGCGGCCCCAGAGGGGTGTCTGTGCCGAACACCACGTGCTCGGGGCCGAAGAACTCGAGCACGCAGCGGACCGCATGGGGGGCGCCGAAGAGCGCGGTGTCCGCGTAGAAGCGGTGGAAGTAGTCCTGGGCCGGCAGCCGGAGGCTCGCCTTCGTCTGCCGGTATCCCGGGCCCATGGACAGCCTGGCCGAGAAGTGAGGCACCATGCCGCCGCCGTGGTGCGCGATGATGAGCTGGCGCGGGTGACGTTCCATATGCCCGGAATAGACCAGGCGGGCGAGGGCCGCGGCGGTCTCGTAGGGGCAGCCCAGCGACCACCACATGCCAAAGTCGGAGCGGCTCTCCGAAGGATAGTCGGCCCAGGCGGCGCTTCGCGTCGGGTGCAGCCACACGGCGCGGCCGGACGCCTCCAGCTGGCTGAAGATCTGTTCGAAGCGTGGGTCGTCGAGCGGGACGCCTAGGACGTTGGTG
>DASQZW010000272.1:0-31094 GCA_035638495.1 Terriglobales bacterium
GCTGCTGCCGCCGGCCGATCCGCTGCTGGGCGTCACGGTGCCGTACGACCTCGCCGCCAGGCTGGCCGGCGCCCGCGCGGGCGTCGACCAGTCCGCCTTCGACCGCGGCCTGGCCCAGGGCCGGGCCTTCACGCTGGACGAGGCGGTCACCACGGGCCTGTCCAGCGACCGGTGAATCCCTCCCGTTGACCGTGCCGGCGCGCGCGGGCTCGGCCCGGCCATGGTGCGGCTCCGACAGGCCTAACCTGGTGGCGTGCAACTGCCCGTGATGCCGCCCGTCAGCCCGATGCTGGCGAAGGCGATGCCCGCCATCCCGCCGGGGATGTTCTACGAGGCCAAGTGGGACGGCTTCCGTGCGATCGTCTTCCGCGACGGCGACGAGGTCGAGCTCGGGAGCCGCAACGAGCGGCCGATGACGCGCTACTTCCCGGAGCTGGTCGAGGCGCTGAAGGCGAACCTTCCGCGCCGCTGCGTGGTCGACGGCGAGGTCGTGATCATCCGGGGCAAGCGGCTCGAGTTCGAGTCCCTGCTGCTGCGGATCCACCCGGCCGACTCCCGCGTCCAGCTCCTGGCCCAGGAGATCCCGGCCTCCTTCATCGGGTTCGACCTGCTCGCCGTGGACGACGAATCGCTGATGGACGTGCCGTTCCGCGTCCGGCGCGAGCGGCTGGAGTCGGCACTGGCCCGCGCGGAGCCGCCCGTCCACATCGCCACCGGCACGACCGACCTGGAGACGGCCAACGCATGGTTCGACGAATTCGAGGGCGCCGGCCTCGACGGCATCATCGCCAAGCCGTTCGACGTGCTCTACCGGCCGGACCAGCGCGCGATGTTCAAGATCAAGCACGAGCGGACCGCCGACTGCGTGGTCGCCGGATTCCGCTGGCACAAGACGGGCCCGGTCGTCGGCTCGCTCCTGCTCGGACTCTACAACAGCGCCGGCGCGCTCCAGCACGTGGGGGTCGCCGGCTCGTTCCCCATGAAGCGGCGCGCGGAGCTGGTGGAGGAGCTGAAGCCGTACGAGCTGACCGACGTCGCCGGGCACCCGTGGGCGGAGTGGGCCCGCGCCGAGGCGCACATGACCGACCGCATGCCCGGCGCCCTCAGCCGCTGGAACGCCAAGAAGGACCTCTCCTGGGTCGCCGTGCGGCCGGAGCTCGTCTGCGAGGTCACCTACGAGCACATGGAGGGAACGCGATTCCGCAACCCGGCGCACTTCCAGCGCTGGCGCCCGGATCGAGATCCGCGCAGCTGCACGTACGAGCAGCTCGACGAGCCCGTGCGCTACGACCTCGCCGACGTGCTCTCAGCGGGCCGCAGATGATCGGCGAAATCGCTCATCGGCGACGCGCGGTTGACATGCGAGAAACGGTCTGTTAGGTTGCTGACGATTCATCTCTATCGCCAGCTTTCTGGCGGCTGATTCAGAGGGGGGTAGACTCTGATGCCAGTCGACAGGCGGGCGCGTTCGCGCGCCGGCCCTCGCTGCTTCACCGGAACGATCTGAGCAGACCGACGGCTCGGTCGGCCTGATCGCGGCTCTCGATCGAGCTGCGGCACGCCCGCGCGAACTCCACTTCGCACGGTTGTGGCCCGTCGGCCGGCGCCAATCCGAGGCGCTCGAGATCACCGATTTCACGTGCATTTTCGTGTGCGCAGCGACGCATGTATTTGTGCGCGCATCGCGTGCGATTTGCTCGTCATTTCGTGCGTTCGCATCACGGCCGAATGCAGGCGTGGGTGACATCGCATTGATCAACGAAGACGAACAAACGGGGGTTACGCAAACATGAGACTCAAAGTGCTGTTCGCGGTCGTCATGGGACTGCTGGCCGCGGCGCTGGTGCCCGTGTCGTCGCAGCTCCGCGGCGCCGCTCCGACAGGATCGACCCAGACGATCACCATCGCCCAGCTCGCCGCGTCCGCGGCGCGGATGCAGGCGACCCCGGCGCCGGCCCAGGCCGGGCCGGCGCTGAACTGCTCCCTGATCGTGCCGGAGGACCCGCTGACCCGCGAGGGCCTGGCCACGCCCTGGGAGCTCACGGCGGACGGCGCCGGGCCCTGCCGCGAGTCCGATACGAACCAGTCCGCGTTCGTCGAGGCCGCCGTGCTCGACCCCGCCACTGGGCAGGTGTCGGCCTACGACCCGCTGGTGATCGACCGCGGCTCCCGGCCCGCCATCGAGCCGACCCGTCCTGACCTCCCCGCGGGGGCCGTCGTCGGGATCTGGGTGGGGTTCAACGGCAACATCGTGACCCTGCGAGGCCCCGGTGCCCAGTCCTGCGTCACGGGTGCCGACGGCTCCATCTTCGGTCAGCAGTCGTTCTGCAACGCCGTGGCGTTCTTCGACGCCGCCAATGCCGCGATCAAGGCCGGGAAGCTGGCCGTGCCGGCGCTCGGGACCGCCCGGGACGGCAGGCCGTGCCCCACGAGCCGCGACTTCAGCGTGGTCGACCAGGACCAGTCCGACAACACGACCACCACGTACCTCCTGACCGCGAAGGGGAGGGTCGCGCAGAACACCCCGGCCAACGCCGCCGCGCTCAGCGGCGCCGGGGTCATCAGGCACCGGGGCGGGGGCAAGCACACTCCCGCCAACGCCCCGAAGCCGGTCCCAGCCACCGTCCTCAAGAACGGCAGCGACGAGGGACTCGTCGACCGGGCCATCGACACGGCTCTCGGGTGCACCCCGTGGACGGTGCCCAACCTGGCCGACCCGCAGCGCCAGCTGCGCTCGACCTCGTGGCCGCTCAACGAGCTGATGGCGGCCGCGCGGCAGGCCCCCCCGATCGCGCTCGTGCCGGCAGGTGACCCGTTCGTCGCCGGCGCCAGCGGTCCCAGCCTGAGCAAGCTCAACGCGTACCGGGCGGGCGTGGACCAGCCGGCGGTCACATCCCTGACCCAGGCCAGCACGACGACGTACTGCCAGAACCTGCTGCGCACGGGCCTGCCGCGCATCGCGTCGGACCAGCAGTTCACCGGGCCGGCCGCCTCGCCCTTCCCCGACGTCGCCGACAGCCTCTTCACCTTCCTCGCGACCCGCTTCAACGCGACGTTCAGCAACGGCGACGGATTCCTGCACTGCGAGCAGCTCTTGAACGTGCAGAACCCGGTCACGCTGCAGACGGACGCGGCCGGCGTCGTCACGGGCGCCGTGATCAACCTCCACCCCGGGCCCGCGAAGCCCTGAGCCCGAACATGACCAACCTCATCGACCTCAGCGGCGTCTCCCGCGCGGGGAGACGGCCGCAGCCGCCGGCGCGAGGAGCGCCGGCGGCCACGGTCGCCCTCGGTGCCGTGCGCGTCCGGCCGGGCGTGGTCGTCGACCTGCCGCGCGCGGCGCCGGCCGTACGCGGCGCCAGGCCACAGCCGGCGTGGCGGCGGCCGGCCGGCATCGCCCCCGGCGTCAGGCGGGTGCTCGCCGGCGCGGCCCTGATCGCCGCCTACGTCGCCGTGTGCCTGGCCCCGCTCGCCATCGTCTCGATCGGCTCGCACGCGCCCGGCCGGCCGTTCCTGGTCGAGCTGTCCGTCGCCCTCGGCTACGTCGGCCTGGCAATGCTGGTCCTGCAGTTCACGCTGGTCTCGCGGATCAAGTGGCTGGCGGCGCCGTTCGGCATCGACATCCTCCAGCGCTTCCACCGCCAGGTCTCGTTCGTCGCCCTGGGGTTCGTCCTCGCGCACCCCGCGCTGCTGCTCGTCCAGAGCGTCCCGACGTACCTCCCGCTCTTCGATCTCCGCACCGCGCCCTGGCGGGCCCGCTTCGCCGTGGCCTCGGTGGCGGCGCTGCTCTTCGTCGTCTTCGTCTCGCTGTGGCGGCGCAAGCTGCGGCTGTCCTACGAGATCTGGAAGCTGACGCATGGCGCGCTGTCCGTTTCGGTGATGTTCCTGGCGCTGGCCCACATGGTCGGCGTCAACCGGTTCACCAGCACCCCGGGAGGGCGGGCGGTCGTCGCCCTGGTGGCCGCGGCCATCCTCCTCATCCTCGTCTGGAGCCGCCTCCTCGCGCCGCGCAAGCACGGCTTCCGCCCCTGGCGGGTGGTCGACGTCATACCCGAGCGCGGCCGCGCGTTCACGGTGGTCGTGGAGCCCGACCGCCACCCCGGCTGGTCCTTCCTGCCGGGCCAGTTCGCCTGGGTGACGGTGGGCCGTTCGCCGTACCGGCACGACCACCACCCGTTCTCGCTCTCCTCCCCGGCCGACGTGGACGTTCGCGGCCGGGTCGCCATGACCATCAAGCAGGCGGGCGACTGGACCCGGGGGGTGGGCTCGATCGACCCGGGGACGCGGGTCCACCTCGACGGTCCCCACGGCTCGTTCTCGATCGACCTGCACCAGGCACCCGGCTACGTGTTCGTGGCTGGCGGCGTCGGCATCACGCCGATCTACAGCATGATCGCGACGATGTTCCTGCGCGAGGACAGCCGTCCCGCGCTGCTCTTCTACACCAACTCCGACTGGGACAGCGTCACGTTCCGGGAGCAGCTCGACGAACTGGAGGGATACATGCCCAACCTCCGCGTGGTGCACCTCCTGAAGCAGCCGCCGCCGGGCTGGCGGGGGCCGTCCGGCCGCCTTACGGCCGATGTCCTCGGTCGCTACCTGCCGTGGCAGTACCGGTCCTTCGAGTACTTCCTGTGCGCGTCGGAGGCGACGATGGATGCCACCGAGGACGCGCTCCTGGAGCTGGGCGTCAGCGACTACCGCATCCACAGCGAGCGGTTCGCGATGGTATGAGCGGGCACCTCTGGGCCGGCCGCCTCGCCGTCGCGGTCTGCGGCGTCCTGCTCTCGGTCTCGGTGCTGTTCGCGGCCGAGTGGAGCGCGAACGCGCCGCGGGCGCAGGCGGCGCGCGCCACGCTCACCAGCGCATCCGGCGGTGCCGGCACGTCCAGCGCGCTCTTCCGCGACGACTTCGCGGACGACCCGATCGGCTCCCAGCCCACCGGCTGGACGGTCGACGACGGGCGCTGGGACGGCGTCGTCGAGGACGGTGGCCACGCCGTGCGCCACGCGGCGGGGCAGTCGTACGGCCACCTGGTGGCCGGCTCGGCCTCCTGGACCGACTACGCGGTCAGCGCCCGGATCCGGCTCACGCCGCTCTCCACCGGGTTCGCGGGCGTCGCGGCGCGCTACCGGGACCGCGACGACTACTACGCGTGCGGGGTCTACTACGCGAGCGCGGTGCGGCTGTGGCGCGTGCGTGCCGGCACGGTGACCCTCCTGGACGCACGCCGGATGGACGTCGCCACCAACCGGTTCCACGACGTGCGCCTGGTGGTGAAGGGCGGCAGCATCTCCTGCGAGTTCGACGAGACGGTGGTGCTCACGGCCGTGGACGGCTCATTCACGAGCGGCCGGATCGCGTTCGTGGCGGGCAGCGACGAGGCCGCGGAGCTCGACGACGTCGTCGTGACGAGGTAGGGGTGCGGCCGTATCAGTACGGGTGAGTACCGGCTGGTACCATCCGGGTTCATGGACAGGGTTGCTCCCAGCGCGTACCCGCCGCCCGTCAAACCCATCGAGGAGTTCATCGCCGAGCCGACCGATCCCCCCGGCGAGCGGATCGAGGTCGGCGTGGCCATCGTCGGCGGCGGCCCGGCGGGCCTCGCCTGCGCGAACCGGCTCATGCAGCTGTTCGCCGACGACCGCGAGGTCGCCGCGCGGCTTGGCGACGTGCCGGTCGCCGTCGTCGAGAAGGGCAAGACGTGCGGCGCCCACAACCTGTCGGGCGCGATCATGCGGCCGTCCGCGATGGAGCAGCTCTTCCCCGACGTCCCGCGGGACCAGTGGCCCGCGTACGGGGACGTGCCGGGTGAGGCCGTCTACGTGGTCGTCGACTCGACGCGTGCCGTCCGGATCCCGACCCCGCCGCCGTTCCGCAATCACGGCAACGTCGTCGTCTCGGTCAGCGAGCTGTCGCGGTGGCTGGCGAAGCGAGCCGAGGACGCCGGCGTGTACCTCCTGACGGAGACGTCGGCGGCGAAGCTGCTGGTCCAGGACGGCGTCGTGTGCGGGGTCCGCTCCGGCGACAAGGGCCGCGGCCGCGAGGGCGAGCCGAAGGCCAACTTCGAGCCCGGCTCCGACCTCGTCGCGAAGGCGACCGTCCTCGCCGAGGGCGCCTGGGGCCACCTGACGGGCGCCGCCATCCAGCGGTTCGACCTCGGTGGCAGCGACCCGCAGGTCTGGGCGCTGGGCGTGAAGGAGGTGTGGGAGGTCCCGCGCCCGCTCAAGAAGGTGATCCACACGCTGGGCTGGCCGCTGCGCACCGCCGCCCGGTACCAGGAGTTCGGCGGCTCGTGGATCTACCCGACGGGCGACGACCAGGTGTCGATCGGCTTCGTGTGCGGTCTGGACTACACCGACTCGACCATGTCGGTGCACGACATCCTGCAGCTGTTCAAGACTCACCCGCTCGTGCGCGGGATCCTGGAGGGCGGGAAGCGAATCTCCTGGGGCGCCAAGGCGATCCCGGAGGGTGGCTGGTGGGCGCTGCCCAGGCTGGCCGCTCCCGGCATGGTCATCTGCGGCGACGCGGGCGGCATGGTCAACGTGCCCGAGCTCAAGGGCATCCACTACGCGATGCAGTCCGGCATCCTGGCGGCCGAGGAGATCTACCGGCGGCTGCGCGAGGACTCGCACGACCTGTCCGCGTACGACGCCGCGGTGCGCGCATCGGTGATCGGGCGCGACCTCCACCGCACACGCAACATGCGCCAGCCGTTCTCGAAGGGATTCTTCCTCGGCGGCCTGGTCACGAACCTGATGATCGCGACGGGCGGCCGCTTCCCGAACGGCCACTGGTCGCAGCACCGCGACGCCGACGCCGCGATGTTCGAGGGCGGGCGGTCGCTGACCTACCCGCGGCCGGACGGGAGCTACACGTTCGACAAGCTGTCCAGCGTGTACCTGAGCGGCAACGCGACCCGGGACGACGCCCCCAACCACATCCGCGTCCAGCGGAAGGTGCCGCGCGTGGTCGCGGAGACGTGGACGTGGATGTGCCCGGCCGGGGTCTACGAGATCCAGGAGGGCGGCGAGGACGGGGACCTGGTGGACGTGGTCGTCAACCACACGAACTGCGTCCAGTGCGGGGCGATCACCGCCAAGGGAGGCCGCCTGACCGTCCCCGAGGGCGGCGACGGGCCGGCGTACACGAACACCTAGCGCGGGCGGGCCGGCAGCGGCTCGCCCCTGGCGGCCCGAGAGGTTGAACCGCCGCCGGTTACACGCCGAGCAGCGGCCCCTCCCCACGAGGGAGAGGGGCCGCAAACCGTCTCAGACCTCCGGCGTGCTCAGGGCCAGGGCGAACCGCTGGCGCGGGTCGGTGTACCACCGCGCCACGTCCATACCGGCGGCCTCGAGCTCGCGCTGGATCGACTCTCGGGTGAACTTGACGCTGATCTCGGTCAGCAGCGCCTCCCCCGCCGCGAACTCGACCACCATTTCCGCGCCCGGGATCGTCACCCGCCGCGGGCCGTGTGTCCGCAGGCGCATCTCGATGCGCGAGCGCTCGCGGTCGAACGTCGCGACGTGCTCGAACGCGCCGAGGTCGAAGTCCGCCCCCAGCTCCCGGTTGAGCACGCGCAGCACGTTCAGGTTGAACTCGGCCGTCACGCCGGCCGCGTCGTCGTACGCCGCCACGAGCTCGGCCTCGTCCTTCACCAGGTCCACGCCGAGCAGGAACGCGTCGCCGGGCTGCAGGAGGTCCCGGACCTGGCGCAGGAACACCGCTCGCTGCTCGTCTTCGAAGTTGCCGATCGTGCTGCCGAGGAAGACGACCAGTTGCTGGCCGTGGCGCGGCACCCGGTCGACGTGCATCGAGAAGTCGCCGACCACCGCGTACACGGCGAGGCCCGGAAAGTCGGCCGCCAGCCGGCGCGCCGCCTGCTGGAGGAACGCCTCGCTGATGTCGAACGGCACGAAGCAGGACAGACGGTCACGGATGGCAGGCTCGATCAGCAGCCGGGTCTTCTCGGCCGAGCCGGCGCCCAGCTCGACGAGCGCCTCGGGCCGCACACGCGCGATCACGTCCGGCGCGGCCTCCCTCAGGATCGCCGTCTCGGTCCGCGTCTGGTAGTACTCGGGCAGGCGGGTGATGGCCTCGAACAGCTCGGAGCCTCGCTCGTCGTAGAACCAGCGCGGCGGCAGGGACTTCGGGTCTGCCCCGAGTCCGGCCCGGACGTCGCGGACCAGGTCGTCGCGCAGCTCCCGCCCGAACGTGTGGATGGCGATGGTGATGGGTGCGAGGCTCACGGCCGCGCCGCGTCCCGGGCGCAGCGGAACCCGGCGAAGATCTGCCGTTTCAGCCGCGAGTCCCAGTTGCGGAACGTGTTCCTCGCCACGCGCGGCCGTGTCGCCCACGAGCCGCCGCGCAGCACCTTGAACTCGGTGCCGTAGAAGGGCGTCGAGTACTCGGCGTACGGGAAGGCAGCGAAGCCGGGATAGGCGCGGAAGTCGCTGCTCGTCCACTCCCAGACGTCGCCCAGCATTTGCTCGCACCCGAGCGCGCTGGCGCCCTGCGGGAAGGCGCCCACCGGGGCCTCCCGCAGGAGCTGCTGATCCAGGTTGGCGCGCTCCGCCGTCGGCGCGTCGTCACCCCACGGATAGCGCCGGTTCCGGCCGGACGCCGGGTCCCAGGCCGCCGCCACCTCCCACTCGTGCTCGCTCGGCAGGCGCTTGCCGGCCCAGGTCGCGAACGCCTCGGCCTCGAAGTAGGAGACGTGGCTGACGGGCAGCCTCGGGTCGACGGGCGTGACGTGCCCGTACCGCGTCGTCAGCCAGCACGGCCGCTCCCACCGCCAGTACTCGGGCGACTGCACGCCGAAGATGAAGCGCCATTCCCAGCCGTCGCGGCTCCAGAGCTCCTGGCGCTCGTAGCCGCCGTCGGCCATGAACTCCTGGAACGCTCCATTGGTGACCGGGAAGCGGTCGATCTCGAACGCGGCCAGCTCGACCTCGTGACGGGGGTGCTCGTTGTCGTACGGCTCGTGGGCGTCGCTCCCGACCGGGTACCGGCCGCCGGGGACCTCCACCATCTCCGCGCTCGTGGCGAGGCCGGGTGGAGCGTCCGGCAGGGCGGGCAGCACCTCGTGGTAGCGGCCCGGCGTGAGCTGGACCGTCTGGAGGATCGTCTCGTCGTGCTGGTGCTCGTGCTGGACGACCAGGTCGTACACGAACCCGTCGCGGAGGAGCGGGTCCGCCGCGTCGAGGTCGACCTCCTCCAGCAGCGCCAGCGTCCGCTCCCGCACCTGGCCCAGGTACGTCGCGGCGCGCGGCCGGTCCAGCAGTTCGCGCCTGCCGCGCACCACGCGGGGCGTCTCGATGGCGTCGTACGTGACCATGAGCTCCTCGTCCATCGGCGCGGCCCCGGACAGGCGCTGCACGAGCCACAGCTCCTCGAACACGCCGATGTGCGCGTAGTCCCAGACGGGCGGGCTCATCAGCTGGTCGTACTGGGTGGTCAGCCGCTCGCCGTCGAGCGGCGCCAGCAGCGCGTGCGTACGCCTGCGGGCTTCGTCGAGGTCGGCAGCGATCTGCTGCTTCCGATCCATGGAATGTGTTCCTCCGCGGCTCGGGCGCGAGCCGCTCGTGCACAGAGATGGGCGCCGTCTCCGGCGTCCCGGACCTCTAGCTGAGACCGAGCAGGCGTATCCAACCCGTCTTGCCTCGACTCCGGAATCTCCAGCCGTAGATCATGTCTTGCCTCCTTACCGATGCGCGGGTGTCGTCTCCCTATTGCAACATGGTCTCAAGAGCCCGGCGACGACCTCGTGACAATCCTACCGAACAGGCGTTCTGGAGAACGCGCCGGCGCCGCTGTCCGATACTTGCCCGCCATGCTGCACTCCCCCTACACGCCTGACCAATTGGCGCGCTATGCCGGCGTCGCGATCGACCGCTGCTTCGACATGCGGCCCGGCGAGCTCCTGCTGGTCAATTACGAGCCGGAGCACCGGCCGCTGGCGGTCGCGCTGGCCGAGGCGGCGTACCGGCGGGGTCTCCGCGTCGACGGCATGGTGACCGACATGCTCGTCCAGCGTGCCGAGGTCGACCACGCCAGCGACGACGTGCTCGGCCGGATGCCGCCCTGGCGCCGGGCCCGTTTCGTCGCCCGGACCGAGGCGGGCACGGCGCTCATCATCGTGGACGGCCAGACCGACCCGGACGCGCTCGCCACGTCCGACCCGGAACGGATCGCGCTGCGCTACCGCCGGCAGGCCGAGCAGCTGTCCGAGCTGTTCGAGCGGCTCGAGGCGAACCTCGACACCTCGCTGATCATCGCGTACCCCACGCTGGCCTGGGCGCGCCGCGCGTACCCGGAGCTGCAGCCGGATGCCGCCCAGCGAGCGCTGGCCGGCGACATCCTCAGCTTCTGCCGTATCGGCCCGGACGACGGCCCCGGCGACGACGCGCTGGACCGCCACATCGACACGCTGCGCGACCGCGCCGCGACCGCGAACCGGCTGCGGCTGCGCGAGGTGCGGCTGCGCGGTCCCGGCACCGACCTCCGCGTCGAGCTGACCGACGACGCGGTCTGGACGAGCGCCGACGAGACGAACGCGCACGGCCGGACCTACCTCGGCAATCTGCCGACCGAGGAGATCTACACCTCGCCGGCCGCGTCCGCGACCGAGGGCGAGGCCGCGTGCACCATGCCGCTCGCCTGGCAGGGGCGCCTCTACGAGGACCTCCGCCTCGAGTTCCGCTCCGGCCGCCTGGTGCGGCTCGACGCGCGCACCGACGCCCAGCGCGATGCCCTCCTCGGCCTGCTGGACGTCGACGAGGGCGGGCGCCGCCTGGGCGAGGTCGCGCTGGTCGACCGCAGCTCGCGCATCGGGCAGCGGGGCCGGCTGTACTGGAGCACCCTGCTCGACGAGAACCGGGCCTGCCACATCGCGCTGGGCAGCGGGTTCCCGGGCTGCCGCGCCCGCGGCCAGAGCTCTCCCGACCTGAACAGCTCGCGAACGCACAACGACGTCGTGATCGGGTCGTCCGAAGTCGACGTGGTGGGGACCACGGCGGCAGGCGAGACCGTGCCT
This sequence comes from Terriglobales bacterium, assembly GCA_035638495.1. Classification (GTDB taxonomy): domain Bacteria; phylum Chloroflexota; class Dormibacteria; order Dormibacterales; family Dormibacteraceae; genus CF-161. The sequence continues at coordinate 11,039 of DASQZW010000272.1, forward strand.
TTGATCGTGGATGGGGACTGGCGGCCGAGCTGAAGCGCCGTCATGCTCTCTCCATGGGCATGCGGATCGGGGTGCTCGGCGCGGGACGGATTGGCGCCTTCCACGCACGGACGCTGGCCGCCAACCCGCTGGTCGAACGGCTGGTCATCGCCGACGAGGACCGGGAGCGCGCGCGGCGCGCCGCCGCAGAGCTCGGCGCGGAGCTCGCCGTGTCACCCGCGGCGGTCTTCGAGGACGGGGTCGACGCGGTGGTCGTGGCGGCGTCGACGCCGGCTCACGCCCCGCTGATCCACCTCGCGGCCGACGCGCGGCTGCCGGTCTTCTGCGAGAAGCCGATCGCGCTCGACCTGGACACCACGGACGACGTGCTGGAGCACGTCGCGCGCGCCCGCATCCTGCTCCAGATCGGGTTCCAGCGGCGCTTCGACCCCGGCTACCTGGCGGCGCGGGAGGCGGTGCGCGCCGGCAGCCTGGGCGAGCTGTACCTGGTGCGGATCGCGGGGCACGATCCCGAGCCACCGCCCGAGGCGTACGTTGCCACGTCCGGCGGGATCTGGCGCGACCTCCTGATCCACGACTTCGACATCGTGCCGTGGGTCGTGGACCGGGAGGTCGTCGAGGTGTACGCGGACGGCACCGCGCATTCCGATCTGTTCGACAGGTACGCCGACGTCGACGCCGCCGCGGCCGTGCTCCGGTTCCGGGACGGCCTCCTCGGCATCGTTTCGGGCAGCCGGCACGACCCGCGCGGGTACGACATCAGGCTCGAGGTGTTCGGCGCGCGCGACAGCATCGCGGTCGGGCTTGACGCCCGGACGCCGCTCCGCTCCGTCGAGCCCGGCGTGGCCGCGCCCGTGGACCCGGGCTACCGCGACTTCATGGACCGGTTCGGGCCCGCGTATCGCACCGAGCTGCAGGCGTTCCTCGAGGCCGTGCGCGATGGCCTGCCCAGCCCGGTCGGCGGCGCGGAGGCACGTCGGGCCCTGAGCCTCGCGCTGACTGCCGAGCGGTCGCGCGCCCAGCGCCGGCCGGTCGCGGTCTGGGAGGTCGGCTGAGGCCGGTCCGCGTCACGCAGCCGGCCAGCCGGCGCCCGGCACGGCCACGCCGGTGGAGAGCAGCTGGCCGGTGCCCATCCCCTTCGCGAAGTCCGTGGCGTCCCACTCCCGGGCGACGATGAACAACGTCCGCCGGTCGGCCCCGCCGAGCATGCAGGCGAAGCAGCCGCGGTCCACGTCGATCCGCTCCAGCACCTCGCCGCCTTCCCTGACGCGCGTGCAGCGCCTGTTCGGGACGTCCGCGTACCAGGCGGCGCCCTCGGCGTCCAGGCAGATGCCGTCGGGAGCGTCTGTACCCAGGTCCGCCCAGACGCGGCGGTTCGACAGGCCGCCGTCGGGGGCGATGTCGAACGCCGTGAGCCGGGACGCGTAGGACTCGGCCACGATCAGGGTCGAGTTGTCGGGCGTCACAGCCATGCCGTTGGGGAACTGGATCCCGTCGGCCACCCGTCGCGCCGACCCGTCGGGCGCCACCAGCACCACGATGCCGGGGACGGGCTCCTCGCCAGCCATCAGGTCGAAGCCGGCTCCGTTGACGTAGGCGTTGCCGCGGCCGTCGACGACGATCTCGTTCCAGCTGCCGGGGGCGAGGCCGGCCAGGTCGGCGTGGGTCGCCTGCGTGCCGTCCGGCTCCTGGCGCAGCAGGCGCCGATCCCGCGAGTGGACGATGAGCAGCCGCCCGTCGGGCAGCCAGTCGATGCAGAACGGGAAGGACCGCACGCGGGCGACGATCTCACTCCGGCCGGTGGGGTCGACGGCGATGAGCTCCTCCGCTCCCCAATCCGAGAACCACAGGCGCCCGTCGTGCCACCGCGGCGACTCGCCGAACGCGATACCGGTCATCAGGGTTTCCATCTGTCGATCCTGCCTCGCCGGTCGGGGCGGCGCCACAATGACCGGATGGCTCCCGGGTTCCAGGCGTTCGCCCTGGAGGAATGGCAGTCGCGCTACGAGCAGGGCGTCGAGTTCCAGCTCGCGGACAGCGGCGTCCAGCCCGTCCGGCTGCGGGACCTGGTCGAGCTCGGTGCCGACCTCGACGCCCTGCTCGACCTGCCCCTGCACTACCCGGAGGTGAACGGCACGGCGGCCCTCCGGGGACGGATCGCTGACCTCTACCCGGGCCAGACGCCCGCCAACGTGCTGGTCACGGTGGGAGCCGCCGAGGCCAACGCCCTCGTGGTGGCTACTCTCGCGGGAGCCGGAGACGAGGTGGTGGCGATGGTCCCCTCGTACCCCCAGGTCGAGGGCATCGCCCGCAACCGTGGATGCCGGGTGCGCACGTTCGGGCTCGACCCGGACAATGGCTGGCGGCCAGACCTGGACGAGCTCGAGGCGCTGGTGACGGCCTCGACCAGGCTGATCGCGATCTGCAGCCCGAACAACCCGACCGGCCGGGTCCTGGATGACGCGGAGATGAGGCGCGTCGTCGACCTGGCGCGCCGCGCCGATGCGTGGCTGCTGTCCGACGAGGTCTACGCGGGGACCGAGCGGTGGACCGAGACGCCGGCGCCGAGCCTCGTCGGCAGGTACGAGCGCGTCATCGCCGTCAACAGCACGTCCAAGGCGTACGGACTGTCCGGCCTGCGGCTGGGCTGGGTCGTGGCGCCCCAGGACGTGGTCGACGCGCTCTGGCGCCGCCACGAATACGTCACGATCGCGACCTCGGCGCTCAGCATGGCGCTGGCCGAGGTCGCGCTCCGACCCGCGGTCCGCTCCCGCCTGCTGGCACGCAGCCGGGCGCTGACGCGGCGCGGCGCGGAGCTTCTCGAGGACTGGGTGGCCGGCGTGGGTAACCGCCTCTCGCTCGTGCCGCCCGCCGCGACGTCATTCGGGTTCGTGCGCGTCCACACCGGCGAGGGATCGCTGGCGCTCGCCCACCGCCTGCGGCGTGAGGCGGGCGTGCTGGTGGCTCCCGGCGCGTGCTTCGGCCGCGACGACCACCTGCGCATCTGCCACGCGATGAGCCCGGACCGGCTGCCGGACGCGCTGCAGCGCATCAGCCGGCATCTCTGAGTCACGGCGTCCGGGCCGATCTGATATCAATATGATATGCAGATCAGTGAACGGACCGCGGACGGGCTCGCCGGGCTGCCCGTCCTCGGCGTGGGCCTCATCGCGGCGCTCGGCGGAGTCGGACTCGTGGTCGGTAGCGTCGGGCAGCCCGGCACGGCGACCACCAGGGTCGGGGTCGCGCTCATCGTCCTGGCCGGGCTGGTCCTGGCCGGGCTCACGCCGGTGAGCCCGGGCGAGGCCCGCATCGTCCAGCTCTTCGGTCGCTACACCGGCACCGTCCGACTGCCGGGGCTGCGCTGGGTCAACCCCTTTGCCAGGCGGCGCCGGGTGTCGACGCGGCTCCGCAACCACGAGACGGCGGTGGCGAAGGTGAACGACGCGGACGGCAACCCCATCGAGATCGCGGCCGTCGTCGTGTGGCAGGTCGAGGACACGGCCAAGGCCGTGTACGAGGTCGAGGACGTCGTGCAGTTCGTCGGATTCCAGACCGAGACGGCGGTCCGCCACATCGCCACCAGCTTCCCCTACGACGCGCACCGGCAGCACGCCGCCGAGATCAACCAGCAGCTCACGGCCGAGATCGCTGCGAGGGTGGCGGCCGCCGGCGTCCGCGTGGTCGAGTCGCGGCTGACCCGCCTGGCGTTCGCCCCGGAGATCGCGCAGGCGATGCTCCGGCGCCAGCAGGCGGAGGCCGTCGTGGCGGCGCGGCAGCGGATCGTCGAGGGCGCCGTCGGCATGGTCGAGCAGGCGCTGGCCAGCCTCGAGGAGCAGGACGTCGTCGAGCTCGACCCCGAGCGTCGCGCCGCGATGGTGTCGAACCTGCTGGTGGTGCTCTGCAGCGAGCAGGCCACCCAGCCGGTCGTCAACACCGGGTCGCTGTACCACTGACGGGCTCGATGGCCGAGCGCAAGAACGTCCTGCTGCGGCTCGACCCGGCCGTCCACGACGCGATCGCGCGGTGGGCCGGCGACGAGCTGCGCAGCACGAACGCCCAGATCGAGTTCATCCTGCGGCGCGCGCTCGTGGCCGAGGGCCGCCTGCGCGACGGCGGCGGCGGATCACCGCAGCGAGGCCGCCCGAGGCGAGCGACGACCTGACACGGGCGCGCGGCCGCTCGTAGCGTGGACGGCATGGCAACCCTGTCCGAGAAGCAGCGGGACGAGCTTCCCGACAGCGCGTTCGCGTTTCCGAAGCAGCGCAAGGAGCCGCTGATCGACGCCGAGCACGTCCGCAGCGCGGCGGCCCGGTTCAACCAGGTCGAGGGCGTCAGCGCGGAGGACAAGCGCGCCGCCAGGCGCCGGATCGAGCGCGCGGCCAGGAAGTTCGGCATCGAGCTGTCCAAACCGCCCGACTGACAGCTTGACAGAGCCGGATCCGTCCGGCATGGTCGGGGCCGGCGATGTACGGCCCCATCATCCAGGGCAGCCAGTTCCGCCTGCGGCCGCCGCGGCTCGAGGACGCGGCGGCCATGGTGGACTGGTTCGCGGACCAGGAGATCACCTCGCGCCTGATCGCCAGGATGGGCATGTCGCTCGAAGCTGAGCAGGCGTGGCTGCGCCGGGCCGAGGAGGCGTCCGACGCGATCCTCTGGGTCATCGAGCACGAGGGGCGGTGCGTCGGCAACACCTCGATCTCACAGATCGACTGGGCGAACCAGCACGGCACCACCGGCACCCTGATCGGCGACAAGTCGCTGTGGGGCCGCGGGATCGCCGGCGAGCTCATGCGACTCCGCGCCGACTACGCGTTCACGCAGCACCCGTTCGGAAAGCTGAAGTCCGGCTACGTCGAGGGCAACGAGGCCAGCCGGCGGGCCCAGCTCGCCGCCGGGTACCGGGAGGTCGGCCGGCTGCGCCGGGAGCACTTCCGCGACGGGCACTGGCTCGACCACGTCCTCACCGAGCTGCTGCGTGAGGACTGGGAACGAGGGCACCAACCGCTCACCAACTTGTAATCTGTAGCCTGCCGCGGCTTCTCCGGCGCTTCACCTGCACCGATCACTCTGGAGTCAGGGTGCGCATTGCCTACGTCACGGAAACGTGGTTCCCCTCGATCAACGGTGTCGTGACGCGCCTGGGGGCCACGGTCGCGGAGCTCGCCGGCCGCGGGCATGAGGTGCTCGTCGTCGCGCCACACGTGTCCGGGCCGGGCGACCGTCCGATGCCGCCCGGCGCGACGGTGAAGCACGTGCCCAGCATCGGCCTGCCGTTCATCTACGGCGGCCAGCCATGGGGCCTGCCCCTGCCGCGCGTGGTCGGCCTGCTCGACCGGTTCGCTCCCGACCTGATCCACGCGGTCTGCCCGACGCTCCTCGGGTGGGCCGGTGTGCTCCACGCCCGGCTCCGGCGGCTGCCCCTGGTCTGCTCCTACCACACGCACGTCGCCCGGTACGCCCACTACTACCACCTGGGATTCGCCGAGCGGCCGGTGTGGGCGCTCATCCGCCGGGCCCACCGGCACGCGCACGTCAACCTGGCCGCTTCGGAGGAGTCGCGCGACGAGCTCCAGGCGCACGGCGTCCGGGACGTCGGCGTGTGGCGCGGCGGCGTCGACCTGGGCCTGTTCCACCCGCGCCAGGCGAGCGCCGAGATGCGCCACCGCCTGACCGGCGGCCACCCGGACCGCCGGCTGTGCCTGTACGTGGGCAGGCTGGCCGCCGAGAAGGGCGTCGACCGCCTGCTGCCGCTGGCCGCGCCCGGCGGGGACCGGCACCTCGCGCTGGTGGGTGACGGACCGGCGAAGGTGGACCTCGAGCACGCGTTCGCCGGCACGCAGTCGACGTTCCCGGGCCGGCTGGTCGGCAGGGAGCTCGCCGCCGCCTACGCGTCCGCCGACGTGTTCGTCTTCCCGTCGACCACGGACACCCTCGGGCTGGTGATGCTGGAGGCGATGGCGTCCGGCCTGCCCGTCGTGGCGGCCCACACGCCCGCCTCGCGAAGCCTGCTCGACCGCGCTCCGGCCGGCGGCCTGTTCGAGCCCGGCGACTCGGCGGGGCTGGTCGCCACGGTCCGTCGCTGGCTCGGGGCCCCGATCGACCGACCCCGGCTGGCCGAGGAGGCGCGGCGCAGCGTGGTCACGTGGGGAAGCGCGACGTCCGAGCTGCTGACAGAGTACGAGCGGGCCATCGTCCTGGCGGGGAGGCACGCAGCCGCATGACCTGGAGCACCGCGGACATCCACCTGCACACGACCTGCAGCGACGGCCGGCCGGCGCCCGAGGAGCTGGCCGCGCACCTCGCCACCGCGCCGCTGGCGGTCGCGGCGGTGACCGACCACGACACGATCGAGGGCGCGCTGCGCGTCGAGGAGGCGCTCGCCGGAGCCGGTCCGGAGATCGTCATCGGGAGCGAGGTCACCAGCGCCGACGGCCACGTCCTCGCGCTCTTCGTCGGCCGCGACGTCCCGCCCGGCCGCAGCGCGGCCTGGACCGTGGACGCGATCCACGACCAGGGCGGACTCGCGGTGGCCGCGCACCCCTTCTCCCTGGCGCTGGGCGTCGGCGACCTCGCGGCACGGCTCCCGTTCGACGCGATCGAGGTGGTCAACGGGTCGCCGCTCATGGAAGTGCCCAACGCCCGTTCGATCCGCCGGCTTGCGCGCCGCGGCGCTGCCGTCGTGGGCGGCTCCGACGCGCACGTCCTCCCCGCCGTCGGCAACGTGCACACGGTCTTCCCTGGCCGCTGCGCCGCCGACCTGCGGGCGGCGATGCTGGCCCGTCTGACGCGGCCCGCCATCCGCCGCGTGGCGCACGCCGCCGCGTGGCCCGGCCACCTGGCGTGGCTGACCTGGCTGCAGGTGCGCCGCACCACTCAGCGTTCGGGGCCGGTCGGAACCCCCACATAGATCGCCTTCGGGCGGATCGACGTCCGGCGCTCGTACTCCTCCATCGCATGCGCCAGCCAGCCGGCCGTCCTGGCGATGCCGAAGATGGCCTCGCTGGCGCCCCGCCGCATGCCGGCCAGGTGAGCCAGCGAGCCCAGGGTGAAATCGATGTTGGGCGCCGGCAGGCCCCGCTCGCCGGTCGCCGCCAGCACCGCCTCGATGGTCTCCAGCCGGCGGTGGCCGCGCCAGCACTGACGCAGCAGGTCGAGCAGGAGCGGGGCCCGCGGATCCCCGCGCGGGTAGAGCCGGTGACCGAACCCCGGCAGGCGGTCGCCGCGCCGCAGGCGCTCGCCGATCGCGGCGGCCGAACGCTCGGGCCGGGCGATGTCCGTCAGGAGGTCCTCCACTGCCAGCGAGGCGACCGCCTGCATGGCGCCGCCGAGGGCGCTCAGCCCCACGCTCACGACCGCGTATGGGTCCGCCGCGATCGAGGCGGCCATCCGGGCGGCCAGCGTCGACACGCTCAAGTCGTGGTCGGCGACCAGCACGAGGGCGGCGTTGAGCGCCTCCAGACCGCCGCGCGGCGGCCGCATCTCGGTCAGGCCGGCCCAGAGCCGGGTGGCGATCGAGCCGGTGAACGGCTGCCGGGGCCGGACGCGCAGGGCGGGTTCGACCTCGCCCCGGCGCGGCAGCCCGTCGACCATGGCGGCGATCAGCCGCCGGCCGGTGACCACGACCGCGCGCTCGCCCGTGTCGTAGCGGAGCGGGTCGAGCGCCGCCAGGACCGGCATGGCGACCCGCAGCCGGTCGAGCGGCAGGGTGGCGTCGGGGAGGGCGGCCTGCACGCGCCCTGCTGCCTCCAGCGCGCCGGCGTCGGCCTGCCACGGCTGGACGTCGCGGAGTTCGCCCGTCCAGAGGAACTGGGCCACCTCCTCGAACGTGCGTGAGCGGGCGAGCAAGAACAGGTCCTCCCCGCGGTAGAAGATCGAATCGTCCTCGATGGCGGTCAGCGCCGACTCGATGCGCAGCTCCGCGCCCTGCGGCCGGTCGCGGCGTCCGCGCTTGACCAGACGGTCGACCTCCGCCAGCGCGAACCGACTGCGGCCGGCCGCGTCGCGCTCGCGCCGCAGCAGCCCCCGGCTGACATAGGCGTACACCGTCGCCGGCTTCACACCCAGCCGCTCCGCCGCCTCCTGAGCGGTCAGCAAACCGCCACGCATCGCTCGCGAGAGTTTAGCATGTTGATCATTGATCAATGTTGACTATCGTCTACTGGCCGGGTCAACATAAGGGAATGGCCAACAGCTGGTTGCTCACCCCTGTCACCCCGGTGTCCCGACCCTCTCCGGAGGAGGCCGGGCAGTACTTCCGGGAGACCTTCCCCTACTCCCTGCCGCCGCTGACCCGGTTCGAGTCCGAGGCCGTGCCGCTCGACCCCGCGCCGGCGATCTGGATCACGGACACGACGTTCCGCGACGGCCAGCAGAGCCGGGCGCCCTACACGCCCGAGCAGATCGCGGATCTCTACGTGCTGCTCGCCCGGCTGGGAGGGCCGCGGGGCATGATCCGCCAGAGCGAGTTCTTCCTCTACACCGAGAAGGATCGCCGGGCGGTCGAGCTCTGCCGGGAGAAGGGACTGCGCTACCCCGAGATCACCGGCTGGATCCGCGCCTCGCTGGACGACTACGAGCTGGTGCGTGCGGCCGGCCTGCGGGAGACCGGCATCCTCGCCTCGATCTCCGACTACCACGTGTACCGCAAGATGCGCTCGGACCGGCGGACGGTGCTGGACGGCTACCTGCGCGTCGTCGAAGCCGCGCTGGACGACGGCGTCGTGCCCCGCGTCCACCTGGAGGACGCCACCCGAGCGGACGTCCACGGCGTGGTCGTGCCCTTCGTCCACCGGCTGATGGAGCTCGGGCGTGAGGCCGGCATCCAGGTGAAGGTGCGCTACCCCGACACGCTCGGCGTCGGCGTGCCCCATCCCAACGCGGCCCTGCCCCGCGGCATCCCGCGCCTGACGGCCGCGCTGCGCCACGAGGCGGGCGTGCCGCCGGAGGCGCTCGAGTTCCACGGCCAGAACGACCTCGACGCGATCATCCCCAACGCGGTCTCGGCCTGGCTGTACGGCGCGGCCGCGAACAACGGCACCCTGCTCGGAATCGGCGAGCGCAGCGGCAACACGCCGATCGAGTCGCTCGTGTTCTGGCTCATCTCGCTGACGGGCGACGCGCACGGCATGGACACCCTGGCCCTGACGGACATCGCGGAGTACTACCGGAGCATCGGCGAGCCGGTGGACGTCCGGCTGCCCTTCGTGGGCGAGAACTTCAACATGACGCGGGCCGGCGTCCACGCGGACGGGCTGATCAAGGACGAGGAGATCTACAACCCGTTCGACACGACGCTGCTGCTCGGCCGGCCGCCTCGGGTGGCGATCACCGACAAGTCGGGCGCGGCCGGGCTGCTGCTGTGGATGCGGGACCACCGCCCGCGGCTGGCGGCCGGGCTGAGCAAGCGCGACCCGCGGGTGCGTCAGCTGAACGAGACCATCGTGGATGCGTTCTCCTCGGGCCGGGTGACGAGCCTGTCGGACGACGAGGTGGCGGCGCTGGTGGACGACACGTTCGGACCGGCGTAAGAGAGTCCCTCCCTCCTCGCGGACGAGGAGGGTCCGCCAGGACCCGGAGGGGGTCGCTGGGGAAAGAGTCACGCGAGACTACCGCCGAGCGACCCCCCCTCCGGCCGCGTCACGTGCCTGGCGGACGATGAGGTGGCGGCGAGAGAGTCCCTCCCCCCTCGCGGGGGAGGAGGGTCCGCCAGGACCCGCAGGGGGGTCGCTGGGGAAGAGTCACGCGAGACTACCGCCGAGCGACCCCCCTCCGGCCGCTGGGGCGGCCTCCTCCCCCGCGAGGGGGGAGGGTCTCGGGCCGGGTGACGACCCGAGCGACCCCCCTCCGGCCGCTGGGGCGGCCTCCTCCCCCGCGAGGGGGGAGGGACTCGGGCCGGGTGACGACCCGAGCGACCCCCCCTCCGGCCGCTGGGGCGGCCTCCTCCCCCGCGAGGGGGGAGGGACTTTCTGACGTAACACCGGCACGAGCCCGCGCGTAAGGAGTGCGTGGGTCGCCACTCCTCGCCCGGGGTTCCGTCGCCGAAACGACATACCGGTGACACAGGCGGTGCTTACTCTCCGGGCGATCGAGGTGCCCCGCGGGGCGTGTCCAACCCAACCGGAGGTGATCCCAGGCGTGTCTGACCACATCATCGAAGCGACCGGGGTCCGCAAGCTCTACGACACCGGCCGGCACCGCGTCGAGGCCCTGGCCGGCGTGGACCTGACCGTACGGCGCGGCGAGGTCGTCGCCGTGATGGGCCCGAGCGGCTGCGGCAAGACGACGCTGCTCAACTGCCTCAGCGGACTCGACACCATCGACGCCGGCCGCGTGCGGATCGCCGGCCAGGACCTCCGTGACCTGACGGACAACCAGAAGACCGACTTCCGCGCGCGCCAGATGGGCTTCGTCTTCCAGACGTACAACCTGCTGCCGGTGCTCAGCGGCATCGAGAACGTCGAGCTGCCCATGCTGGTCAGCGGCGTCCGTCCCTCGGTCGCCCGCCGCCGGGCCAGGGAGGTCGTCGACCTGGTCGGCCTGCTGCCGTGGGCCAACCACCGCCCGGCCGAGATGAGCGGCGGCCAGCGCCAGCGGTTCACGGTCGCGCGCGCCCTCGCCACCCGCCCCGCGATCGTGTGGGCGGACGAGCCGACCGGCGCGCTCGACAGCGAGAGCAGCGCCGCGATCATGGAGCTGATGCTCGAGCTGAACCGGCAGTCCGAGCAGACCTTCGTGTGGGTGACGCACGCCGAGGAGATCGGCGCCCTCGCCCAGCGGCTCGTGCGCATGCGCGACGGCCGGATCTTCTCGGACAGCGGCGACCGGCTGGCCGAGCCGGCGGTGGCGTCGCGATGATCGCCGCGCTCGGCGTATCGCCCGCCACCCTCGCAGCGTGGGTGGCCGGCGGGGTCGGCCTGCTCTTGCTGGTCCTGCTCGGCTTCGCCGCGGTGAACCGGGTGCTGCTGGTGATGGCGCTCCGCAACATCCCCCGGCGACGCTCCCAGACGGCGCTGATCGTGGTCGGGCTGATGCTCGCCAGCCTCATCATCACGGCCTCGTTCACGGTCGGCGACACGCTGACGTACTCCCTGCAGTCGATCGAGATGAAGCAGATCGGCGGGATCGACGAGGCCGTGGCCCGCCAGAGCTCGTTCACGCCGGCGGGGGCGGGAACCTCCGATGCGGACTTCTTTACCGGCGCCCAGGCCGCAGACGCCGTCGACCACGCCCGCGCGGACCCGAACGTCGACGCCGCGGCCGGCGTCATCGTCGCACCGGGGGCGGTCAGCGACGCCACCACCGGCCAGGCCAGCTCGGAGAACGTGGTCGCGTTCGGCGTGCCCGCCGAGTTCGACCGGCTCTGGGACGGCCTCCGGGACCGCTCGGGCCGAACGCTCTCCGTGACCGACCTCGCGCCGGACGAGGTCTTCCTGGGCACGGCACTCGCGGACCGGCTCAACGCTTCGGCGGGCGACCGGATCCAGCTCATCGTCCAGGGCAAGCCGACCGCCGTCCGGGTGCGGGACGTCCTCGACACCGAGGTCGACCCGACGATCGCCCAGCACGGCCCGATCACCGGCACCGTGCTGCTGCCTCTGTCGACGATGCGAACGGTGCTGGGCCGGCCCACCGGCTTCAACCTCGTGTACGTCCACAACCGCGGCACGGGCGGCGTGGACGACCTCGGTCCCGACGGCAGCACCGGGCAGGAGATCGTGCGGCGGCTGAGCGGCGCGTTCATCGACGACACCGGCGCAGCGGAGCTCCGGGCCTACCTGGAGCAGCCGGCGATCCGGCGCCAGATCCAGGCCGTGCACGACCAGGCGGGCATCCTCGACCCGACCAAGCCGCTCGACCAGCAGCTGCTCGTCGAGCTCGGGAAGCCAACCGTCACCGACCAGTTCAAGGCGCTGGTGAACAACAACTTCGTGGACCGCGTCATCGTCGAGGCGGTCAGCAGGACGCTCCCGGCCGGCGCCGGCCCGGCCGACGTCCAGGCGCTCCAGATGGACGTCGGCCAGCGCCTGGCGGCGCTCCACGTGGACACGGGCTCGGCGACCCGGCTGCGCGACATCCTGGCGCGGCCCGCGATCCAGTCGCAGCTCGGAGCGGCCGCCGCGAGCGCCGGCAGCGACGCCCGCCGCACGGCAATGACCGGCCTTCAGTCGGAGCCCGCGCAGGGCCCTGTCAGCCCGCGGTTCAAGGCGATCGTCGCGAGCCCTGTGATTCGCGCCGAGCTGCGGCCCCTGGTCGCTCGTGGCGCGCCCGACCAGCTGCCCGCGTACGACCAGGCGGCGAGTGGGCTCCAGCTCGACATCCTGGTCCCTTACAAGTCGAACGGCGTGTTCTTCGCGCAGGAGACCGGGCTGATCGCCTCGGCGGCCCTGCTCGGCGTCAGCTTCTTCTCGCTGGCAGTGGGCGTCCTGCTGATCTTCCTGATCTTCGTGATGCTCGCTGCCGAGCGCCGGGCGGAGATGGGCATGAGCCGCGCCGTCGGCCTCAAGCGCCGTCACCTGACCCAGATGTTCCTGTTCGAGGGCCTGGCCTACACGCTGGTCGCGGGGGCGGTCGGCGTCGGCCTCGGCCTCGCGGTGGGCAAGCTGATGGTCGGCGTCATCTCGAGCATCTTCACCGGCATTTACAAGGGCCTCGACCTGATCTACCACGTCGAGTGGCCGACGATCGTGATCGCGCTCTGCCTCGGCGTCGCGCTGACGTTCGTCGTGGTCGCGATCAGCGCGTTCCGGGTCAGCCGCCTGAACATCGTCGCGGCCATCCGGGACCTGGACGAGGGGGAGGCCCGGGACCGCGGTCTGTGGCGCCTGCTCCGGTCGATCTTCACCAACGTGTGGGACAGCCTGCGCCAGCTCGTCCGCGGGCATCCGCTGGTCTTTCTCGGCCGACTGACAGTCGGCACCCTCGGCGCCGTCTTCGGCCTGCTCGCCGCCCTCTTCAGCCGCGGGCCGCTGGCCATCCTCCTCGGGGCGCTGGCGGCGGCCGCCGGGCTGGCCGCAGGGTCGGAGATCCTCTACGGCGCCGGCGCGTCGCTGCTGATCGTCGGTGCCGGACTCCTGGTCCGCTGGGTGCTGGGCGTTACCGGCATGCGGCCGGACCTGCGGGCGAGGATCGGGTTCACCGCCGCCGCGCTCGGCCTGCTCGTGTACTGGGGGCGCCCGTTCGGCCGCGTCGAGACGCTGCTCCACGTCGACGGGAGGCTGCAGCTCTCGAAGCTCAACGGCGGCCCCGAGGTGTTCGCGCTCACCGCGCTGATGGTGCTGCTCGGCGCGATCTGGGCGGTGATGTACAACAGCGACCTGCTGATCCGGGCCGGCATGTTCGTCACCGGCCGTGCGGGGAACCTGTCCGCGACGACGCGGACCAGCATGGCCTACCCGATGTCGACGAAGTTCCGGACGGGGATGGCCGTCGCGATGTTCGCGATCGTGACGTTCATGATCGCCTACCTCGCGATCTTCAACGACGTGCTGACCCAGAACTTCGAGAACGTCGCCGTGCAGTCGGGCGGCTGGCAGCTCGTGGCGGGCAGCCCAGATAACAACTACCTGCCCAATCCCGACGTCACGATCCCGACCGACCTCGCGGCGGCCGTCCGGGCCAATCCGACGCTGGCTCGCGAGGTCGGCGGCATCGGGTGGGAGGACACCGACCGGTTCGTCACCGTCCGGCGAGCCGGCGCCGCCGCGCCCGGCGGCTCGGGGCCGGGCGGGACCGAGATCAGCGCGCACTCGCTCCACGTGGTCGACGACGGCTACCTGGGGAGCACGGGATACGCGATCCAGCCCCGCGCCGCCGGGTTCGCAAGCGACCGGGCGGTCTGGGACGCCGTTCGCGACCATCCCGGCGACGTCGTGATCGACACCTCGATCCTCAGTGCCCAGGGCGGCACGCCCGCCGTCGTCAGCGGCATCGACCCCAACAACGCGACGTTCCAGCCCTTCCAGCTGGACCTGTCGGCTCCGAGCGGGAGGGTGGCCGGCGCCGCGCCGACGTGGCGGGTCACCGTGGTCGGGTTCATGACGCGGCCCATCTGGGACGGCGTCTACCTGTCCACGCGGACGGCGCTGGCCGACGGGATCTTCATGCCGCCGTCGCAGTCGGCCGATGCCTCCGCCGCCGCGGCCCTCAGCGTGGCGCCGCCGCTGAACCCGACCGGCTACTACTTCTCGGTCAGGCCGGGAGCCGACGTGAACCGAGCGCGGCTCGACCTCGGCCGGCTGCTCGTGAAGGACCAGCTGGAGCCCATCTCGGTCGCGAACCAGCAGGCGCAGGGCAACAGCGCACTGGTGACGCTGCTGAACCTGCTGACCGGCTTCCTGGCCCTGGGGCTCGTCGTGGGAATCGCGGGCCTCGGCGTCATCAGCACGCGGGCGGTGGTGGAGCGCCGGCAGCAGATCGGCATGATGCGGGCGATCGGATATCGGCGGTCGCACGTGCAGCGGTCGTTCCTGATGGAGTCGAGCTTCATCGCCATCCTGGGCCTCGCGATCGGCGCGCTCGTGGGGCTCTGGCAGTCGTACCAGTTCTTCGTGACGCAGAAGACGCTGGGCACCGTGATCTTCCACGTGCCCGTCGTCGAGCTGCTCCTGATCCTCGTCGGCTCGTACGCGGCGACGCTCGTCACCACGTACCTGCCCGCGCGGGCGGCGGCACGCGTGGCTCCCGCCGAGGCGCTCAGGTTCGAGTAGCCACTACCCCCTTTGGCTGGCGCTCCCGCGCGGCGCGGGAGCGCCGGCCGCTCCCTAAGGTTCCGCTCAGGCTGGCGGCGCATGATCGCTGCCGACGATGCGCGTGCTCGTGGTCGAGGACGAGCGGGACCTTGCGGAGGCCGTCGTGCGCGGCCTGTCTCGGCGAGGGTTCGCGGTCGACCTGGCGCACGACGGCGCCGAGGCGCTGGAGAAGACGTGGGCCTCGGCCTACGACGTGATCGTGCTCGACCGCGACCTGCCCGCGGTGCACGGCGACGACGTCTGCCGGCGGCTCGTCGGCGAGGGAGCGTCCAGCCGCATCCTGATGCTGACGGCGTCCGGCACCGTTGACGACCGGGTCCAGGGCCTCGGCCTCGGCGCCGACGACTACCTGCCGAAGCCGTTCGCCTTCAACGAGCTGGTGGCCCGCGTCCACGCCCTGACCCGGCGCGCCCACCGTACGCTGCCTCCGCTCCTCCACCGCCACGGCGTGGAGCTGGACACGGCGCGGGGGCGCGCCAGCCGGGACGGCCGGCCGCTCGCCCTCACGGTCAAGGAGCTCGCCGTTCTGCGCCTGCTGCTTGCAGCCGACGGTGCGATCGTCAGCGCCGAGGACCTGCTGGAGCGGGCCTGGGACGAGCATGCCGACCCGTTCACCAACACCGTCCGGGTGACGCTCAGCAACTTGCGCCGCAAGCTCGGCGACCCGCCGGTGATCGAGACGGTGACCGGCGCGGGCTACGTGATCCGGTGAACGCCCTCCTCCAGCTCTCGATCCGCACGCGGCTCGCGCTCGTCTACGGCGGTGTCTTCTTCGCGATGGGCCTGGTGCTGATGGCGATCTCCTACGCGATCGTGGACCACAGCCTGGACCCGAGCCAGACCACCGACACCGTGGTCCACTACATCTCCACCGCCACGCCCCCGGGTACGGTGCCGCCGGCACCCCCCGGCGGCTTCTCACGACCCATTCAGGTCGCGGTCAACGGGTCCGGCGCAGGCGGCCCCCTCGGCGGCGGTCCCGTCGTCGGCCTCCAGGGCCTGCTCACCGACGTCCGCGGCCAGGCGCTGCACGACATCGTCTGGCGGTGGGCGGCCGTCGTGGCGCTGATGGCCGCCGCTGCGACCGCCTTCGGCTGGCTCCTGTCCGGGCGGATGCTGAAGCCGCTGCGCGACATCACCGGGACCGCTCGCCGGCTCTCGGTCGCCAACCTGCACGAGCGGATCGCTCTGGAGGGGCCGCACGACGAGCTCAGGGAACTGGCCGACACGTTCGACGGCATGCTGGGCCGGCTGGACGGCGCGTTCGCCAGCCAGCGCCGGTTCGTGGCCAACGCGTCGCACGAGCTGCGCACGCCGCTGGCCATCATGCGGGCGCAGGTCGACGTGGCGCTCGCCGACCCCGAGGTCACGCTGGGCGAGCTCCTCGCCGCCTCGCGCGTGGTCAGGGATGCCGTCGACCGCTGCGAGCGGCTGCTGGACGGCCTGCTGGTGCTGGCCCGCAGCGACCGCGGCCTCGACGCCGCCGAGCCGGTCGACCTGGCCGAGTCGGCGGCGCGGGCCCTCGACCTGGTTTCGGCGGCGGCGGCCGAGCGCGGCATCGAGCTGCGCTCGACGCTCGGCACCGCGCCGGTCCGCGGCGATCCCGCGCTGCTCGACCGGCTGGTCGCCAACCTGGTGGAGAACGCGGTGGCGTACAACGGGCCGCCCGGCTGGGTCGAGGTGGTCACCGCGAACGGGGGTCCGACCGCCAGCGTGCGGGTGGTGAACAGCGGTCCGCCCGTGCCGCCCGACCGGGTGCCGGTGATCTTCGAGCCGTTCCAGCGCCTCTCCCGCGAGCGGACCGGCTCGGGTCGCGGCGCCGGCCTCGGCCTGTCGATCGTGCGCTCGGTAGCGCGCGCTCATGGCGGCGACGTCTGCGCCCACGCCCGCGCCGAGGGCGGACTGGCCGTGGAGGTCGAGCTCCCCGTCCCGGCGTAGCGCCGGCGGGGCTTTACGTTCCTTTTATCCCTGCCCCGGCAGGCTCGGGTCATGCGAACACATGGCCTCGTGGCGCTCGCCGCGGCGGCGCTCCTGACCGCGGGCTGCGGCTTCGCCAACCCCTTCGCAGCGGCGAACGCGGCGGCGAAATCGAACGACGAGGAGCAGGCGCTGAAGTGGGCGCAGTGCATGCGCCAGCACGGCGTCAACGTGTCCGACCCGAACGCCAACGGCAACGTGCGCATCAATCTCGACAACCCCGGCGGGAACGGCGGCGCCGGTGGGAACGGCGGCAGCGGGTCGGCGAGCGGCAGCGGGTCGGCGAGCGGCAGCGGCGCAGGCCGAGGCGGGACGGCGACCGCAACGGGCGGGGGCCCGCCGCCGGACGTCCAGGCGGCCATGGACGCCTGCAGTCAGTACCAGCCGAAGGGCGGCAGGTCCTCGGGTCCGCCCAGCCAACAGCAGGTGGACGCCGCGACGAAGTTCGCCCAGTGCATGCGCGACCACGGCGTCCCGATGCAGGACCCGCAGGTCTCGAAGGACGGCATACGAATCGGGTCCGGCCCGGGCGCCGCCATCGACCCCAACTCCAGCCAGTTCCAGCAGGCGCAGGAGGCCTGCCATCACTACATGGACCAGGTCAGTGGCGGCGGGTCGTGAGCCCGCCAGCCCCGGACGTGTAACGTCGGGCCTGCGATGCTCGTGCGCTCCTGGCTCTTCGCTCCCGGCCACAGCGAGCGCATCCTGGCCCGCGTGTTCGACGCCGGCGCCGACGCGGCGCTGATCGACCTGGAGGATGCGGTGCCGCCGGACCAGAAGGCGCGCGCCCGCGGGCTGGCCGCCGAGGCGCTCGCCGGCCGCGCGGGCTGGGTGCGTGTCAACCGGCCGGGGACGGAGGACTGCGCCGCGGACCTGGCCGCGGTCGGCGGGCTGGCAAGCGGCCTCCGGCTGCCCAAGGTCGAGTCGGCCGCCGACGTGGCCTGGGTGCGGGAGCGCCTGGACGGCCGCGACATCCCCCTGACGGCAGCGGTCGAGAGCGCTCCCGCCGTGCTGGGCGCGCTGGAGATCGCGTCCGCGCCGGGCGTCGTGAACCTGGCCTTCGGCAACGTCGACTTCGGGCTCGAGCTGAACCTCGACCCGTCGGACGACCTGGCTACTCTGTACGCGCGGTCACACCTCGTCCTGGCGTCCCGGGCTGCCGGTGTCGAGCCGCCCTCGGACGGCGTGTGGGTGCGCTACCGCGACCTCGACGGTCTGCGGGCGGAGGCCCTGCGGGCGCGCCGGCTGGGGTTCTTCGGGAAGTCAGCGATCCACCCGGACCAGGTCGCGATCATCAACGAGGTGTTCTCGCCCACGCCCGAGGAGCTGGACTGGGCGCAGCGGGTGGTGGCCGCGTTCGAGGCGTCCGGCGGCGCCGCCACCAGGCTGGAAAGCGGGGAGATGATCGACGTGCCGGTCGCCGAGCGGGCGCGCCGGCTGCTCGCGGTGGGTGGCGACCGGAATTCGTAAAGCCCGGCTGACGGTTCCAGCGGGCGGTGACCTCGCTTCCCCCGAGACCTGACGGCCCCCCCACCCCACTCCTCCGCCGCCGTGGGGGAGGGAGTTCCCGACTCCACTACGCGTGGGTAGTCTTCGGGGTGACGTTCTTCACCCTCCTCGCGGCGGCCGGCATCCGCTCGATGCCCGGCGTCCTGATCGTCCCGCTGCAGCAGGACTTCGGCTGGAGCCGGGCCACGATCTCGGTCGCGGTCTCCATCAACCTGCTGCTCTTCGGCCTGTGCGGGCCGTTCGCGGCAGCTTTCATGAACCGCTACGGCATCCGTCGCGTCCTGGTCGCGGCCCTGCTCCTGATCGCCGCGGGCGTGGGCCTGACCCCGCTGATGCACCAGCCCTGGCAGCTCTACATCCTGTGGGGCGTCGTGGTCGGCACGGGCACGGGCGCCATGGCGGGCGTACTCGCGACGACGGTCGCCAACCGCTGGTTCGTGGCCCGGCGCGGTCTGGTCACCGGCCTGCTGACGGCGGCGAGCGCGACCGGCCAGCTGGCGTTCCTGCCCGGCCTGGCCGCGCTGGCCGTAAACTGGGGCTGGCGCTACGCCTCGCTCGCGGTCGCCGGCGCCGTGCTGCTGTCCGTACCCGCGGTGGCTCTCCTGATGCGCGACAGCCCGCGCCGCCTGGGCCTCCGCCCGTACGGGGCGTTCGAGGACGTGCCGGAGGCCCCGCCCGCCAACCCCTTCGGCGCCGCGCTCGCCGGGCTGTCAGGCAGCGTTCGCCACTCCGACTTCTGGCTGCTCGCGGGGAGCTTCTTCATCTGCGGGGCGACGACGAACGGCCTCATCGGCACGCACCTGATCCCGGCCGCGGTGGACCACGGCATCCCCGAGGTGACCGCGGCCAGCATGCTGGCGCTGATCGGCGTGTTCGACGTGGTCGGCACCACGATCTCCGGCTTCCTGACGGATCGCTTCGACGCGCGCTGGCTGCTGTTCTGGTACTACACGCTTCGCGGGCTCTCGCTGCTGCTCCTGCCCTTCGCTCTCGGCAGCACATACCTGACGCTGCTCGTCTTCATCGTCTTCTACGGGCTGGACTGGGTGGCGACGGTGCCACCGACGATAGCGCTGTCGTCAGGCGTGCTCGGCCGCGCCAACGGTGGCATCGTCTTCGGGTGGGTCTTCGCCTCACACCAGCTCGGTGCCTCCTTCGCGGCCTCTGCCGCGGGCGTCATACGCACGTGGCTCGGCGACTATCAGATCGCCTTCATCAGCGCCGGCCTGCTGTGCCTGATCGCGAGCGGCCTGGTCATCCGCATCGGCCGCGCCGCCCGCGGCCAGCCCGCGCTGCAGGCCGCCTGATCAGGCCGGTTTCCGGGCCACCGCCATCAGGTGCCCGGCTGCGCCGAGCATGGCCGGCTCCGACTCAACGGCGCGAGCCGCAAAAAGCAGCGCTTCCCGCCAGGCTGCGTCCCGCCAGCGCGCGGCCAGGTCTGGCACGAGGCCGCCCGGCCCCTCGATCCCGAGGAGCTCGACCACGTAGAGCTCCGCGGCCACGACCTCTTCACGCAGCTCGTCTGGGAGGTGGAAGTAGGCTGTGGTGAACCAACCGTGGCGACCGGTCGGGTTGCGATGCTGGCCATCCCGCAGGTCTCGCTCGACGATCTCGCGGAATCCCGGGTCCAGGAGGAACCCGGTGCCGGGATTGAGGAGGCCGTCAATCAGCGGAGCAAACCGCGAGATGGCGGCCGCGAATACCACACCGCCAGGCCGGGCGACCCGACTGGCCTCACGCAGCGCGGTCAGCCGGTCCTCGAGCGTGGTCAGGTGGTACAGCGGTCCCAGCAGGAGGACCGCGTCTGCGCACGCTTCCTG
>DASQZW010000273.1:0-3726 GCA_035638495.1 Terriglobales bacterium
GTCGCGAGGGCGGTGATCGACGTCGCGCGGGCGCTGGAGCGGGAGGCCGACCCCGTGGTGCGGCAGCGGCTGGCCCAGCTCGCGGCGCTCGAGGAGGTCAACCGGCTGCAGGGCCTCCGGGCCGCGGCGCCGGCCGGCGGCGCGCGGCAGGGGTCGGGCGCGGCGGGCTCGGTCCGGAAGGTGGCCCGCTCCAACCTGGCGCGGCTGGGCAGCGACGTGGGGATGGAGGTCCTGGGCGCGCACGGAATGCTGGTCGGCCCCGACACGCCGGGCGGGGGGAGGCTGCAGCGGATGGCGCTCTCGACGCCGGGCACGTCGATCGCGGGCGGCACCGACGAGATCCAGCGAAACATCATCGGCGAGCGCGTCCTGGGGCTACCCAAGGAGCCCCGGCTCGATGTGGACGTGCCGTTCCGGGAGCTCAAGACGGGCACCCAGTCCGAACAGCAGTGAGCGCGGAGGGAGGAAAGGCGATGGATCTGGGACCGGAGCTGCGGGCGTCCCGGTGCTGCCTCGGCTTCTCGGAGCCCGACCACGGCTCCGACCTGGCCGGCGTCGAGACGCGCGCTCACCGCGATCGCGACGAGCTGGTCGTCAGCGGCACCAAGGCGTGGGTGTCGGGCGCCGACCGCGCCGCGACGATCCTGGTCCTGTGCCGGACGGACCCGGACGCGCCGCGGTACGAGGGCCTGACCTGCGTGCTGGTGCCCGTGCGCGCACCGGGAGTCGAGGTCCGGCCCCAGCGCCAGATGACCGGCGCCGACTGCCTGTTCGAGGTCGTCCTGGACGGGGCCCGGGCGCCGCTCAGCGGCGTCGTCGGTGGGCTCGGCGGCGGCTGGCGGGCAGCCATGCGGGCGCTGGCGTTCGCGCGCGGCGGCCGCGCAGCGCACGCCCACCTGGACGCCGAGCGCGAGCTCTGGGCCCTGGTCGACACGGCGCGGCGCCTCGGCCGCGACCGCGACCCGCTCGTGCGCCAGCGCCTGGCGTGGGCCTACGGGCGAGTGCGGACCATGCGCGTCCTCGGCGAGCGCCTGCTTGCCCAGCTCGCGATCAAGCCGGAGCCCGGTCCCGAGGCGTCGCTGCTCACCCTGTTCGAGACGGAGTACCGCCGGAGGTTCGGCGAGATCGCGGTGGACCTGCTCGGCGCGGACGGGCTCGTGCGTCCCGGCCGCTGGCAGGACGTCTTCCTGTCCAGCCCGGCGGCCACGATCGCCGCCGGCACGAGCGAGATCCAGCGCACCATCGTGGCCGAGCGGATGCTCGGCCTGCCGGAGGAGCCGGCGGCCGCGCCGGCGCGACACGTGGAGGAGGTGGCTGGTGGGACTGCTCGAGGGTAGGGTCGCGGTCGTCACGGGAGCGGGCCGCGGCATCGGGGCAGGGATCGCGAAGCTGTTCGCGCGCGAGGGCGCCGCGGTCGTCGTCAACGACCTCGGCGTCGAGGTCGACGGGACGGGACGGGACGCCGGTCCCGCCCAGCAGGTGGTCGAGGAGATCAGGGCCGGCGGCGGCCGCGCGGTCTCGAGCGGCGCCGACGTGAGCGACCACGCCGCCGCCGAGGGGATGATCCGGCAGGCCATCGACGAGTTCGGCAAGCTCGACGTGCTCGTCAACGTCGCCGGCATCCTCCGCGACCGGATGGTCTTCAACATGAGCGAGGAGGAGTGGGACGCGGTCATCCGCGTGCACCTGCGGGGCACCTTCAACACGACCAAGCACGCCGCCGCGTACTGGCGGGAGCTGCGCGACCCGGAAGCCCACCACCGGCTGATCAACTTCACGTCGGTCTCGGGGCTGCACGGCGCGCCCGGCCAGCCCAACTACGCCGCTGCCAAGATGGGCATCGTCGGGCTCACGTACTCGTGCGCGAATTCGCTGACCCGCTATGGCGTGACGACCAACGCGATCTCGCCGGGCGCCGCGACGCGCATGACCGCCTCGATCCCGGACGCACGTCAGCGCGTCCGGACCGACAGCGGCGACGAGCGGGCTCCCGAGAACGTGGCGCCGGTGGTCGCCTACCTGGCCAGCACGCGGTCCGACTGGTTGAACGGGCAGGTGATCCACGCCAGCGGCTACCAGGTCGGCCTCTACAACCGGCCCCAGGTCATCCGCCAGGTGGTCTCCACCGGCCCCTGGGACCTGGACCGGCTGTCGGAGCTCGTTGAGCGCAGCTTCCAGCCCGCGGTGGGCTCGGCCACGCCGGCCGGGTGAGCGCGACATGACCACGGCGATGGTGTTCAGCGAGGAGCAGGAGGAGCTGCGGAGCTCGGTCCGCCGTTTCTGCGAGAGCAGGTCGCCGTCGTCCGAGGTGCGGCGGCTGATGGAGACGGCCGAGGGCTACAGCCCGGCGGTGTGGGCGCAGATGGCGAACCAGCTCGGGCTCCAGGGGCTGGCCATCCCGGAGCGCCACGGAGGGACCGGGTTCGGGTACGTCGAGCTGGGCATCGTGCTGGAGGAGATGGGCCGCGCGCTGCTGTGCGCGCCCTACTTCGCGACGGTGGCGATGGCGGCGAACGCGCTCCTCACGTCCAGCGACCAGGAAGCCTGCTCCCTCCACCTGCCCGCGATCGCCGCGGGCGAGACGATCGCGACGCTGGCGCTGGCCGAGGACACGGGTCGCTGGGACGAGGAGAGCGTGACGCTCCACGCCGAGCGAATGGGCGACGGTTGGGCCCTCGACGGCCACAAGTCGTTCGTGCTGGACGGGGGCATCGCGAGCCTGGTGCTGGTCGCGGCCCGGACCTGGTCGGGGGTGTCCCTGTTCGCGGTCGACGGCGGTGCCGCCGGCCTGACCAGGACGCCGCTGGAGACGCTGGACCAGACGCGGAAGCTCGCCCGCCTGGAGTTCGCACGGACGCCGGCGCGGCTCGTCGGCGCAGACGGGGGCGCCTGGCCGGGCCTCTCGCGGACGCTCGACCTGGCCGCGATCGCGCTCGCCGCCGAGCAGGTCGGCGGCGCCCAGCGCTGCCTCGACATGAGCGTCGAATACGCGAAGGTCCGCTACCAGTTCGGCCGGCCGATCGGGAGCTTCCAGGTCATCAAGCACCGATGCGCCGACATGCTGCTGGAGGTCGAGTCCGCGCGGGCGGCGGCCCAGTACGCGGCGTGGGCCGCGGCCGACGAGTCGCCCGAGGTGCCGGTGGCCGCCAGCCTGGCCAAGGCCACGTGCTCCGACGCATACTTCCGCGCCGCCGCGGACAACATCCAGATCCACGGCGGCATCGGCTTCACCTGGGAGCACGACGCGCATCTGTACTTCAAGCGGGCGAAGTCCAGCCAGCTCTTCCTGGGCGATGCGGCATACCACCGGGAGCACCTGGCGCAGCGAATGGGCGTGTAGGGGAGGCGTCGCGATGAAGTTCGGGATCTTCTACGAGCTGCAGCTGCCGCGCCCATGGGCGCCGGGCGGCGAGTATGCCCTGTACCACAACGCGCTCCAGCAGCTGGAGCTGGCGGACGGCCTCGGGTACGACCACGCCTGGGTCGTCGAACACCACTTCCTCGAGGAGTACTCCCATTCGTCGTCTCCGGAGGTTTTCCTGGGCGCCGCGAGCCAGCGGACGAAGCGCATCCGCCTGGGCCACGGCATCATCCAGCTGACCACCAACCACCCGGCCAGGGTGGCCGAGCGGGTCTCGGCGCTGGACGTCCTGAGCCAGGGCCGCGTCGAGTTCGGGATGGGGGAGAGCGCCAGCATCACGGAGCTGGAGCCGTTCGAGATCCCGT
>DASQZW010000274.1:0-4612 GCA_035638495.1 Terriglobales bacterium
GGCCCGCCTCTGGGCGTCAACTGACACCTAAGTGGCCTAAATGTATGCGAATCGCCCTATCGCAAACGTTTCCATAGGGCGATTCGCATACATTCCGACCGTTCGTGGCACAGTTGGCGTTCTAAGCGGAACGTCCGGCCCGGCCGCCCTCCAGCACGGCGTGCAGCACCCTTCGCGGCGCGACGCAGTCGCCGACCCGGCGCACCTCGACCCCGTGGAGCGCGCCCACCAGCGCGTGGTACAGCTCGTCGTCCGCCAGCTCGTGATCGGCCAGCACCACGCAGTCCGCGGCCAGCTCGTCCTCGGCCGGCCCGAACCGGTGCCGCAGGCGCAGCGCGCCGGGCGTCAGCTCCAGCACCGACGTCAGCGGGCGCAGCTCGATGCCGGCCGCGGCGGCCTCCCGGTACCAGGGCGCCAGCTCGCCCGTGGCCCCCAGCTGGCTGGCCACCACCGTGTCCTCCGTGAGCACGGTCACCGGCCGCCCCGCCCGGGCCGCGATGCGCGCGGCGTCTATCGCCGGGTACGAGCCCTGCCGGTCGATCACGACCACGCGGCCGGAGCCGGGCAGCGGGCCGCGGAGCACGTCGCGGACCGAGATCGCGCCGGCCAGCCCGTCGGGCGGCCGCGGCCTGGCACCGGTGGCCACGACGACCAGGTCCGGGCCCAGCTCCGCCAGCACGGGCGCCGAGGCCTCGTGCCCCACTCGAACCTCCACGTCGAGCTCGGCGAGCCGATCCGCCCGCCACGTCGACACCAGCCCGAACGGCTCCCGCTGGCCGGCGGCCGCAACGGTCACCGGCGTGCCTCCCAGCGCCGCCGTGCGCTCCAGCAGCGTCACCCGGTGACCGCGCCGCGCCGAGACCAGCGCCGCCTCGAGGCCGGCCGGGCCGCCTCCGACCACGACGACGTGACGCGCCCGGGGCGCCGGCACGAGCGCCGGGAACTCGCATTCGTGGCCAGCCTCGGGATTGTGCACGCAGCTCACGACGGCGTTGGCCGCCGAGCGGACCATGCAGTCCTGGTTGCAGCGGATGCAGGGCCTGACGGCGTCCGGGCGGTGCTCGGCCAGCCGGCGCGGCAGGTCCGGATCGGCGATCAGCGCCCGGGTCATCTCGCAGGCGTCCGCGCGGCCGGTGGCGATGGCGGCAGTCGCCTGGTCGGTGTCGACCAGGGAGCCGCTCGCGAAGACGGGGACGTCGAGTCGCTCGCGCACCGCCGCGCAGAGGCTGAGCAGGTGGCCCGGCGGGCGGTGCAGGCCCGGCCGGGTCTCCTCGACCGAGTAGATCGACCCCGACACGACGGCCACGTAGTCGACGCCGTCGGCCAGCGCCGCGGCCAGTTCTGGCGCCTCGTCGGGGCGGATGCCCGCCCAGGGCGCCAGCTCGTCGCAGCAGAGCCGCAGCCCGACGATGCCGTCCCCCGCCTCCCGGCGTACAGCCGCGATCACCTCACGGGCGAAGCGGAGCCGGCGCGCGGGGTCGCCGCCGTACTCGTCCTCGCGCTGGTTGGTCAGGCCGGAGAGGAACTGCCGCACCAGCGAGTGCTGGCCGGCGTTGATCTCCACGCCGTCAAGCCCGCCCGCGACCGCGTGCCGGGCGGCCAGTGCAAAGCCGGCCACGCAGGCGGCGACGTCCTCGGGCTCCATGACCTGCGGCAGCTCCAGCGTGGCGGGGTTGGGCACCGCCGACGGCGCCCACAGCACCCGCTTGCGGACGTGGCCGCTGCCCTGCATGCCGGCGTGCCCGAGCTGGGCGATCGCCAGCGCGCCGGCGGCGTGGAGCCGGTCGGCCAGGCGGCGGTACGCGGGCACGATGGCCGGATCGTCGCCGCGGATCGCCCGCTCGTATGGATGCGAGGAAGGATGCACGAACGCCTCCTCCACCACGATCACGCCGGCGCCGCCTCTGGCCCGGCGCTCGTAGTATGCGGCCATCCTCTCCCCGGGCAGGCCGTCCTCGGCCAGGTTGGTCACGTGGGCGGCGAACACGATCCGGTTGGCCGCCTGACGGCCGGCCCGGAGCGGGAGCGGGTCCAGCAGGCTCGATCCCGTCATCAACGACGTCAATTGTGGGCGCGACCGGGGTGGAGTATGTTCGATCCCACCGCCCAGCACAGGGAGAGAAACGCATGAAGACGAAGGCAGCCATCCTCCGGGCACCGCAGACCGACTGGGAGGTCGTCGAGCTGGAGCTCGACGCGCCCCGCGAGAACGAGGTCCTCATCCGGTTCGTGGCCGCCGGCCTCTGCCACTCGGACGAGCACATGCGGACCGGCGACATGCCCGCCAGGTACCCGATCATCGGCGGCCACGAGGGCGCCGGTGTCATCGAGGAGGTCGGCCCCGGCGTCACACGCGTCAAGAAGGGCGACCACGTGGTCTGCTCGTTCATCCCCTCGTGCGGCCGCTGCCGCTTCTGCTCGACCGGCCAGCAGAACCTCTGCGACATGGGCGCCACGATCCTCGAGGGCAAGATGCCGGACGGGACGTTCCGCTACCACCTCGGCGACGAGGAGCTGGGCGGCCTCTGCATGCTGGGCTCGTTCTCGCAGTGGGGGGTCGTCTCCGAGTTCTCGGTCGTTCCCGTGGAACCCGACCTGCCGCTGGAGACCGCCGTCCTGGTCGGCTGCGGCGTGCCCACGGGCTGGGGCTCGGCCGTGTACGCGGCCGGCGTCCGGCCCGGCGAGACGGTCGTGATCTACGGCATCGGCGGCATCGGCATCAACGCCGTGCAGGGCGCCAGGCACGCGGGCGCCAAGAACGTCGTGGCGGTGGACCCCGTCGCGTTCAAGCGCGAGAAGGCCGAGGAGCTGGGAGCGACGCACAGCGCGGCGAGCGCCGAGCAGGCGCAGGAGCTGGTGACCAACCTGACCTGGGGCGTCGGCGCGGACAGCGCCATCGTCACGGTCGGCGTCGTGACGGAGGACGTCGTCACGGCGGCGTTCAACGTGATCAGGAAGGGCGGCTCGATGACGATCACCGGCCTGGGCAACCTGATGGAGAACAACATCCACCTGAACAGCTCGATGCTGACCCTCTTCCAGAAGCGGATCCAGGGAACGCTGTTCGGCTCCGCCAACCCGATCTACGACATCAAGAAAATGCTCGACCTGTACCGGACTGGCGACATCAAGCTGGACGAGCTGGTCACCAGGACGTACAAGCTCGAGGACATCAACGCCGGCTACCAGGACCTCCTGGACGGCAACAACATCCGGGGCGTGATCATCCACGAGCACTGACGCCGGGTACGGCCGGCGGCTCCTCGAGCGCGTCGGGCGCGACATCGTCGGCCTCCGCCGCGAGGCGGAGGTGCTCAGCGCCGCGCTCGAGGCTGGCCGGCACGTCGTGCTGGAGGGGCCGCCGGGCACGGGCAAGTCCACGCTGCTCCGCGCCGTCGCGGACGCGGTCGGCCTGGGCCTCGTGTTCGTGGAGGGCAATGCCGAGCTGACGCCGGCGCGATTGCTGGGCCACCACGACCCCGCCCTGGTGCTGGAGGCCGGCTACCGCCCGGAGGCGTTCGTGGAGGGGCCGCTGCTGCGCGCCCTGCGCGAGGGCATGCTCCTGTACGTCGAGGAGCTCAACCGGGTCCCCGAAGAGACGCTGAACGTGCTGATCACGGCGCTTGCCGAGGGCGAGGTCCACGTCCCGCGCGTCGGCATGGTGCGCGCCGAGGCCGGCTTCCGGCTGGTCGCGGCGATGAACCCCTTCGACGCGGTGGGCACGGCCCGGATCGGCCAGGCCGTGTACGACCGGGTGTGCCGCATCGCCGTGCCGTACCAGGACGAGCCCGCCGAGCGCACGATCGTGGCGCGCGCGACCGGCCTGGAGTCGACGCACACGCCGCTGGCCGTCGCGATCGGCCGCGCCACGCGCGAGCACCGCGACGTGCGGATGGGCTCGTCCGTGCGGGGCGCGATCGACATGGTCCACCTGGCGGAGCGCCTGCGCCGCCTGCGCGAGGAGGCGCCGGCCACCCGCGCGACCCTGCTCGACGCCGCGCTGGCCGCGTTCTCCGGCCGCATCCGCCTGGACGAGGGGTGCGAGCGCCGGTCGGAGGACGTCGTGACCGAGATCTTCGACCGCCTCTTCGACGAGACGCCGCGCGGGGACGACGGTCCCGGGGCGCCGCCGCCGCCGGGCGGCGGGGGCCGGGTGCTGGAGGGCCACGGCGCGGAACGGGCGCTGCGTGACGGCAGCCGGCGAACGCGCAGCCGCTCCGAGCTGGCCGCGGCCCACCCGGACCTGGCCGACGTCTCACCGGAGGTGGGCCAGCTGGACGAGCGGGCTTTCGACGAGCTGCGGCGGCGAGACCCGGACGCCGCCACCGCGCTGCTGGCCGACCTGGCGACCGCGACGGACCCCGCCCTTCGCGAGCAGGCGCGACGCCTGGCCGCGCGCGTGTTCGTCCGCATGGCGCGAGGGGGCCCGCCAGCGCGGCGCGGCTACCGCAAGATCGTCCCGCTGCCGGGTCTCGCCGAGGCCGACGTGGACCTCGACCGCACGCTCGAGCGAGCGGCGGGCCGCCCTCGCGCCGCCGAGGACTTCGTCGTCCGCGACTGGCGCTCCGCCCGGCCGGCCGCGTGCCTGCTGATCGACCAGAGCGGGTCGATG
>DASQZW010000275.1:0-12427 GCA_035638495.1 Terriglobales bacterium
GAGGATCGCGGTGTGCGCGTCGTGCCCGCAGGCATGCATGACCCCGAGGGTGGCGGACGCGTACTCGGCGGTCGACTCCTCCTCGATGGGCAGCGCGTCCATGTCCGCGCGGAGCAGGACCGTGCGGCCGGGGTGAGCACCCTCGATCAGCCCGACGATGCCCGTGCCGCCGACTCCGGTGCGGAGCGGGATGCCGAGCGCGCGCAGCCGTGACTCGACCAGCGCCGAGGTCTCGTGCTCCTGGAAGGCGAGCTCGGGCCGGCGGTGGATGGCGCGGCGGTCGGCGACCACGGACTCGGCGATGGCACGGGCGGCTTCGAGCAGGGTGGGCATGCCCGCAGTCTGACAGGTGCCACACATCCGGCCCGACGTGCGGCCAGGGAGGCTCGGGAAGCGCAGGTCCAGGGCGATCTGCGCTTCGATCACTCGCGCGAGAACCATGTTCGCTGCGACTCGGTCGCGCGGTAGGGCTCCTCCGCGACCGGACCCTCCGGGCAGGCCCAGCGCACCGCGTTCGCGATCACCGTCCGCACCTCGTGCTGGTGGTAGACCGGGTACTCCTGGTCGCCGGGGCTGAAATAGAAGACCCGCCCGCGCCCTCGCGTGTAGCAGCAGCCGCTGCGGAACACTTCGCCGCCCTCGAACGAGCTGATGAACACCAGTTCCTCCGGCGGAGGCACGTCGAAGAACTCGCCGTACATCTCCTGACGCGGGATCGCGAAGACCTCGGGCACGCCCTCCGCGATCGGATGCCCGGGCGCCACCGTCCAGACGAGCTCGCGCAGCCCATCGTTCCGCCACCGAAGCGAACACGTCGTGCCCATCAGGCCGCGGAACACCTTGCTGTAGTGGGCCGAGTGCAGCGCGACCAGGCCCATCCCGCGCAGCACCCGCCCGCAGACGCGGGCCGCCAGCTCGTCGGTCACCTGCCCGTGCGCCGCGTGGCCCCACCACGTCAGCACGTCGGTCGCCTCCAGCACCTCGGCTGCCAGGCCCTGGTCCGGCTGGTCCAGCGTGGCCGTCCGCACCTCGGCGCCCTCGCCCAGCCGCTCCCGGAGTCCCGCCGCGATCGCCTCGTGCATCCCGTTCGGGTAGATCGCGGCGACCGACGGATCGCGGCGGTCGTGGACGTTCTCGCCCCAGACGGTCACCCGCATCTCGCCGCCACCACGAAGATGCGGCGAAACGGCATGACCGTGCCGATGGGCCGCGCCGGGTACGCCTCGCGCAGCCGGGCCGCGTAGGCCGCGAGGAACGCGTCGCCCTCCTCCGTGTCGAGGGCGCTCAGCACCGGCCGCAGCGCCGTGCCCTTGACCCACTCGAGGACGGCGTCGGGGCCCTGCAGCACGTGCTGGTACGTCGTCTCCCAGGCGTCCACCTCGCAGCCCCGGTCAGCCAGCCGCGCCAGGTACTCGCCGGGCTCGAGCACGCGTGGGCCCGGCGCCGCGGATGCCAGCCGGTCGCGCCAGCGCGGCGCCGAGCGCAGCTCGTCCAGGATCGCGTGGCTGGGCGCGCGGTCGTTGCCCGGGACCTGGAACGCGAGCCAGCCGCCGGGGGCGAGCGCGTCCGCCCAGCCCTCGAGCAGCCGCGCGTGCTCGGGCACCCACTGCAGCGTTGCGTTCGAGACCAGGACGTCCACCGCGGCGTCCGGCCGCCAGTCCCGCACGTCGCCGATCGCGAAGCCGAGACGGCCGGGGATGGTCCTCGGCTCGGCCGCGGCGATCATCTCGGGCGAGCGGTCCACTCCCTCGACGGTGGCGTCCGGCCACCGGGCGACGAGCGTGGCGGTCAGGGCGCCGTCGCCGCAGCCGAGATCGACCACGTGGCCCGGCCGTTCGGCACCGATGCGGCCCACCAGCTCGAAGAACGGACGGCTCCGCTCGTCCGCGTACCGCCGGTACTGGCCGGGGTCCCAGGACGGATGGTTCGACATCGTCTTATCTTCGGTTTCCTTGTCTCGACGATGGAGTCAGCATGATATTCACGCTGACAGAGAACCGGCCACGGTCGACTGGGCGCGAAAGTGCTTGCGCACAGGGCATTGTGTTTCAATCTGGATAGCCCTGTGGGTGGTGTAGGGAGGGAGATCGGCCGGGTGGAGTCGTGGTCTGGTTCGCTGCAGCGCCGTCTCGCGCGAGCTGGTCGCCCGCAGGCGGCGGCTGGTGCGAGGACCGAGCCCGTCTGGGCGCTCGCCGCTGCTGCCGTCGCTTCCCTCATCCTGGCCTGGAACCTGGTGGTCCCGAACCACCTCGAGCTCGGCGCGCTGGTCGTGCTGCCGCTGCTCGGTGCGAGCTGGATCCTGAGCCGGCGCTGGCTCGCGGCGGTGGTCGCGTTCACGGCCGCGGTCGAGGCCGCGCTGGCCGTCAACAGCGGTATGTCGTTGAACCTCACCGGCCGCCTGGCGACGATGGTCCTGGTCGCCGTGGTGGGCAGCGCCGCCGCCACCGGCTTCGCGGAGGCGCGGCGCGCTCGTCAGCGCGAGGTGGGCACCCTGCTCCGCTCCTCCCAGCTCATGGGGCGGCCGCTGGACGAGGCGGGCGTGGCTGTCGAGGCGGTCCGCGTCGCCGCGGGCACGCTCGTCTCGGCCCGCCGCCATGCGTTCCGGCGCGCCGTCCTGCTCCGCGTGGCCGGTGACCAGGGCACCGTCATGGCATCGGAGGACCCCGAGGGCGTCAACGTCAGCTCGCGGCGTCAGCTGCCGCTCCACCGGTTGCCGCCGGCGGTCAAGGAGACGGTCGCGACCGGACGTCCAGGCGTCATCCGCAGCACGGAGCTGGAGCCCGAACTCCAGCAGTTGGCCCTGCTGGCGGGCGCCGGCGCATGGGCTCTGGCCAGGGTCCAGGTGGCGGGCCAGCCGTACGGCATTCTGGCCGCGGCCTCGGCGAGTGCCGACGGCTTCCACCGCGACGACCTGCGCCTGCTCGACGGCATCGCGCGTGTGACCGGCCTCGCCATCGCCGCGGCGATCCAGCACACCGAGCTGGTCCAGCTCCAGCAGCGGCTTCAGCACAGCGTGGAGCTGGCGCTCGACGTGGGCCGCTCGCTCGACCCCGCCGAGGTCATCGACAGCATCCTGGTGCGGGTGAGCGAGAGCGTGGGGGCGGACCACGCGACACTCGTCCGCGTGGCGGGGGAGGACCTCGTCATCGAGTCGACGTACCGCGCGGGCGACGGCGGCCGTGTGGCGCCCCGGCGCCGCCGGTTCCCGCCCGAGCTCGTGGAGGACATCCCCGCGCTCGCCGGCGCGCTGGCGGCGGGGAACACCGTCGTGGGCGGACCGCTGGAGGCCGCCGAGGTGGCCGAAGAGCTCGCCGCGGAGCTCCCGCGCGGCCCGCACACCCTCCTCGTGCCGTTCGTGGTCGGGGACCGGACCGACTGCCTCCTGGCGCTCGGCAGGGGCGGTGAGCGACCATTCGGCGACGCCGACCTGGCACAGCTCGAGCCCATGGCGGACGTGGCCGTGCTGGCCCTCCGGAACGCCGACCTCCATGCCCGGACCGCCCGCGCCCAGCGCGCCGCGAGCACGTACTCCGGGCGGCTGGAACAGGCCATCGAGGCGGCCGAGGAGATCGGATCCAGCGAGGAGCTCAGCGACGTCGTCGAGCGCGTGCTGCAGCGCGCCGTCGCGGTGGTCCGCGCCGACTACGGCGGCATCTCGCGCGTCGAGGACGACGAGCTGGTCCCGGAATTCGACTACCCCGCTGACTCGCAGGGCGACCTGGCGCGGCGCTGGGCCGACCTGGCCGGGAGCCGCCTCGCGACCGAGGCCATCGAGGTGCGCCGCCCGCTCCGCGGCTCGCTGCCGGACGGACCGGTCGCGCCGGACAGCGCGCTCTGGCTGAAGCGGGCCGGGCTGCGCTGGGTGATCCGCTGCCCGCTGGTGGTGGAGCGCGAGGTGGTGGGGCTGCTGAGCCTCGGCCGGCGTGGGGACGAGGCCTTCGCGGACGCCGACCTGGCCGCCCTCCAGCCCTTCGCGACGCTGGCGGCGCTGCTGCTGCGGAACGCGCGCCTGCTGGCGGAGGCCCGCCAGGCGGGGGAAGCCAAGACGACGTTCCTGAACCTGGCGGCGCACGAGCTGCGGACGCCGCTGGCGGTGATCCGGGGCTACCTCTCACTGCTCGAGGACGGCACGTATCCCGTCCCGGACCGGACGCGCGCGGAGGCGGTGGAGACGCTCGTGCGGAAGGCGCAGGAGCTGGAGTCGCTGGTCGAGACGCTCGTCACGGCGGCGCGGCTGGAGGGTGGCACCCTGCCCAGCACCGCGGCGCCGCTCGACCTGGCGGAGGCGGTGCGGGAAGCGGTCGAGCGGGCACGGCCCCGGGCTCGGCTGGAGGGCGCGCGGATCGACGTGCGGACGCCGGAGGGCGACGTCGTGGCCAGAGCGGATCGCGGCCACGTGGCCCGCATCCTGGACAACCTGCTGAACAACGCGCTGACGTACAGCGAGAGCCCGGCCCGCGTCACGGTCGAGCTGCGGCCGCGGACCCCGGTGGAGGTGGCGGTTCGCGACCTCGGCCTCGGCATCCCGCCCGACCACCACGACCGCGTCTTCGAGCGCTTCCACCGCGTCGAGGGCGCCACATCCCGGCCGGGGGGGCTCGGACTGGGCCTGTCGATCAGCCGTGAGCTGGCAAACCTGAACGGCGGCGCGCTGGAGCTCGAGCGGAGCGCGCCCGGCAGCGGCAGCGTGTTCGTCCTCCGCCTCCCGACGCCCGCGTAGACCAGCTCTCGAACGTCAGTTTCCCTTGCCGGCGGCCGGTGTGCTTCAATCCGTGGTCGCAGCAGGGCAAACGGGGTTTCGATCATGGCTCGGGTTCCCACGTGGTTCACGCCGTTCTCGGACGAGGGACTGCCGGCACGGCGCTGGCGGCACGTCTGCGCGCTGCTGCTGGGTCTGCTGCCGCTCCTCGCGCTCGCGCTCGACCAGCGGCCGGCGGACCGGGCCGGACTGAGCGGCCTCGCCATCCTGGCCGTCCTCGCCGCCGGCTGGACCCTGCGCACGTCCCTGCTCCTCCCGGTGCTCGGCATCGCGTGCGCGAGCCAGGCCGTCTACGCGGTGCTCGGCGAGATGGAGACGGTCGAGCTCGCGATCCGGGTCGTGACCCTGGTCGCCGCCGCGGCGGCCGGCCGGCTCGCGGCGCTCGGTTGGGCGCACCTGCGCGATGCCCGCCAGCATGAGATGAACACGCTGCTGCGCGTCTCCCATGCGATGGCCACGTCGGTGGACCTCGAGCGCGTCGTCGCGGAGGCGGTGCGGGCGGCCGCCCGGACGGTCTCGCGCCCCGGGCAGGCGGGTGGCCGGCCCGCCGCGCTGCTGCGCGTCGCCGACGGGGAGGTGGCGGTGGCCGGCGCCTGCGATGCCGCCGGAGTGGCCGCGGCAGGAGCCGCCGGCCGGCTGCTCGGCGCTCCGCCGGCCGCCGTCGTCGATGCGCTGGAGTCGGGACGGCCCGCGGTGGTCACGGCGGGCCAGTGTCCCGGGCTGCGGGCGCTCCCCGCCGCGGGCAACGGCGCGGCCTGGGCGCTCGCCCGGGTGGCCGTCGCCGGCGAGCCGTTCGGCGTGCTCGCGGTCGCGTCGCCGCATCCGACCGAGTTCCGGCCCGAAGACCTCCGGCTGCTCGACGGCATCGCCCGCGTGGCGGGCCTCTCCATCACCATCGCGCTGCGGCACGTCGAGCTCGACGAGGTGAAGGGCCGTCTCCAGCGGAGCGTGACGCTCGCGCTGGAGGCCGGCCGTTCGCTGGAGCCGGCCGACGTGACCACCAGCATCGTCCGCAGGATCGCCGAGGGCGCGGGCGCCGACCAGGCCACGCTCGCTCGGGTCGAGGACGGCGAGGTGACCGTCGAGTCGACGTACTCGCCGGCGCGGGGGCGGGCCGCGGCGGTGGGCCGGCGGTTCACCGCGGCGGAAGGGTCCGCCGTGCCGGACCTGACCCGGGCCGTCGCCTCGGGCGAGCCGGTCGTGACCGGCCCGCTGGAGGCAGAGCCAGAGGGACGGGACCTGGCCGGGGCGCTCGGCGCCGGCCGCCACACGCTGCTGTTCCCGTTCCCGGTCGCCGGCGCGCTGACGTGCGTGCTGGTGCTGCTCAAGCACGGAGATCGCGGGTTCCAGCCGGCGGACCTGGCCCGGCTCGCGCCGATGGCCGACGTCGCGCTGCTCGCTCTCCGCAACGCGCACCTGTTCGCCCGGGCGGAGCGGGCGCAGCTCGACGCCAGCACGTCGTCTGGCCGGCTGCGGCTGGCGATCGAGGCGGCCGAGGACATCGGCTCGAGCCCGGAGCTGGCTGCGGTCCTCGACGGCGTGCTGCGCCGCGCGGTCGAGGTGGCGCACGCGGAGCGGGGCAGCATCTCGCGAGCGGACGGCGGGGAGATGGTGATCGACTGCGTGCACGATCCGCACGGCAGCCACCCCGGCATCGGCGTGGCCTGGGCGCTGGCCGACAGCGAGGTCGCCACGGAAGCCGTGCGCACGGGCCGGCCGGTCCAGGGCGGCCGTGCGGCCAGCGTGCCTCCCGCGCTGGCGCGGTCGGCGGATCGGGCGCGGGTCGACCACGCCGTGGTCTGCCCGCTCACGGTCGGCAGCGAGCTGGTGGGCGTCCTCGGCCTGAGCCGGCGCCGCGAGCCGTTCGCGGAGGCGGACCTGCTCACGCTGCGGCCGTTCGCGACGCTCGCGGCTCTGCTGCTGCGGAACGCGCGCCTGCTGGCCGAGGCGCGCCAGGTCGGCCAGGTCAAGAGCTCGTTCCTGAACCTCGCGGCGCACGAGCTGCGCACGCCGCTGACCGTGATCAAGGGCTACCT
This sequence comes from Terriglobales bacterium, assembly GCA_035638495.1. Classification (GTDB taxonomy): domain Bacteria; phylum Chloroflexota; class Dormibacteria; order Dormibacterales; family Dormibacteraceae; genus CF-161. The sequence continues at coordinate 6,796 of DASQZW010000275.1, forward strand.
GTCGCTGCTGGAGGACGGGACGTTCGCGGTCCCCGGCGAGATGGGCGAGATCGTGTCGATCCTGGCCGCGAAGGCGCGCGAGCTGGAGTCGCTGATCGAGGCGCTGCTGGTCACGGCGCGCCTGGAGACCGGCCGGCTGCCCCGCGAGGCGGACCGGCTGGACGCCGACGACGCGGTGCGCGATGCGCTGGACCGGATCGCGCCACGGGCGCGACTGGAGGGGGCGCGGCTCGAGGCTCGTCTCGCGGAGGAGGAGGCGGTCGTGCACGCGGACCGCGGCCACGTCGCGCGCATCCTCGACAACCTGCTGAACAACGCGCTGACGTACAGCGACCGGCCGGCGCGGGTGACGGTGGCGGTGCGCCGCCGCGAGGGGGTGGAGATCGTGGTGCGCGACGAGGGCGTGGGAATCCCGGCCGACCAGCACGACCGGGTCTTCGAGCGCTTCCACCGGCTGGACGGCGACGACTCGCCGTTCAGCCCCGGCCTGGGCCTGGGGCTGTCCATCAGCCGTGAGCTGGCGCAGTTCAACGAGGGCTCACTGCGGCTGGAGGCCAGCGCGCCGGGCAAGGGCAGCACGTTCGTGCTGAGCCTGCCGGTGTACATCGCGACGACGGGCTAGGCTTCGGCCGACCGCGCCGGATGAAGCTGGCCTGTCGAGTGTGCAGGGCGGGCGAAGGAGGGCTGGCGGGCTAACATCGGCACGCTTCTGGGTGGTAACTGGCGCCCAGGTGTGCCAAACGTATGCGGATCGCCCCTTCGAGCCGGTGAATAAGGGCGATTGGCGCACATTTCGTCCACTTGGCAGTTGTCTGCGATACAGTTGACGCCCAAAAGTGGGCCGGTGCTAGCCCGCCGCCCCCTTCGCCGGCCCGCTCACCCGGGCGCCGACACGTCGCCAGGCGGCTCGTTTCTGAACACCAGCCCAGCCCCGGCTGCCCGCGACCGGAATCAGTTGTTCCCGTTGTCCTCCGACTGGTCGGGGTAGAAGTAGGGCCGGCTCCACTCGGGCACGCCCTCCGACAGCCGGCCGGGCGTGGTCTGGCTCTTGACCAGGTACTCGAGGGCCCCCAGCTGGAGGCCCCGTGACACGAGCTCCTGCTCGCTGTAGTTGCTCACGATCACGACCGGGATGTTGCGAGTCCGGTCGACCAACCGGAGCTGCTCCAGGAAGACCAGGCCGTCCATCTTGGGCAGCCTGATGTCCAGGAAGATCAGGTCCGGCATCTGCTCGTCGATCAGCCGCTGCGCCTCCTCGCCGTCGCCCGCGACTCGCACGGTGTAGCCGTCCCGCTCCAGCTTCAGCTGGTACATCTGCGCCAGGGCGCTGTCGTCCTCGATGAGGAGCACCTGGACCTCGTCGGATTGCACACGCGCATTCTGGCAGCCGGTCCCCAGGGAGTGCGATGTGCGATAAAGGGTCACATGAGCCGAGGCGCCCGCTGGCCGGTGCTCCGGCAGCTCCTGGCGGCCGATCTGCGCGGTCTCGGGCTGACCGCCCGATCGCGCCGGACGGAGGAACGAGTGGCCAGGATCGCCGGCGCCGACCGCGTCGTCCGCTCGATCTGTCCGTACTGCGCGGTCGGCTGCGGCCAGCTCGTCTTCGTGCGGGACGGCCGCGTCACCCAGATCGAGGGCGATCCCGACAGCCCGATCTCGCGGGGCCGCCTCTGTCCCAAGGGCTCGGCCACCGAGCAGCTCGTGAACAGCCCGTTTCGCGAACGGACGGCGCGCTACCGGCGGCCCCACGGCACCGACTGGGAGTCGATCCCGCTCGAGCGGGCGATGGACATGATCGCCGACCGGGTGGTGCGGACCCGGGCCGAGACATGGGAGGAGAGCGACCCCGAGGGCCGTCCCCTCAACCGGACGCTCGGCATCGCCAGCCTGGGCGGGGCCACGCTGGACAACGAGGAGAACTACCTCATCAAGAAGCTGTTCACGGCGCTGGGCGTCGTCCAGGTCGAGAACCAGGCGCGGATATGACACAGCGCCACCGTCCCCGGTCTGGGGACCAGCCTGGGGAGGGGGGGCGCCACCACGTTCCAGCAGGACCTGCAGCACGCCGACTGCATCCTGATCATGGGCTCGAACATGGCCGAGGCGCACCCGGTCGGCTTTCAGTGGGTGCTCGAGGCGAAGCTGCGCGGCGCGACCGTGATCCACGTCGACCCGAGGTTCACGCGCACGAGCGCCAACGCCACGTTCCACGTCGCCATCCGGCCCGGGTCGGACATCGCGTTCCTGGGCGGGATCGTGCGCCACGTCCTGGAGACCCAGCGTGACTTCCGCGAGTACGTGGTCGCGTACACGAACGCCGCGGAACTCGTGTCCGACGACTTCCGCGACACGGAGGACCTGGACGGCCTGTTCTCGGGCTGGGACCCCGACCGCGGCGCCTACGACCCGACCTCCTGGAGGCTGACCGGCGAGCGGGACGAGACGCTGCGCCACCCGCGCTGCGTCTACCAGGTTCTGCGCCGCCACTTCGCCCGGTACACGGCAGAACTGGTCGAGCGAGTCTGCGGCGTGGCGCCACGCGACCTGCGGCGAGTCGCCGACGCGCTGTGCGACAACTCGGGCCGCGAGCGGACGTCCGCGGTCGTCTACTCGGTCGGCTGGACACAGCACACCGTGGGCGTCCAGAACGTCAGGTCGGCCGCCATCCTCCAGCTGCTGCTCGGCAACGTCGGCCGGCCCGGCGGGGGCATCATGGCGCTGCGCGGCCACGCCAGCATCCAGGGCTCGACCGACATCCCGACGCTGTACAACCTGCTGCCCGGCTACCTGCCGATGCCCCACGCGCGGCAGCACCCGGACCTCGCCGCCTTCACGCGGCAGGCGGACCCGCCGGCAGGTTGGTGGGGCCGCACCGGCGCCTTCGCGGTCAGCCTCCTCAAGGCCTGGTTCGGCGGCTCGGTCGGGCCCGAGAACGAGTTCGGCTTCGGCTGGCTGCCGCGGATCGACGGCGACCACTCGACGTACCCCACGGTGCTCGGAATGCTCGACGGCCGGGTGCGCGGCTTCTTCGTACTTGGCGAGAACCCCGCGGTCGGTTCCGTCAACTCGCGCCTGCACCGTCTGGCGCTGGCCAACCTCGAGTGGCTCGTGGTGCGCGACCTCGTCGAGATCGAGACCGCCGCCTTCTGGAAGGACGCGCCCGAGATCGCCACGGGCGAGCTGCGGACACGTGCGATCGGCACGGAGGTGTTCCTGCTCCCGGCGGCCGCCCACACAGAGAAGGACGGGTCCTTCACGAACACCCAGCGCCTGCTCCAGTGGCACCACGCCGCGGTGGAGGCGGAGGGCGACCGCCGTTCCGAGCTGTGGTTCTTCCACCAGCTCGGTCGCCGGGTCCGCGAGCGGCTGGCCGGCTCGACCGAGCCGCGCGACCGCGCCGTGCTCGCGCTCACCTGGGACTACCCGACCGAGGGCCCGCACGACGAGCCGAGCGCGGAGGCGGTGCTGGCCGAGATCAACGGCCGCGACGCCGAGGGCCGGCCGCTCCGCTCGTTCGCGCAGCTGCGCGACGACGGGTCGACCGCCTGCGGCTGCTGGATCTACTGCGGCAGCTTCGCGGACGGGGTCAACCAGACGGCGCGCCGCCGGCCGGGGGCCGAGCAGAGCTGGGTCGCACCGGGCTGGGGCTGGGCGTGGCCAGCCAACCGGCGTCTGCTCTACAACCGCGCCTCGGCCGACCCCGCGGGCCGGCCCTGGTCCGAACGCAAGCGGTACGTGTGGTGGGACGCCGCGGCCGGCCGCTGGACGGGCGAGGACGTGCCCGACTTCGGCGCCGAGACGCCGCCGGACTACCTGCCGCCCGAGGGCGCACGCGCGGAGCTGGCACTGCCGGGCAGCCGGCCGTTCATCATGCAACCCGACGGCCTGGGCTGGCTGTTCGCCCCGCGCGGCATCGCGGACGGGCCGCTCCCCGCTCACTACGAACCCGACGAGTCGCCGGTGGGCAACCCGCTCTACGAGGTCGCGGCCAGCCCGGCGGCGCTGCGGTTCGACCGCCCCGACAACCGGCACAACGCGGATCGCTCACGCTACCCGTACGTGCTGACGACCTACCGGCTGACGGAGCACCACACCGCCGGCGGCATGAGCCGCTTCCTGCCGTTCCTGTCGGAGCTGCAGCCGGAGCTGTTCTGCGAGGTCTCGCCGCAGCTGGCCCAGGAGCGCGGCCTGGTCAACGGCGGTTGGGCAGTGGTGATCACCGAGCGGTCCGCGATCGAGGCCCGCGTGCTGGTCACCGAACGCGTGCGGCCGTTCCGGCTCGGCTCCCGGGTGGTGCACCAGGTCGGGCTGCCCTACCACTGGGGCAGCCGGGGCCTGGCGCGCGGTGCTTCCGCCAACGACCTGCTCGCGATCGTGCTCGACCCCAACGTACACATCCAGGAGTCCAAGGTGGCCACGTGCGACATCCGGTCGGGCCGGCTGCACGTATGACCCGCGTCGGCTTCTTCACCGACTCCTCGATCTGCATCGGCTGCAAGGCGTGCGAGGTCGCCTGCAAGGAATGGAACCTGGTGCCCGATGACGGGCTGCGGTTCCTTGCCAACTCCTACGACAACTCGGGCGGACTGGGCGCGGACACCTGGCGTCACGTGGCGTTCGTCGAGCAGCAGACGGAGGACGGCGTGCGCTGGTTGATGAACTCCGACGTGTGCAAGCACTGCACGCGCGCGGCCTGCCTCGAGGTGTGCCCGACGGGCGCCCTGTTTCGGACCGAATTCGGCACGGTCGTGGTCCAGGACGACGTCTGCAACGGATGTGGCTACTGCGTCCCGGCCTGCCCGTTCGGCGTGATCGACCGCCGGCAGGGGGACGGCCGGGCGTTCAAGTGCACGATGTGCTACGACCGGCTCGGGCTGGACCTGCTGCCGGCCTGCGCCAAAGCGTGCCCGACCGGATCCATCAGCTTCGGACCGCTGGACGAGATGGAGGAGCGGGCGCGGGCTCGCCTCGACCGGCTGCGGCGCGACGGCGTCGCCGGGGCGCGCCTGTACGGCACGGCCGACGCCGGCGGGGAGGGGGTGGGGGGCACCGGCTCCATCTTCCTGCTGCTGGACCGGCCCGAGGTGTACGGCCTCCCGTCCGAGCCGGAGGCGCCGAGCCGCGAGGTGGCCGGCGCCTGGGGGGCGGCCGCCGTGGCCGCGGGCGCGCTGGTCCTCGGCGTGGTCGCCGCGGTGCTGGGCGGCCGCCGCCGGTGAGCGGCGCTCCGAACGTCTCCGAGTACCCGGGGCGGCCGGTCCTGAAGCGGCCCGTCTGGACGTGGGAGATCCCCGTCTACTTCTTCGTGGGAGGCCTGGCCGGGGCGTCCGCGCTGCTCGGCCTGGCCGCGGACCTGGCCGGCCAGGGTGCTCTCGCCAGGAACGCGCGGATGGCCGCGGCCACCGGCGCGATGGTCAGCCCGCTGCTGCTCATCTCGGACCTGGGCCGGCCGGAGCGGTTCGCCAACATGCTCCGCGTCTTCCGGCCGACCTCGCCGATGAGCGTCGGCTCGTGGACCCTCGCCCTGTTCGGCGGCGCGGCGGCGGCCGCCGCGGCGGCCGATGTCACCGGCCGCGGCCGGCGGCTCGGCCGGGTGGCCGGCGCGGCCGCCGGACTGCTGGGACCCGGGCTGGCC